>PLLC01000101.1 GCA_003141195.1 Syntrophaceae bacterium
GCGTTTTTCAACAGCCTGCCAAACCTTGCATTCTGCAACCTCGCCAGACGGCGCTCTTGCGAACTGCAAGGGGACACCCCGCCCTGTTAAACAAATTTACAAGCATAATCCGCAAGATACGAACATCTTTCCCCGGCACGGTCCTTGCTCAAGTCCCCCTCCGGGAGGACAGAAACCATGGTCGGACTGCGCCAAAAGCTTTCATTGGGGTTCGGAGGGCTGCTGCTGATCATCTTGATCATCGGCGGCCAGAGCATCTTCCAGTTCCGGGAACTCGGGCAATCCATCGACGTGATCTTGCGCGAGAACTACCAAAGCGTCGTGGCCTGCCAGCAGATGAAGGAGGCCATCGAACGCATGGACAGCGGCATCCTCTTTGTCCTGTTGGGGTATGACGAGGAGGGGGGAAAGCTGATCCGTACGAATGAAGAGAGGTTCGAGAAGGCCCTTGAGGTCGAGCTGGGCAACATCACTGTCCCGGGGGAGGGGGAGAAGGCCACGGCCTTGAAGGGCCTGTTTGCCCGGTATCGGGAAGCCCTCGACAGCATGCTGGCCAAGTCCCCGTCTGGCGAACTGAGCCGGAACCGGTATTTCAGGGAGCTGCTGCCGCTTTTTCTGCAGACGAAGGAAACAGCGGACGAGATCCTGCGGATGAACCAGGACAACATGCACGACGCCAACGAAAGGGCCCGGCGGCAGGCGACATTTGCCCGGCAGCGGATGTACCTCCTCCTGTCGTTCGGCTTCCTCATCGCGGTGGCCTTTATCTTTTTCACGGGAAGGTGGATCCTGCGGCCCATCAACCGCCTGATCCGTTCCGCCGAAGAGATCCGGGGCGGAAACCTGGATCTCGTCGTGCAGACCGACTCCCGGGATGAGATCGGCCGGTTGTCGGAGGCGTTCAACGACATGACAGCCAGTCTCCGAGAATTTCGCCGCAGCGACCAGACGAAACTGATCCGCACCCAGCAGGCGACTCAGGAGACCTTGGAGAGCCTGTCCGAAGCCGTGGCGATCTTGGATCTGGAGGGAAAGGTCGAGATATCGACGGAAGCCGCCCGCAAGCTGTTCGGAATCCAGGCGGGAACCCGCCTCAGGGACCTGCCGTATGGTGAACTGTCCGAGTTGTTTCAGAATGTTGTTGCCGGCGTTCCCGACCGCCTCGGTAAAAGACAAAAGGTCCTTCAACAGTTCGTGCAGGGGAGGGAACGCTATTTTTCCTTCGATGCCGCCCCCATCCGAAACCGGGATGGAGAATTGACGGGGGTGGTCCTGATCCTGAAGGATGTGACGGAGCCGCGCCGTCTGGAGGAGATGAAAAGCAACCTCGTCTCGACAGTGTCCCACCAGCTCAGGACCCCGCTGACGTCGATCCGCATGGCCATTCACCTGCTCCTGGAGGAAAAGGTCGGGCCGCTGACCGAAAAACAGGCGGAACTCCTCTTGACGGCCCGGGATGAAAGCGATGCGCTGCACGGCATCCTGGCGAACCTGCTGGATATCAGCCGCATGGAGTCCGGCCGTCTGCAGATGGACTTTCAGGATGTCTCCCCCGCGACGCTGGTGACGGAGGCGGTTGCCCCCTTCCGCAGGGCGGCCCAGGACGGCGGTGTGGAAATGGAGACAAAGCTTCCCGGCGATCTGCCGACGGTCTGCGCCGATGCCGGCCAGATCGGCCACGTCTTTGCCAACCTTCTGTCCAACGCGCTCCGCTATACGGCGCCCGGGGGGCGGATCATGGTCTCGGCAGAGGCGGATGAACGCATGGTCCGTTTTTCCGTCTCCGATACGGGCAGCGGGATCCCCCATCAATTTCTCCAGCGGATTTTCGAACATTTTTTCCGGGTGCCGGAGCAGAAATCGGAGACGGGTGCAGGTCTGGGACTGGCCATCGCCAAGCAGATCGTCGAGGCCCACGGCGGGCATATCAACGTGGAGAGCCAGGAAGGAAAAGGGACAATCTTTTCGTTCACCCTCCGGAGGGGTGACTGCCCGGCTGAACCAATGGTGTAACAGGGTGTTGGAATACACCCTGTTTTGCGGGGGGAGGCTTCGTGTACGTAATCGTTGTGGGTTGTGGGGACGTGGGTGCGCAGTTGGCCATTCTTCTGTCCACCGAAGGGCATGATGTGATCGTCGTCGACAAAAACCCGGACGCCTTCAAGCGTCTCGGGTCCACGTTCAACGGCATCAAGATCACCGGATACGGGTTTGATGAGGACGTTCTCCGGGAGGCGGGGATCGAGAAATGCGATGCCTTCGCCGCGGTGACCGACCAGGACAACTCCAACATGATGGCCGCGGAGGTGGCTTCCAGGATCTACAAGGTCCCCAAGGTGGTGGCGAGGCTTTACAACGCGGAGAGGGAGAGCACCTTCCAGCAGCTCGGGTTGGACTATGTCTGCGCGACGACCATGGTGGCCCAGAGCGTGCTGGAAAGACTGGTGGAGAGACACGGCCACCATCTGATCATGCGCGGCGACGCGGAGCTGATCGAGTTTATCGCGAGTTCCGCGGTGGACAACAAGAAGGTCATCGAAGTCCAGATTCCCAACGAGTTCCGCATCTGCCTTGTGACGCGCGACGGATCCACTTTCATTCCCTGGCGGGAGTCCATCCTGAAGGAACGCGACACGATCCTGGCGATCATCAAGAACGAGTCGCATGCGCTGATCAAAAAATACATGAGAAAGGCTTGAAGGAATGTACATCGTGATCAATGGGGGGGGAAAAGTCGGCTCCTACCTCGGCAGGGCGCTCGCCGACAAGGGACATCACGTGGCCATCATCGAGAAACGGGCGGAAGTGCTGAACAAATTGACCGAGGAGCTTCCCACCGACGTTCTTTTGATCGAGGGGGACGGATGCGATGTGAAATTCCAGGAGGATGCGGGGGTAGAGCACGCGGGGGTCTTCGTGGCGGTGACCGGAGAGGATGAGGACAACCTCGTTTCCTGCCAGTTGGCGAAGGTCCGGTTTAACGTCGCCCGTACGGTCGCCCGCGTGAACAGCCCTAAAAACGAACATATTTTCAATGCGTTGGGGATAGAGGCCATTTCCGCCACCACGGTCATCAGCCGTCTGCTCGAAGAGGAGATGTCCGCCGGAGAGGTATCCACCCTCCACATCCTGAAGAAGGGCCGGTTGGCCCTGGTGGAGATGACCCTTCCGGAGGAGCACTGCAAGGTGTGCAACAAGCAGGTGTCGGAGCTGGAACTGCCCGGGAATACGGTGCTCGTGGCTGTGATTCAGGGGGAAAAGGTCATCGTCCCGCGGGGAAATACGGTGATGGCCGCCGGCGACCGGGTGATCGCCGTAACGCCCGTCGAGCAGGAAGAGGAACTTCGCCGGCTCCTGATGGGCCGCTAAAAAATGGAAGGAGTCAAAGTCATGACCGCCAACAAATCCGAATATCTAAACCTGGGGAAGCCCCGGAATTACATCCTTTATCTCGTCGGAATCGCGACTGAATCGGCCGCCGTTGCGATGCTCATGGCCATCGCCTATATCATCTCGGGCCTCGGGCTCTGGCTTCCCCGATGACGGTCCGCCCTGAATTTATGTCAACGCTCCAGAGGGAAACGTGATTATAAGACCGCGACTGAGCGACTTTAAGGTCATCTGCCTGTACACCGGGAAGGTGATCATCGGGGTGGGACTCCTGATGCTGATTCCGCTGGCGACGGCCCTGTGCTTCGGCGAGTGGAACCCGGCGATCGAGTTTCTGATCGGCATCGGCGCCTGCCTGGTGTTCGGCCTGGGCATGGAGGCATCGTGCCAGACCCGGCGGGATCTGAACTGGTCCCATGGCCTGGTGGTGGCGAGTTTCTCCTGGTTCGTGGCCATGGCGCTGGGCGCCATCCCGCACTGGCTCTCCGGACATTTTGGATCGTATCTCGACGCGATGTTCGATATCATGAGCGGTTTTACCACCACCGGGATGTTCCTTCTCCAGGATCTCGACCATATCAGCCATGGCCTCAACATGTGGCGCCATATTCTGACCTACGCGGGGGGGCAGGGGATCATTGTGATCGCGCTGACATTCCTGTTTCGGGGAACGGCGGGCGCCTACAAGGTCTATGTGGGGGAGGGGAAGGACGAACGACTCCTGCCGAACGTCATTCAAACGGCGCGGGCCATCTGGCTGGTCTCGCTGACCTACCTGATCGTCGGCTCCCTGGCGCTGTGGATCGTAGGCGTTTGGCTGGGACAGGGTTTCGTGAGAGGGGGGCTGCACGCTGTCTGGATCTTCATGGCCGGCTGGTCCACCGGCGGATTCGCCCCCCAATCCTACAACACGATGTACTATCATTCGCTGGTTTACGAGATGATCTGTGCGATCATCTTCATCGGCGGTTCCTTCAACTTCGCCCTCCACTGGGCCGTCTGGACGGGAGACAGATCCGAAATCAGGAAGAACATCGAAATTATATCATTCTTTATCACGATGACGCTGGCGATGCTGATCGCCACCGCCGGACTCATGGCGCTCGACGTTTACCCGGACACGATGGCCCTCTTTCGGAAGATGTTCTACCAGGTCGCGAGCGGGCATACGACTACGGGATTCGGCACGATCTACTCGCGGACGTTTGTCCGGCAGTGGGGGCCGCTGGCCATGCTCGGGGTGACCCTGGCGATGGCGATCGGCGCCAGCGCCTGTTCCACCGGCGGCGGCTTCAAGGGCATCCGCATGGGCATCATCTTCAAGACCCTTCTGCAGGATGTGCGTCGCATGATCTCTCCCGAAAGCGCGCGGGTGGTGGCAAAATGGCATCACATCACGACCCGCGTGCTGGACGACCAGACCGTCCGCACGGCCATGCTGATCGTTCTTTCCTACGTCGGCATCTATTCCCTGGGGACCCTCGTCGGGGTTTATTACGGCTACGACCTTGTCGAGGCGCTGTTTGATTCCGTCTCGGCCGGGTCCAATACGGGCCTTTCCTGCGGGGTGGCGAGCCCCTCCATGCCCGTCCCCATGAAGATCGTCTACATCTTCGAGATGTGGGCCGGACGGCTGGAATTCATGAGCGTCTTCGCGTTGATGGGCTATATCGTGGCATTGCTGCGGGGAAGGTGAGACGGACGGACCGGATCAGAAAAGATGGGCATTATATGAAAATGCGGATTCACAGGGCAACAGCAGGGATGATGGGCTTTTTTATTGCCATGGCGCTGCTTCTTTCCATCCTTTCGGGAACGGCCCGAAGTCAGCCTCCCGGCCACCGGATCGGTGCCAACCCGGCCTATCCCGTTCCTGCCGGGGAAACCACCGCGGGGATCGAGGTGAACAGCTCGACGCTGGTGGAAAATGCCAATCTCTGGAACGGGCGGATCGTCGCCCTCAGGGGCGAGGCGATCGGGGAGTGCATGGTTCGGGGGGAAATGGCCTGGCTCCATCTCAATGATGACGCCTACATGGAGAGGAACATCGAGGAGGGCGCAGTCCTGGGGGGATACAACAGCGGTCATGCGGTCTGGGTGTCCGCCGAACTGGCCAAAAAGATAAACTTCTTCGGGGATTTCAGGAACGAGGGGGACATCGTCAGGGTGACCGGGGTGTTCAATGCGGCCTGCAGGGAGCACGGGGGAGACATGGACATCCACGCCTCATCCCTGGAGATCATCCGGCCCGGCCATCCGGTGCGTCATGCAGTGAATATGCAAAGAGGAATGATCGCCGTTTTGCTCTTTGTCGTCGCGGCCCTGTTATACGGGATTCGACGGATAGCGGTACGTCGCCGAATATGATTGAATAAAAGGTTCATGCGCTGATTCTTCGATTTCTCGAAGCGTTATGCCTTGCGCGGTAGGATCATTTTCGGGAACCACCTCCGGGAGAAAGACCTTCAGGGCCTCCCATGCGCAACGGATGAGGTCGGCAAGAACTTTTCCATCGTCAGGGAATCCCCGTCCATCCGGATGAGAAAAAAATCGGTGCCGGGGAACGTTTTCCGGAAGAGAGCGATCTTTTCCGCGGCCCTTGCCGAGCCCATTGCCAGCAGGCCGGCCGAGAGACCGTCGACGGACATCAGGCTCGGCGAGACGACGGTTACGCTCACGACATCACTGTCCGGCATGCCTGAAAAGGGGTTGACGATATGGGAATACCTCCCGCCATTCAGAATGAAATATCTTTCGTAGTCGCCCGAGGTCAGGACGGCCCGGTCCTCTATCTCCAGGACCTTGAGCACGGTTTTACCCTCACGAGGATGCTGGATGCCGATGCGCCATTTGCTCCCGTCCGGTTTTTTCCCCCATGCGAACAGGTCCCCACCGGCGTCCACGATACCCGCCTTCACCCCGAGCTGTTTCAGGTACTCCGCGGTCCGGTGGACTACGTACCCCTTGGCGATTCCTCCCAAATCCACTGAAATGCCCGGCTTACGGAATGTGACCGTGTCCCCCAACAGCGAAACGTTTGCAAAGCCGACCAGCGACCTCGCCTTTTGGATCTGCTCCTCAGTGGGAAGAGTCCCCGTCCGCTTGGCCTCTTTCCACAACAGGACGAGGGGCCGCACGGTCACGTCGAAATACCCGTCCGTGTTTTGATTGGCCGCCGCTGCGGCCCTGAGGACCTCGGCGAACTCCGGGGAGACGCGGACCGGCTTCCCCGACCCGCCGGCGTTCAGGCGGCTGACCTCACTCGCCGGGTCGTAGATGTTGAACTTGGACGAGAGCCCTCGCATGAACGCAAAGGTCTCGTCGGCCAGGCCTCCCAGCTTTGTTTCATCCGTCCCGGTCAGGGTGATGGTCACGTTGGTGCTCATCATCTCCTGAGAGCGGATGACCTCGATCTCCTTCGGGGCGCGCGAACAGCCGGCCAGGAGGATCAGGATGAAAAGAACGGCCGGAAGCCTACCTGCCCGTTTCATGCGGGCACGCCCGATTTGTCGGACGCCACAGCGCGATGGATCCAATAACGGACCCACACCGCCGGACCGTTTACCCCACCTGGATTGTTGATCATGGCGGACCTCCTTTGTTAGGGGCAGTGTCCAACAGGATTGTTTCCTTTGTCAAGACAAACAAAAGCTCCTTTCGGCATCGACCAGGCCACGCTTTGGCACCGCCGCAAGCAATACGGCATTTGGCCGCCTTGCAATTTTCAATCTTCCCGAATGCATCTTTTGCAAGATGCAAAGGAAATTTCTGCCAAACTAAAAAATAAATACATAAATTAAATAGCTTAGCAGTTGTAGCCTTTGGCATGCTCATTGCTGTATCATTCAAGTGACAAAATAACTATTCACAGAGGGAGTGTAAGCTATGTTAGCAGATATTGTTTATTGTATTGTCACCATTATTTTTTTTGGCCTTTGCGTTTTGTTTGCCAAGGCCTGTGGGGGGTTTTAGCCATGATGGACATCATTGTCGGTCTAATAGGCGTCGTTTTGATCATCTATCTTCTGGCCAGCGTCATTCGGCCGGAACTGTTTTAACGGAGGTATCACAAAATGGACATGTATGGATGGCTGCAACTCACAGCCTTTGTCGGCCTGCTCCTGCTCCTGACCAAACCGATGGGACTTTACCTGTTTCGCGTTCTGGACGGCGAAGGACGCACGTTTCTCGATCCCGTCCTGAAGCCGGTGGAACTGTTGTTTTACCGGCTTTTCCGGGTGGATCGAAAACAGGAGCAGGACTGGAAGGAATATACCATCTCTATGCTCATGTTCAGCCTTATCGGCCTGCTTTTCACTTATCTTATTCTCAGGATACAGCACCTGCTGCCGCTGAATCCGCAAGGCCTTGGCCCTCTCAGCCCCGATCTGGCCTTCAACACGGCGGCCAGTTTTACCACCAATACCAACTGGCAAAACTATGGCGGCGAATCGACCCTGTCCTACTTTTCGCAGATGATGGGGCTGGCGTTCCATAATTTTGTTTCCGCCGCTACGGGGATCGCCATCGCCGCCGCCCTGGTGCGGGGCGTTGCCCGCCGTACCGCAAAGACCATCGGCCACTTCTGGGTGGACTTGGTGCGGGTGAATCTCTATCTGCTTTTGCCGATCTGCCTGTTCTATGCCCTCTTCTTGGTCTCCCAGGGGATGATCCAGAATTTCAAGGCCTATGATACGGCGAAATTGGTCGAACCATACACGACTCAGGTCGAGAAAAAGGATGCCGGCGGTCAGACTTTGAAGGATGCCCAGGGGAAACCGGTAATGGAAGATAAAAAAGTTGACACCCAGACGATCCTCCAGGGTCCCATGGCCTCGCAGGTAGCCATCAAGATGCTCGGGACCAACGGCGGCGGCTTCGTGAATGCGAATGCCGCCCATCCCTATGAAAATCCAACGCCGCTCTCGAATTTCATCCAGATGCTGTCCATCTTTCTTATCCCCAGCGGCCTCACCTACTATCTCGGCCGGATGGTGAAGAACCGCCGGCACGGCTGGGCGATCTGGGGGGCGATGGCCGTGCTCTTTCTGGCCGGCGTCCTGGTCTGCTGGTCGGCCGAGTCGGCCGGCAACCCCCATCTGACGGCCATGGGCATCGAGCGCGCAGGAGGCAACATGGAGGGCAAGGAAGTCCGTTTCGGGATCTTCAATTCCGCGCTNNACCGTTACCACCGACGCCTCCTGTGGAGCGGTGAACGCCATGCACGACTCCTTCACCCCCCTGGGGGGACTCGTTCCCTTGGTCAACATGGAACTGGGCGAGGTGGTCTTTGGTGGGGTGGGCGCCGGTCTCTACGGCATGCTGGTTTTTGTCGTCCTGACGGTCTTCCTGGCCGGCCTGATGGTGGGGCGTACGCCGGAGTACTTGGGGAAGAAAATCGAGGCCTATGATGTCAAGGTCAGCGTTCTGGCCGTGCTGGTCCTCTGTTTCAGCATTCTCGGCTTTGCGGCCTGGTCGGTCGTCAGACCCTGGGGCATTGCCGGGCTGAACAACACGGGGCCGCATGGTCTGTCGGAGCTCCTTTACGCCTATTCGTCCGCCGTCGGCAATAACGGCAGCGCTTTTGCGGGATTAACCGGCAATACCCCCTGGCTGAATACTACGCTCGGAATCGCCATGCTCTGCGGTCGTTTCCTCTTTATCGTACCCGTCCTCGCCCTTGCGGGAAACCTGGCCAGAAAAAAGCTGGTGCCGGAAAGCGCAGGCAGTTTCCCCGTTTCTGGCCTGACCTTCGTTATCCTGCTGGTCGGGACGGTGCTGATCGTGGGCGCATTAACCTTTTTCCCTGCCCTGGCCCTGGGACCCATTGTGGAGCATTTTATTATGGTTGGGTCTGGAAAACTATTTTAAATTAATGAGGATTCAATATTATGGCTGCCAAGAAACTTTCGCTTTTCGATCGACATATCATCGTACAGGCCCTGGGCGCTTCTTTTCAGAAACTGAACCCGGCAACGATGATGGGAAATCCCGTGATGTTTGTAACCGAGGTAGGCGCCCTGATCACCACGATCGGCCTTTTTTTCAGCTCTCCCGGTGAGTCCGTCGGCTTTGGACTCCAGGTGGCAATCTGGCTGTGGGTTACCGTGCTTTTCGCCAATTTTGCGGAGGCCATGGCCGAGGGGCGCGGCAAGGCCCAGGCCGATGCGCTGCGCAAGACGCGGACCCATACCATCGCCAATCGCACCCTGGCCTCAGGCGCCATCGAACAGGTTCCGGCGGAGATGTTGCGCAAGGGGGATGTAGTCATCATCACGGCAGGAGAGATGATTCCGGCGGATGGTGAGGTCATGGTAGGCGTGGCCTCGGTGGACGAGTCCGCCATTACCGGGGAATCGGCGCCGGTCATTCGTGAGTCCGGCGGCGACCGGAGCGCCGTTACCGGCGGCACCCGTGTATTGTCCGATCAGATCAAGGTAGTCGTTACCGCCAATCCCGGAGAAAGCTTCATGGACCGGATGATCAGCCTCGTGGAGGGGGCACAGCGCCAGAAAACGCCAAACGAAATTGCCCTGATTATCCTCCTTTCGGCCCTGACGATCATTTTTCTGGTCGTCATCCTGACCCTGAAATGCTTCGGCCTCTATTCGGGTATTTCCTTTACCATCACCGTCTTGGTGGCACTTTTGGTCTGCCTGATCCCCACTACCATTGGCGGACTCTTGAGCGCCATCGGGATTGCGGGCATTGACCGGCTGGTGCAAAAAAATGTCCTGGCCATGAGCGGCCGGGCCGTCGAGGCGGCTGGGGATATCGACGTACTTCTGTTGGATAAAACCGGTACCATAACCCTCGGCAACCGCCAGGCCACAGAATTCATCCCCGCCCCCGGGTTGAAGCCCGAAGAGCTGGCTGATGCCGCCCAACTGGCGTCGCTGGCCGACGAAACACCGGAAGGACGGAGCATCGTTGTCCTGGCCAAGCAGTATGGCCTTAGGGGCCGCAACATCTCCGAGATGCCGCAGGCCGCTTTTATCAATTTCACGGCCCATACCCGGATGAGCGGCGTGGACATCGACGGTCGGCAGATCCGCAAAGGCGCCCCGGATGCCGTGAAAAATTTCATCGGGCAGGATTTTCCCCGACCCGTAGTCGAGGCGGTCGAATCTGTTTCCCGTTCCGGCGGGACCTCCCTGGTGGTCGCTGAAAAGAACCGGGTGTTTGGCGTTATCCATCTGAAAGATATCGTCAAGGGGGGGCTGAAAGACCGCTTTACCCGTTTCCGGGCCATGGGCATCAAGACCGTGATGATTACGGGCGATAACAAGCTCACGGCGGAAGCTATTGCAAAAGAGGCCGGCATGGACGATTATCTGGCCGAGGCCAGGCCGGAAGACAAACTTGCCCTGATCCGGAAGGAACAGGCCGCTGGCCACCTGGTAGCGATGACGGGCGACGGCACGAACGACGCACCGGCCCTGGCCCAGGCCGATGTGGGCGTGGCCATGAATACGGGAACCCAAGCGGCGAAGGAAGCGGGTAATATGGTGGATCTGGACTCCAATCCCACGAAACTTATCGAAATCGTGGAAATCGGCAAACAGATGCTGATCACGCGAGGGGCTCTGACCACCTTCAGTATCGCCAATGATGTGGCGAAATATTTTGCCATCATCCCGGCGATGCTGATCAGCCTCTTCCCGGAGATTGCCCCCTTGAACATTATGGGACTGAGATCCCCGCAGAGTGCAATCCTTTCCGCCGTCATTTTTAATGCGCTGATCATTGTGGCGCTGATTCCGCTTGCCTTGCGCGGTGTGCAATTCCGGCCTCTCAGCGCTGCTTCGCTTTTGAGACGAAACCTGTTAATCTACGGGTTGGGCGGCCTGATTGCTCCCTTTGCAGGCATCAAACTGATCGATATGCTGATAGGCATCTTGCCCTGGAGTTAAGGAGAAACATCCATGATCAAAAGCATCATAAACGAAATACGGATTTCCATTATTGCGACGGTATGCCTGGCCCTTCTTCTATGCGGCATCTATCCGGCCCTTGTCTGGGCCGTCGCCCAGGGGTTGTTTCATTCTCAGGCCAACGGTTCGCTGGTCTCGGTAAAGGGTCAGGTAATCGGCTCATCCCTGTTGGCCCAAAGTTTTACCGGTCCGGGTTACTTTCATCCCCGCCCATCGGCAGCAGGAGACGGCTATGACGCCGCCAATTCCGGCGGCAGCAATCTGGGGCCAACATCACAGAAATTGATCGCTGCGGTTCAAGAGCGGGCGACCGCCTACCGTACAGAAAATAGGCTGGCGCCGGGGGTGGCGATTCCGGTGGATGCGGTAACATCCTCGGGCAGCGGGTTGGATCCCCATATCAGCGTCCCGAACGCATTCATGCAGGCTCGGCGCGTTGCCGAAGCCCGCGGGCTCAGCAAGGAAGCGGTCAGGGAAAGGGTTGCGGCCCATACGGAAGGACGCACTCTGGGGATCCTGGGAGAGCCGAGGGTGAACGTCCTGATGCTGAACCTGGATTTGGATGGGAAGCTATGACGCCGAAAGCGAACGACCGGGCCGATGCTTTTCTGCGGATGATCCGCCGTTCCCAACGGGGAGGGCTCAAGGTCTATCTCGGCTATGCTGCGGGCGTCGGCAAGACCTGGCAGATGCTCCAGGAAGGACACAAACTCAAGGAGGACGGCATCGACGTGGTCATCGGCCTCGTGGAGACGCACGGCCGGAACGATACGGCTAAGCTGATCGATGGGCTGGAGGTCATTCCCCGGCGGAGCCAGCTCTACAGGGGCATCGCCATGGAGGAGATGGACGTGGATGCAGTCCTGCGACGCAATCCCCATGTCGTCCTCGTGGACGAGCTGGCCCATACCAATGTCCCGGGAAACCGGAACGCCAAGCGGTACGAGGACGTCCAGGACCTGCTTGCGGCCGGAATCCATGTCATCACGACGATGAACGTCCAGCATCTGGAGAGCCTCTACGACACTGTGGAGCGGGCCGCCGGGGTGAAGGTGCGGGAACGACTCCCCGACAACGTGCTGGCCGAAGCGGATCAGATCGTCAACGTGGATCTCACGCCGGAGGACCTCCAGGCCCGTCTACGAGAGGGGAAGGTTTACCCGGCCGAAAGGATCGGGACCGCGCTTTCAAATTTCTTCCAGGCCTCGCACCTGGAAAACCTCCGTGAGCTGACCCTTCGTGAGATGGCTTCCCAGATCGATCTGCGGCGGCACGAGACCCCGGTGGACGATGGGACCTTGACCCCGGATCAGATCATGGTCTGCCTGAGCTCCCGGGGGCCCAACAGCGAGAAGCTTCTTCGATACGCCTCGCGGCTGGCCGGGAAGCTCAACCGGAACTGGTTCGCCGTCTACGTGCAGACCCCGGCCGAGGAAGCCACGGTGATCGACAGCAAAACCCAGCGCCTCCTCTCCGGGACGCTGACCCTGGCCAAGGAGCTCGGCGCGATGGTTTTCACTTACAAGAGCGAGGATATCGCGGGCACCATCCTCCGCTTCGCCAGCGAGTACCGGGTCGGCCACATCGTGCTGGGATATCCCGCGCCCGTCCCCTTCTGGAAACGGATCATCGGCCGCAGGAGCATCCCGGAGAGGCTGACGGAAGAGGCCCGGGGGATGACCATCGTCATCCTGGATACCCGGTTGCAAGAGCCCGGCCCTCCGCCCGTGGTCCGGGAAGAGATCCCTCCGCCAGCGGTTGCGCCTCGCCCACCCGCGGAGGAAACCCCGTTTCTGCTGGGCTCGTTCCTGAATGAGGACGGGATTGTCCTATGGGGGAAACCCGTCGACAAAAACACGGTCCTGGAAAGGCTGGTCCGGTCCGCCTGCCCGGACAGGCGCCTGCAGGACGAAGCCCTGCAGGCCATCCTGGCGCGGGAGGCGCAGGGCAGCACCTTCTTCAACGAAGGGGTGGCTTTCCCCCATGCCCGGCTGGCCGGTCTGACGAGGCCGCTGGTCGCCCTGGGGCTGACACGGGGGGGCGTCCCGGATGCCGCTGTGGAAAAGCCGGTGGAATACGTCTTTCTGAGCCTGTCCCCCCTGGAGAATCCGGAAATTCAGGTACGGATTCTGGCCTTGGCCGCGCGCACCCTCCAGAACCGGCACCTCTCCCAGGCGCTGCGGGCGGCGGCCGATGCCCACGAGGTGCATTTGGCCCTGAAGAACTGGGAGGAATCCTCAACGCCCCCTAAGGCCGCACCCCCCAATATCTTTCATTGATAATCGTCCCTGTTCCTGATAAATTATGAGCATTGACGGCCGGGAATGATTCCCGGCGTCAGACAGGGACGGTATGCTGGTCGCCATCAACAATCAGAACCCCCAGATGCGGCTGATCCGCAAGGCAGTGGAGATCCTCCGCGGCGGCGGGATCGTTATCTACCCAACCGACACGGTCTATGGGATGGGGTGCGACCTGTTGAACAAGAAGGGCATCGAGCGGATCTACGAAATCCAGCGCCGCGACCGGAAGCAGCCTTTGAGTTTCATCTGCGCCGACCTCAAGGACATCAGCCGCTACGCGCGGGTCTCCGACGACGCCTACAAGATCATGAAACGCCTCCTCCCCGGGCCCTATACGTTCATCCTCGAGGCCTCCCGCGCCGTTCCCAAAATCATCCTCCCCAAGCGGCAGACGACCGGCATCCGTGTTCCCGACAATCGGATCTGCCAGGCCCTGGTCGCCGAGATGGGCTCCCCCGTCATCAGCACCAGCGTCAAGGACGGGGAAGGCGAACTCCTCAGCGACCCCCGCATGATCGAGGAGCTCTTCGGCAAACGGGTGGACATGATCATCGACGGCGGCATCATCGCCGCGGCGCCGTCCAGCGTGGTCAGCCTCCTCCATGAGGGGGTCGAGGTCATCAGAGCAGGAAAAGGCGACGTATCCGCCTTTCTATAAACGCGCGACGGTCGATGGACTGTAAAGCGATGCCGCCGTCCTGGAGAAGATCCGGCAGCCCCCCGTTGCCCGAGCGGGGCAGGCAGACCCATGATTCTCCGACGGCACGCGGTCCGCAGCACACCGGTGCGGAAGACTGAACGCCTAATTGAAAAGGATCTTTATGAAAAAACAGATGCTGATCAACGCCGTTCATCTCGAGCAGAAACGCATGGCGATCGTGGAAGACGGCAAACTGGTCGAATTCAACATCCAGATGGCCGTAAGAGAGCCGATTACCGGCAACATCTACAAGGGAGTCGTGATGAAGGTGGAGCGTGGGCTCCAGGCCGCCTTCGTGAACTACGGCGGCCGGAAGGACGGCTTTCTCCCCCTGCGCGACGTCAGTTCCAACTACTTCACGGAGGGCGCGAGATCCACGCTCAAGCCCGGCCAGGAGGTCCTCGTCCAGGTCCTCCGGGAGGTCAGCGAGCGCAAGGGAGCGCTGCTCACCTCCTACATCTCCCTGCCGGGGAGGTACCTGGTGCTTCTGCCGAACAAGGAAAGCAGCGGCATCTCCCGGAAGATCGAGGACGAGGCGGACCGCAAACGGCTCAAGGAGCTCGTCGAACAGATCCAGACCGAAGAGGGGGTCGGGTTCATCGTCCGGACGGCGGGGATGAACCGGACCAAGCAGGAGCTGGCCCGCGACTATCAGCATCTCTCCCGTCTCTGGAAGGAGATCCGGAAAAGGGCCGCCGAAACGGCAGCGCCCGCCCTCATCTACCAGGAGAGCGCCTTCGGCGTCCGCTCGCTGCGGGATTACTTCACCACGGACATTGAGGAGATCCTGGTCGACGACATGGAAACCTTCCGCCAGGTACGGGCCTACTGCAAGGCCGTCGCCCCCCGGAATGTCAAGATGATCAAGCTGGACAAAGAAAAAACCCCCCTCTTCGACAAGTACCAGTTGGAGGACCAGATCCGCGTGATCTACCAGGACCGCGTGGAGTTGAAGTCCGGCGGCTATCTGATCATCAACCCCACGGAGGCGATGATCACGATCGACGTCAACTCGGGCCGGGGCTCCCACAAGCGGAACGTCGAGGAAACTGCTTACCAGACGAACACGGAGGCGGCGGCGGAGATCGCCCGCCAGCTCCGCCTGCGCGACCTCGGGGGACTGATCGTCATCGACTTCATCGACATGATGGACAGCAAGCACAACGCGGAGGTGGAGAAGGCCTTCAAAAAGGCCCTGAGCGTCGACCGGGCGCGGATCCAGCTCTCCCACATCTCCAAGTTCGGCATCCTGGAGCTCTCGCGCCAGAAGAAGCAGTCAACCATCCAGGAGATCAGCTACACGACCTGCCCCTTCTGCCGGGGTCGGGGGGTGCGACCCTCCCTCGAGTACACGGCCCTGAACGCCTACCGGAAGATCGAATCGCAGGCCGTCAAGGGATTTTCCTCCCTGATCAAGCTCAGCGTCCCTTACGAAGTGGCCGATTATCTCCTGAACCAGAAGCGGGCGGAGATCAGCCGCCTGGAGAACGACTACGACATGTCGATCCATATCTCAGGAAGTCCCGACATGGCCTGGGACGAATGGAAGATCGAAACGACGAAGCGGGAGACGCCGGTAGCGCCGGAGCAGACCGATCACGTCCGCAAGACTTCGGAGGAGATAGAGGAGCCGGACGAACCGGAGGAACCGGAAGACGGGGAAGCGGAAATACCCGCGCCCGTGGCTGCGGATGAGCCGAAGCAAATAGAACCCGGGAAAGACGGTCAAAAGAGAGGGGCGCCGAAGAGGGGGCCGCGAAGGAAGGGCCCACCGAAGAAGGTTTCGCCCAAGGAAGAAAAACCAAGGGAGGAAGAATCCAAGGAGGAAGCGCCCCGCAAGGAAGAACCTCGGAAGGAAGAACCCGGGAAAAACGGGGGGTCTCCCGCGGAAAACCACGAACCCGCGCCCGCGACGGCGAAGAAGAGATCCCGCAGGCGACCTCGTCACCGGAGGAAGACGCCGGGAGAAAAACCGGCGGAAACGTCATCGGCCGCGCCGCAGACGTCTGCGGCGGAATACCGGCCCGAAGCGCCGCCGCGCGAAATAGTCCGGATTACGCCGCCGCCGACCGCCGTCGAGCCCGCCGCACCGAAGATCAGTGTATCACGACCTCCGGAGGTCCCCAAGGGCAAGGCGCTGCCGGAGAATCAGGGCCGGGGAAATGGGAATCCCGACGACCCCTTGCACCGGCTGAAGAAGGTCTTCGAAGCCCTGGAGGAATGATTGGCGCCCTATAGTTATCGTTCACACGCTGGAGCACAATTATCGTTCCCACGCTGGAGCGTGGGAACGATGAAGTTTTCCAAACAAAAGGCGGCCATTCCCGCGCAGGCGGGAATCCGATTCCCCTCTCGAACAGGGAGGGGAATTTTTTTAACGAAACCGGCATGAAAAAGATCATCTATTTCGACAACGCCGCCACCTCCTGGCCAAAGCCGGAAGAGGTCCCGGCGGCCATGACCCGCTACCTTTGCGGGATCGGCGGCAGCCCCGGCCGCTCCGGCCACCGCCTCTCCATCGAGGCGGGGCGGATCGTCCTGGAGGCGCGGGAGGCGCTGGCGGAACTCTTCGGCGTGGAGGACCCCTTTCGAATCGTCTTCACGAAGAATGCGACCGAGGCGTTGAACCTTGCCCTCCGCGGCCTCCTGAAAGCGGGCGACCATGTCATCACCTCCTCCGTGGAACACAACTCCGTCATGCGGCCGCTCCGCGCACTGGAAAAGGAGGGGGTGGAACTGTCGGTTCTTCCCTGCTCCATCCGGGGAGAGCTCGATCCCGACGCGATCCGTCCCGCCGTCCGCCGAAACACGAAGGCCCTCGTCCTCACCCACGCCGCAAACGTGACGGGGACGATCCTGCCGATCGCCCAGACCGGCCGCATCGCCCATGATCACGGGATCGTCCTCATCGTCGATGCGGCGCAGACCGCCGGGGCCCTGCCGATCCACGTGAACGAAACGGGAATCGACCTTTTGGCCTTCACGGGGCACAAATCCCTCTTCGGCCCGCCGGGGACGGGCGGGCTTTATATCCGGCAGGGGCTGGAGGCAAATATCCCCCCCCTGATGGCGGGCGGAACGGGGAGCCGCTCCGAATTCGAGGAACAACCGGATTTTCTTCCGGACAAATACGAGGCCGGAACGCCGAACACCGTCGGCCTTGCGGGGCTGGGCGCCGGCGTCGCCTGGATCCTCGCCCGGGGCGTCGGGGCGATCCGCGCCCATGAGGAGGCCCTGACGGGCCGCTTCCTCAACGGTTTGAAGGAAATTTCAGGGGTGACCCTCTATGGTCCGGGCGACCCGTCGCGTCAGACCGCTTTGATCTCCTTCAACATCAAAGATCTGATGCCGTCGGAGGTCACCCTGGAACTGGACGAGCGGTTCGCGATCCTGTCGAGACCGGGACTGCACTGCGCCCCCGCGGCCCACCGGACCATCGGGACGTTCCCGCAGGGGACCGTCCGGTTCGGTTTCAGCTTTTTCAACACGGAGGAAGAGATCGACGCTGCCCTCGCGGCGCTCCGGGAGCTCGCCCGCGGCCGGTGACCGGACGCGGGGCGCCGGAAACGGGAAACCCCTTTCACCCATTCCCACCCTGGCCCTCCCCTTGCTTGCTTGTGCCCTGCAGGGTATGCCCCTTAGGGTAAAGGGGAGGCGGAACCGTCCCGGAACCGAGAAGGGATGCCGCCTCCAAACGGGTTGACCTCGATCACTGCTACTGGAGCAGGTTGTAGGCCGCGGGGTCGAAGGGCGAGCCCGCCACGAAGATCCGGGTCCCCAGCTCGCGGTCGAGCATGAAGAGCCCCTCCTTGCTGTCGCCGACCATCTCCAGTTGCCGTACCACCTTGTCCGTATTGTTCTCCTCCTCGATCTGCTCGTTGACGAACCAGGCCAGCATCGGCTCCGCCGTGTAGTCGTTCTCCTTCCGGGCAACCTTGAGCAGGTTGTGGATCTTTGCCGTGATGAACTGCTCGTGCGCGTAGGCGTCCTTCCAGGGCTCCAGCGGGTTCTTCCAGGTCAGTTTGAGCTGTTTGAGGTCAAGGAGGACCACCTCGCCGCCCCGGTTAATGATATGATCGAAAAACTTCATCGCATGGATCGTCTCCTCATGGACCTGGCAGCGCATCCAGTGGGCCATCCCGTCCAGGTTTCTGGAATGGAAGTAGGCCACCATGGAGAGATAGATATACGCGGACTCCATTTCGTTTTTGATCTGTTCCTTCATCGCATCGAACATCTTCTTGCTGATCATCTGTTTTTCTCCTTTCGCAATTCGGAAAATCGTGATTCAATCCCTGTACGATCGAACTCTAAAGAAAAATGCGCCCGATTGTCAATGAAAAATGGGACCGGATGATGAGGAAACGACGATAGAGAAGATCCGGATCGGCATCAGCGCCTGCCTGCTGGGGCGGAATGTCCGTTACGACGGCGGCCATCAGCACGACCGTTACATCACCGGTACCCTTGGCCGCTGGTTTGAATGGGTTCCCGTCTGCCCGGAGGTGGAGTACGGCCTCCCCGTCCCCCGCGAGTCGATGCGCCTCGTCGGGGATACGGAGAACCCCCGTCTGGTTACGATCCGGACCCGCATCGACCACACGGACGGGATGCTCGCCTGGGCGGAAAAACGGCTGGAGGCGCTCGCCGCCGAGGATCTGTGCGGCTTCATCTTCAAGAGCCGATCCCCCAGCTCCGGGATGGCCGCGGTGAAGGTTTACGGAGACGCCGGCATGGCCGTGGAGAAGGGGGTGGGGATCTTCGCCGGGGCTTTCATGAAACGTTTTCCGCTGCTCCCCGTCGAGGAGGACGGCCGCCTGAACGATCCGCTCCTCCGGAAGAACTTCGTCGAGCGGGTCTTCGTTTACCGGAGGTGGCGGGAGCTCGAAAGGCGGGACCGGGATCGCCTTGCGGTAAGACCATTGAAACAGTTCAGCCCTTTCCATCGCTCGGGAAAGGGCCGAAATCATGCAAAAACATAAATGGAGAAGGGGACGACAATTGCCGCCCCACGTTCAGGTCGAGCGGATCTCCTGCCGCATGAAGACCGCGTAACAGATCCCGAAGCAGACGAAGGTGATCGCAATCAGCGAGATCATGAAGGGCGCCACGATCACGATGCTCTGGAGGAGCGGGAGCGGGTTCTGGAAGCGGGAGAGGGAGAGCCTCTCCATCGGCCCCATCAGCACGAAGGAGCGCGGCGTCTTGCGGAGCGGGTCGAGGATCGTCGAGGTCGCGTCCCCGTATAGCGTCGCCGGGGAAAGGAGCGAAGCCGCCCTCTGGACATCCGCATTCTTCACGAAGGAGTCCTGGGCCTGCTCCATGTCGGCCGTCTGGTTCATCGGGGCGATCGCATCCGCGAGCAGGCTGCCGCCCAGGCCGATGAAGAAGGAGAGGCCGATCCAGACGGCGAGCGACGCCAGCGCCGAGGTGGCCGTGCTCCGGAACACCACGGAGAAGAGGATCGCCGCCCCCAGCCAGAACGAGATATAGAGGATGCTGAGAACGAGGTAGATGAGAAGCCGCCAGAGCTCCTCCGCGCCCGGAACCACGCCGATCATGCGGATGCCCAGGCCCGAGATGATGAGCACCAGCGAGACCATGACGATCGTGATCATCGTCACGCCGGCCAGGAACTTCCCGTTGATGATCGCGTCCCGGTAGATCGGCTGGGCGACAAGCTTGCTCAGCGTCCGGCCGCTCCGCTCCCGGTTGATCGCGTCGAAACCGAGGATAATTCCGATGAGCGGCCCGAAAAAGCCGATGAACTGGACGAAGGAGAAGAGCTTCCCCGTCGAGGTGAACAGAAGCAGGAAGATGAAGTCCGGCTTGGCCATCCCCTTAAGCTCCTCCTGCATGGACATGCCGACCATCGAGGCGATGATGACCCCGACCATGACGATCAGCGCCGTGATCAGGAGGAACCTTATGCTGCTGAAATGGTCCTCCATCTCCTTCCGGTATATCGTGAAGATCCCGTGCAAGGTCACGCCTCCTTGAAATATTTCATGTAGATCTCTTCGAGGGTGTACGCCTCCCCCGCCTCCAGACCGAGTCCCCGTTGCGCCAGCTCCGCGAGTGGACCGGCGGCGACGAGTTTCCCCTTGATCATGATCCCGATCCGGTCGCAGATCCGCTGGACCTGTTCGAGCAGGTGGGACGAAAAGAAGATCGTCATCTGCCGCTCGCGGCTGAGATTGTGGATCAGATCGAGCATCCAGTTCGTCCCGTCGGGATCGAGGCCGATCGTCGGCTCGTCGAGAAAGAGCACCTTCGGCTCCTTGATCAAGACCTCGGCAATCCCGAGGCGCTGTCTCATCCCCTTCGAGTAGGAGCCCACCTTCTTGCCCGCCTCCTTCGCGAGATCGATCTCCTCGAGAAGGCGGTCGATCCGTCCGGCGGAAACCTCATCCGGGATCCGGTTCAGGCGGGCGATGTAGCGGAGGTTCTGTCGCGCATCCATGTCCTCATAGAAGCCGACGTTCTCCGGCAGGTAGCCGATCATCTCCTTTACCTTCAGGGGGTCGCGGGCCGGATCATAGCCGCAGACCCGGACCATTCCGGAGGTCGGTTCGGTGAGGCCGAGGAGCATCAGCATCGTCGTCGTCTTCCCGGCCCCGTTCGGCCCCAGAAAGCCAAAGATCTCCCCCTCCAGCACCTCAAGGTTCAGACGGTTTACCGCCGTTTGCGCCCCGTAGCGCTTGGTCAGCTCTTCCATCCTGATGACGATCTCTTTTTCCACGTTTAGCGTCTCCCCATCTTGATGAACAGGAAACTCAGCCCCGCGATCACCAGGAGAATGAGCCCGATCCCGATCCAGCCCCAGGCCGAAGAGGCCTTCACCGTGACCCGCATCTCCACCGTCTTGTCCGACTTTTCACCGTTCGTCATGACGCCCACGGAATAATCCCCGACGAGGGACTGGGGACCCGGTTTGATCGTCACCTCCACCTGCTTCATCTCGCCGGGCGCGAGGGAATCGATCTTTTCCGGTTTGAAGGTGGTCTCCCAGTTCTCCGGTTTGAAGGAGGAGAAGGTGATGTTGCGGTTCACGGCGGAACCGTTGTTCTTCACGAAGAGCGAAAAGGTGACCGGCTTCCCGGCATAGGCCTCGAGGGACAGGATCCCGTTCGGCGTCCCGGCGTCAAGCCGGTAGTTCCCGGTGAGGACGACCGTGAGTTTCACCTCGGCCTTGCTCTCGCCGGAGCCGATCCGGACGAGGATCGGGTACTCTGTGGCAGCGGCGTTCTGCGCCGGGGTAACCTCGACGGCAACCGTCTGGCTCTGCCCTTCCTTCACCCGGATGCTGGAGATCTGCTTCTGCTCGTATGCCGGCTTGAAGTTGATCTCCCACTTTTCCGGGCCGGTCGCCGTGAGGTTGAAGGTGCGTTCGGTCTCGCCCTTGTTTTGCACCTCCAGCGAGAATTCGAACTTGGCGTCGGACTGGCCCCGGAGAACCGGATAGGCGGCGGTGATCTGGATATTATCCGCGCCGACCTTTCGCTCCTCAACGGTTACGTTCAGAGTATGGGCGGAGGTGAATTTGCCGTCCGCGGTCTTCGCCTCGAACTGGAAGGCGTATTTCCCCGGACCGATCCCCTTTTCGGGTTCCAGGTTGAGCGCAAGGGTCTTGGCCTTCCCGTCCGGGACGTATATCCCGTTCACCTGGTAGCGGGTGCCCTTCAGCGTCGCCTTCCACCCCTTGGCAATCGCGGTGATCCGCACGTCGATGTTCTCATCGGACCGCCCCTTGTTCTCCAGGGTCAGGTCCATCTGGACGTTCTCCCCCCGGGCGACCGCGACGCCGGAATAATCCGTATAGACGGCGATGCCCCGCTCCGGCCGGTTGTCCTTCTTGTCCGCCTCCGCCGCCAGAACCAGCGCCGGCGCAACCACCAGCAGGATGATAAGGATGAATGCAACGGCAAATGACTTTTTTAAACGTGTTCCGTGACCCATGACGACCTCCTCATATTCTCCCAGACTTTTTGTCTTAACAACTTTAAAGGGACAGGTTTGTTCAGCGCGCATACCATAATGACGGATCGTCTTCCTGTCAAGCGAAGAAAAGGGGGGGGGATTTTCCGAACCCATTACATCGGTATGGTCTCGTGATGGACATTCATTCTCCCGACGGTCCGTCCATCCTTCATATCCCCAGCTCTTCGACGTCCAGCCGCGGACCACTAAACTCCCGACGTCGGATGCTGCCGGAACCTGCTCCTTGGAGATCCTGTCGACGCGGGCCTTCGAATCACCGGTCGGAATCCCCGCCAGCACCCTGTCGAGACGGAATCGGTGACCCTGAAGGAGAAAACGGACGGTTTCGTCCGGAAGGTTTTCGTCCCACCCGGCCAGGAAGAGGGCGAGGGCAAGGGGTGAAAAGGGCATGTTTTTAGATTCATCCGGTTCTTACATACTTCCTGGAAGTCAGTAACTCTTCAACCTTGGAAAATACGCAGGACTTCAATCCGCAATCATTGCTGACTTTTCCCAGACAATTATGATATGAATACTCATACAAGGACTCACACGGGAAAAGCCAGACGGAAGACTGAGGGGGGAGGACGATGTGATGACGGAAAGCGCGAGCAATTTGCTCTACTACGGGGACAACCTGGACATTCTCCGCCGCTACGTGAAGGACGAGACGGTTGATCTCGTTTACCTGGACCCGCCTTTCAACTCCAATACCAATTACAATGTCCTGTTCGCGGAAAAAGACGGAAGCAAAGCCGCGAGTCAGATTCAGGCTTTCTCGGACACCTGGACATGGAATCAGGAAAGCGAATCCGCTTTTGCGGAGATCGTGACGGCTGGTGGGCGCGTGGCGGATTGCCTTCAGGCGTTCCGGACCTTCCTCGGCGAATGCGACATGCTGGCCTACCTCGTGATGATGGCCCCGCGCCTCATGGAACTTCGCCGCACGTTGAAGTCAACTGGAAGCATCTACCTTCACTGCGACCCGGCAGCGGGTCATTACCTCAAAATGCTTCTGGATGCCACATTCGGCCCAGAAAGTTTCTCGTCGGAAATCGTCTGGAAAAGGGCCGGGGCGCACAACATGTCGCGCCGGTGGGACGCGATTCACGACTTATTGCTCATGTACACTAAGGGATCAGATCACAAGTGGAACCAACCATTTGAGTCTTACCGCGATGGGTACAAGGCACGATTCAAGCGGCAGGATCCAGATGGTCGGCGTTGGCAAGACGTCGCCTTGACCGGAGGAGGGGCATCCGGAAGTAATACCGCCCGGAGCCAGATGCCGTGGCACGGGCACGTTCCGCCTCCGGGGCGGAATTGGTCTGCACCACGTATTGTCACCGACTTCTTAGGCTTGCCACGGGATATGGATGTTCTGGAGAAGCTTGAGGCGATGGACAAATCCGGATTCGTTTACTGGCCCAAGAACGGTGGTACTCCGCGGTTCAAACAGTATCTTGAGATGCTACCCGGCATGCCTGTGGGGGATGTGTGGACGGACATACCGCCAATCAATTCGCAAGCCGCTGAACGCCTCGGCTACCCGACCCAGAAGCCGCAAGCCCTGCTTGAGCGGATCATCTCCGCGAGCAGCAATATCGGCGACGTTGTTCTTGACCCCTTCTGCGGCTGCGGAACCACAATTGCCGCCGCACAAGCGCTGGGCCGCGCGTGGATCGGGATAGACATCACGCACCTTGCGATCACGCTCATCAAGCAACGTCTGAAGGATTCCTTCGGCATCGAACAGGTTGTTCGCACCTCACTGTCAGGGAAAGGCGAAACGGCGAAAGTTGGGGAAGCGGCGGCGGAATATGGACAGGCGACAAAGCGGCCGTTCCATGTTGTGGGCGAGCCTGCAAGCGAGCCGGACGCGGCGGCGCTGGCGGCCTCGGACCCGTATCAATTCCAATGGTGGGCGCTTGGTCTCGTGGGGGCGCGGCCCGTCGAGCAAAAAAAGGGAGCGGACAAGGGAATTGACGGAAGGATCGTCTTCCAGGGGGACAAACCGGGGAGCTTTGAAAGCGTGATCCTATCCGTGAAAGCGGGAAAGACCGGCGCCGCCCACATCCGCGACCTGAAAGGGGTTCTGGAGCGGGAAAAAGCGGCGATCGGGGTTCTGATCTCGATGCAGGAAGCCACGTCCCCCATGAAAACGGAAGCGGTTACGGCGGGTTTCTATGAATCCGCTTTATGGGGACGGAAGTATCCGAAGATGCAACTTTTCACGGTGGCCGAACTGTTGGCCGGGAAGACCATCGAAATGCCCCCGATCCGGCAGGTGGAGGCGACGTTCAAGAAGGCACCGAAGGCTACAGGGCAGCCAGGGGGGGATCAACAGGAGCTGCTATGACTGCTGGCCTAAAAAGGACGCATCAACCGGATGAACCATATTTAATCGTCTTGAATGAGATTTAACAGAAGAGACAAGATCTGATGATGCATTGGCTCCTTCCTGCTATACGTAACAAAA
>PLLC01000007.1 GCA_003141195.1 Syntrophaceae bacterium
AGGTGGGGTATCGCCGGTCTGAAGGCCGCCATGGAGATGATCGGCCTTTACGGCGGCCCCCCCCGCCCACCCCTGGTGCCGCTGGGTGAGACTGACCGGGAAGCACTCCGGAATATCCTGACACAGACGGGATTTTTCCCGAAGCCGACGGTTTGATGAAACACCATTGAGACCCCTCGCGGCAAGCTGCGGGGGGCTCAAGATGAGCTGATTCTGGCCTATCGAAGCAAGCGTCGGGGAAGATAACATGGAAATAGGCATGGCCTTAGTCCTGGAGAATTCCCGGAAAATTCCATTTTTCATTGATCTCCGTAGCACATTCTCCTGCAGCGCGCATGGGGCTTTCCTGCCCTTCCCCACCGATCAGGATTGCACCCTCCATACGCGCGCTGGCCGTCTGGATGACTTGGAAATGTTAGCCATCGTAAGGCAGTTCAAAAGCAGTTTGCGGTGAGAGATGAACGGGGAAAAAGATAAGCGTACATTGCTGAGAGAGGGAACTGTCGCCGGCCTGAAGAAGGGCTGGGACGGATTCGTCTGGATGATGAAGATCATTGTCCCGATATCGCTCTTCACGGCGATCCTCGACTGGAGCGGCCTCCTTAGCCACCTCGACTTCCTCCTCAAACCTCTGATGGGACTGCTCGACCTCCCGCCGGCAGCCGCCCTGCCGCTCATCATTGGCATGCTGAGCAACATTTACGGCGGGATCGGCGCAATGGTCCCTCTCCCCTTCAGCACGGCCCAGATGACGCTCATAGCCGTCTTCATCCTGACGGCCCACGGTCTAATCCAGGAAGGGATCATTCAGGGAAAGTCCGGCATTCACCCCCTGAAGGCCACACTGGTCCGCATCGGGGCCGCTACCGTCACGGTTCTCCTGATGGCCCCCTGGGTCGGAAGCTCAACGGTCATGCCGGCCGCCGCAGACGGCGCCCTGACGGTCAGCTCGGCCTTCCCGGAGATGATTCGGCACTGGGCGTGGACGACCTTCCGTCTCACTGCGAAGATCTTCTTCATCATCATGGCCCTGCTCACGCTCCTCGAACTCCTCAAGGCCTTCGGGCTGATACACCCCTTCGTCCGGGCCCTCGGGCCGTTCCTCCGGATCATGGGCCTCGACCGGAAGGTCGGATTCCTCTGGATGACCGCGGTGATCTTCGGCCTCTCCTATGGCGGGGCGATCATCGTGGCGGAGGCCAAAAGCGGACACCTGAGCCGGGACGATCTGGAGCTCCTCCATCTCTCCATCGGGATGAACCACTCGATGATCGAAGACCCGCCCCTCTTTCTGCCGATGGGCATCCATCCCTTCTGGCTCTACGTCCCCCGTCTCGTCATGGCCGTCATCATCGTCCGGCTGGTGCGCCTCTATCAGCGTTACGCCCGCCGCCCCCGGCAAACCGCCTGAATACGAAACCGCTGCGGTGGGAAAAAGGTCTCCTTGCCCCCGGAAAAAACTTCTGCTATAACGCCTCCCTAAGGGCGCACGTTTTTTCCGCACCATAAAAGCCCCTTTTTACAGATTTTACCATTTCCCNNGAAACACTGCCTCGCGAGGTGTTGGAGGCCCTGCAGCTCAAGAGGCTCAAGCAGGTCGTCCAGAGGGTTTACCATACCGTCGGCTTTTACCGGCGGGTCTTCGATGAGGCCAGCGTCACACCCGACGACATCAAAACCCTGGACGATCTCAAACGGTTCCCCTTCACCTCGAAGCAGGACCTCCGGGACAACTACCCCTTCGGGATGTTCGCCGTCCCGATGAGCAGCGTCGTCCGCCTCCACGCCTCCTCCGGAACGACCGGCCGCTCGACCGTCGTGGGCTACACGAAGCGCGACATCGACACCTGGTCGGAACTGATGGCCCGCTGCTTTGTCGCCGCGGGACTCACGAAAAATGATATCATCCACAACGCCTACGGCTACGGCCTCTTCACCGGGGGGCTGGGCGCCCACTACGGGGCGGAGAAATTAGGCGCGAGCGTCATCCCCATGTCCGGGGGCAACACGAAGCGACAGATCATGATCCTCCAGGATTTCGGCCCGACGGCGATCTGCTGCACCCCCTCCTACGCCCTGAACCTTGCGGAACAGGGCAAGGCGATGGGCGTCGACATGAGATCCCTCAAGCTCCGGGTCGGGATCTTCGGTGCCGAGCCCTGGAGCGAGAAGATGCGGCAGGAGATCGAAAACGTTCTGGGGATCAAGGCGCTCAACATCTTCGGCCTCTCCGAGATCATGGGCCCCGGGGTTGCGATGGAATGCCTGGAGGGTCGGCATGGGATGCACATCTTCGAGGACCACTTCCTCGTCGAGACGATCAACCCCGAAACCGGCGAGGTCCTGCCGCCGGGCGAAGAGGGAGAGCTCGTCTTCACGACGATCACGAAGGAGGCCTTCCCCCTGGTCCGCTACCGGACCCGAGACCTCTCCCGCTTGATCACGGAACCCTGCCGGTGCGGCCGGACGCTCCACCGGATGGACCGCGTCATGGGCCGCAGCGACGACATGCTGATCATCCGGGGGGTGAACGTCTTCCCCTCCCAGATCGAGGCGATCCTCCTGGCAATCAAGGGGGTGGAACCCCACTACCAACTGATCGTGGACCGCGCCGGCACCCTCGACACCCTCGAAATTCAGGTGGAGGTCGGCGAACAGGTCTTCGCCAACGCCGACGAGGTCAAGGTCCTCCAGAACATGGAGCGGCAGATCGCCAAAGACATCAAGGATTACCTCGGGGTGTCGGCCAAAGTCAAACTGGTGGAACCCAAGACCCTCCAGCGGTTCGAGGGAAAGGCAAGTCGCGTTCAGGACAAACGCCGGATCTGATTTTTGACTGCTCTCCTTCCGGGGCGACCGGGAGGCTTAAAAAGGGGGTTTGAACGATGAAGGTGGAACAGATTTCCATATTCCTGGAGAACAGACCGGGCGGGCTGGAGCAGGTGACGCGGATTTTGAAGGATGCCGGGATCAACATCCGGACCCTGACGCTGGCGGACACCTCTGATTACGGGATCCTCCGCATGATCGTCAACGACGTGGACACGACCTCCCGCGTTCTGAAGGAAAACGGCTTCCGGGTCAGTCGGACGAACGTCGTGGCCGTCGAGGTACCGGACCGTCCGGGCGGCCTCCACGGGATCCTCGCGGTTCTCGCCGGAAGCGGCGTCAATGTCGAATATATGTACGCCTTCGTCGAGCGGAGCGGTGAGAACGCCGTGATGATCTTCCGGTTCGACGCCCCGGACAAGGCGATCACGATCCTCCAGCAAAACGGCCTGACCGTCCTGCCGGGCGAGAAGCTCTACGCCTCGTAAATAATTAGGGACAGAGCCCCTAATTATCCCTTAATGCAGCCCAGGGTGCGAAGTTTCGCCACCTTCCGGGAGAGACCGGCGCGGTGGACTACCTCCACGACATCGTCCAGGTTCTTGTAAGCCTCGGGGATCTCCTCCTGGAGGGTGCCCCGGCCGGAGGCCATGACGATCACGCCCCGTTCCGCCATCTCCCGCGGAATCGACCGCCCCCGGCAGGACTTCGTCGCCTGGGTGCGGCTCATCACCCGACCCGCGCCGTGACAGGCGCTCCCGAAGGTCTCCGTGAAGGCCCCCTGCGTCCCCGCGAGCACATAAGAGCCTGTCCCCATGTCCCCGGGGATGAGGACCGGCTGCCCCGCCTTCCGGTAGGCCTGAGGAACGGCCGCGTGGCCCGGTGGAAACGCCCGCGTCGCCCCTTTCCGGTGGACGCACAAACGAACTTCTTTTCCTTCCACGGGGAGGGTCTCGATCTTCGCGATGTTGTGGCAGACGTCGTAGAGAAGCCTCATCCCGAGTTCCCGCGGCCCCATCCCCAGCGTCTTTTCGAAGGTCTCTCTGGTCCGGTGCATGAGCATCTGCCGGTTCGTCCAGGCATAGTTCGCCGCGCAGGCCATCGCAGCGAGGTAGTCCCGGCCCCGGTCCGAGTTCAGCCGGGCGCAGGCAAGCTGGCGGTCGGGCAGGTCGATCCCGATCTCCCCCACATGTTTGACCATCCGCGCCAGGTAATCGTCGCAAACCTGGTAGCCGAGACCCCGGGAGCCGCTGTGAATCAGCACGCAGATCTGTCCCGGCTCAAG
Source organism: Syntrophaceae bacterium (assembly GCA_003141195.1). Taxonomy (GTDB): domain Bacteria; phylum Desulfobacterota; class Syntrophia; order Syntrophales; family UBA5619; genus UBA5619. The sequence goes on from PLLC01000007.1 coordinate 4,115, forward strand.
GCCGAAAGCCGCGGCGGCGGTTTCGTCGAAGAGCTCCTCCACGACCTCGATCTCGAGGAAATGGTTCCCCGACCCGAGTGTCCCGAGCTGGTCCTTCCCCCGCAAGAGCGCCCGGTCGCTCACCTTCTCCGGATCGGCGCCCGCCATTACCCCGCTGTCCTCGGTCGTCTCCAGGTCTGCCGCCGTACCGTAGCCGTGGCGGACGGCCCAGGCCGCGCCTTCGACCAGGACCTGCCTTTCCTCCTTTTGGGAGAGTTTCAGGGGCCCCCGGGAACCAACGCCGGAGGGGACGTTCTGAAAGAGCGCCGTGACCAGCGCCGGGATGCGCTCCCGGACGTCGGTGAGACGAAGACGCGTGGTCATGAGGCGGCAGCCGCAATTGATGTCGTACCCGACGCCGCCGGGGGAGACGATCCCCTCGTCGAGGTCAAAGGCCGCGACCCCGCCGATGGGAAAACCGTAGCCCCAATGCATGTCCGGCATAGCGAGCGAGTTCTTCACGATCCCCGGCAGGTGGGCGACGTTGGCCACCTGCCTCGGCCCCTCGTCGGCCCCCATCCCCTTCAAGAGCTTCTCGCTCGTATAGAGGAGACCGGGGACGCGCATCCCTCCCGTCGGCGGTATCTCCCACCGCCATTCGTCGATTCGGCGGAAACGGGTGTCAGACATCATCATCCTGTAATCCTTCAGGAACGTGTTGAACCGGGGACGGCTTCTTTAAAAAACTTCAGAGGCAAGGCGCACGCGTGGTTCGACAAGCTTCGCCATGACAAGGCTCACCGTGACAGGAAACAAGCCTGCCCCGAGCTTGTCGAGGGGAGAGATGAAGCGCAACGCAGCAGGAGCCTGCCCCTGCGAAAGCAGGGGGACTTTTTACGGTGCCGTCAGACATCGAACACCACCTTGCCCATCCACCCCGCCGCCGTCCGGCGGATCGAGGCCTGGTGATAGGTCACCGCCTTGATCTCCATCCGGATCCGGTGGCGCGCCGGGTCATACGTCTCGCCCCGGAGGACGGCCGTCAGCCGCCGGGGCGCCGCCTCCCGGACTGTACAATGCTTCATCAGAAACCCTTCCCCGTTCCAGGAGTAGAGGAGCTCCCGGAGAAAATTGACGAGGAGGTCGTCCGGCCCTTCCCCTTCGACGGTAAGCGTCCGCTCCTCCGACTCCCGGACCGAAGAGAGATCTGTCAGAAGGTCGAAGAGGGCGCCCGCGGCCCCGGCATAGACTTCCTCCTGGGAGGCCCCGGTAATCTCTACGCCAAGATCGGCCGTATGGTCGAAGATCCGGTAGCCCATCCGTTGACACCTTCGCAGAAAGCCGAAAAAACTTGAAATGGGGACGGCTTCGGGAAAAAGTCCCCCTGCGAAGGCAGGGGGACTTTTTAACAAGCCGCCATCACGGCATCCGCCGGATCCGCACCTCGATCCCCTTCTCATCCTTCAGTAGGGGCTGAAGTTTGGATGTGTCCGTATCCGTGGTATGGTAGGGATAGAGGATCGCCGGCCTCACCATCCGGGCGGCATCGGCCACCATTTCCGGCGTCATCGTGTAGGGGAGATTCATCGGCAGAAAGGCGCAGTCGATCCGCCCGAGTGATTTCATCTCCGGGATATTCTCCGTGTCCCCGGCCACATAGACCCGCTTGTTGCCGAAGGTCAGGATGTAGCCGTTGCCGTCCCCCTTCGGGTGGAAGGGGGCGCCGGGAGAACGCATATGGACGATGTTGTAGGCCGGTGCCGCCTCGATCCGGATGCCGTCGACAGTCGTCTCCTCCCCGTTTTTCAGAACAATCCCGCGCCCGAGCTTGGCGGCGCAAAGCGGGGTCAGAACCAGCTTTGTTTTCCCCTTGCTGATGAGCGCAATCGCCTTCAGATCGAAGTGATCCGAGTGGTCGTGCGTGACCAGGATCAGGTCGGCCTTCGGCAGTGCGGCATAGTCGGCGTAATCGCCGACCGGGTCAACATGGATGACCTTCCCCCCGAAGGTGAAGTACAGCGAGGCATGGCCGATAAAGGTGATCTTGAGATCCCCGACCGAGGTCGGCAGGCGGTCCGTCTCGAACGTCCCGGCGGCCAGGGCCGGCGACGCCGCCATTGTGGCAACAAGCGTAAGACCTAAAAATGCTTTCATTTTTCCCTCCTCTTTCCAGAATCAGCTAAAGATCCTGTCCAGGAATGATATCGGCGGGTCCGGCGCCTCACAGCCCCGCCTCCACCCGTTCCGCCAGCGCCGCGGCGCCGGGGTCGATCAGGGCCGCCTCGGGATGGCGCAGGCACCGGGCGAGACGGCGGCGGGTCTCCTGCTTCAGACCGGCGATGAAGCCCGGGCGAGCGGATTGCGGCGCTCTCAGCAGCTCCGCGGCCAGTACGCGCAGAATGGCGCTGGCGTACCCGGCCGTTTTGAGCGAAACACCGCGCCTGACGGCCTCGTCGCAATCCTCGTTCACGGAGGCAATCATGATGTCGCGCAGCACGGTGTTCCACGCCGCCGTGACTTCCGGGGATTCGGGTTTCTGCAGAATGGCGAGGATCCGGGATCGGAATTCGGGCATCACGAACTTGACAAGATCCTGCACATTGAACCGGTCGCCCCGGATAACCTCGGATTCGAAACGGTTCCGTTCCGCCAAGTTCCGGAGCCACTCGAAGTAGGAGGCAACCACCCCTCCGCCGTTGGCCAGAAAGTCGTACAGCACGGTCACGCCGCGCCGATGGAGCAGTATTTCGGCCTTGGTGGTGTTGGGGCCGTTCGCGCCGCACACCACCAACGCCGCCCTGATCTTCCCGGCGTTGGCCGCGTTGATGGCGTTCTCGAGGGCCGCCGGCACCAGGATGTCGCAATCGAGTTCGAGCACGGCCTTGCCCCCCTCGTCCCCGGGGATCCTCTGCTCGACGCCTTTCTTGCAGCCGAACACGGATCCGGCGCTCCTGTGCGCCTGGAGAAGCTCGTCCGGATCGAGACGGCCGATCAGGGCGCCGGCGCGACCGGTCACGGCCGCGAAAATTACGGGAAAACGCGCCATCTCCTCGATAAAGGATCCGCCGACCTTGCCGGACCCCTGCACCACGATGCGCTTGTCTTTGAGCAGCTTCGGGAACACGCGCTCTTCAAGCGCCTGCCAGGTTTCGTCCGTAATCGGACCGGCGCCGTCTTCGCGGTCCGCCGCGGCCAGCAGGGCGGTCTCGTTCACCCCGGCCAGTTTTTCCAGAAGACGCCGCTCCCCGGTCGTCGGTTCCTCGACCGGCTTCCAGCGGCCGTCCAGATACATCCGGGTTACGACGGCAAGCAGGGCGTAACGCATACCGCGGCCGGTCGCGCCGGTTCGGGTCTGGATGCCCATGCGCGGCTTGCCCGTAATCTGGGGGGCAACCACGTGTTCAAGATAGTTTTCGTTCATGACCAGCTCGCGCAGGATGCGCTCGTCGTGCCAGTCCACATCGAAGTGTCCGCTCAGAATGGTTCGGGCGTCGTCGAGGGTGAGAACCTTGTTGCCGAGAAAGGCCACGCTCTTCTTCAGCCCATAGGCGATCATGGCCAGGTCGTGCAGGGCCGACTTGAAGCCTTCGAAGAGCAGTCCGATCTCCTGCGGACCGCAGCCCACGTCGCCGGCCGGCACGTCGCAGATCGGCCCGGTGACCAGGAAGAGCGAGCGGCCGAAGTTGGTGAGGGTGTAAGAGTAATCCAGCCGGGCCTGGCTGAAGTCGCGCGGGTTGAGCTTGAGGCCGCCCTTGCTGCCGCCGAACAGGATCTTCGAGTGGGCGCATTTCCAGGTCATCATGAAGGCGAGGGCCGCCACCTCGGAGAACTCGACGATCGGGTCGATGCGCAGGCCGCCTTTGGCCGTCCCGCGGGCGGAATTGTGTCTCGTGCGGAAGCCCTCCGTGACCGCGACGGTCTGGCCGCGCTTGGTGTCCACCCAGAATTCCTCGAACGCGTCGTAACCGAGCAGGCGCTGCATGATGCGCGGGTTGTCCGACACGCCGAGTGAATCGGCCGCCTCCAGGAAATCGCTCAAGGAGTTCAGCAGGAAGTTCCCGGATTCCGCCTCGCTCGAGGTGTCCGCATTGACTTCGGTATAGGCCCGCAGGCGCGCGAGCAGGCCGGCCGCCTCCTCCGGGGACAGGCCGCGCCGGCTCAGGCCGCGCAGGATCGATTCGAGATCGACCAGCAGTCTGCCGCCCTCCGCCTGGCCGCTGCGCGCTCTTTTCCCCAGCCCAGCCAGGGCCTTTTCCAGACCGGCGGTGTCCACGGAGGGGTTGAGATAAAAGGTCATGACGCCTGTGGCCGCACCGCCGCCGGCGGGGGGCGTGAAGCGGTCGTAATAGGAGCGATTCATGTTGATGTCCAGGCTGCGCAGCGCCTCAAGCACCTCCAGGATGAAGGCGATGTCCGGCTCCTCTACGCCGAGGTGGAAACGGGTCTCACGCGCGGAGAGCCGCTCGCTCGGCTCGCCGTGTTCACCTTCGGTACTCTCCCGACCGATAAAAAACCCTCCGCCGGCGCGGACCTGCTCGAAAATGAGTTCGTGTCGGAAAATGCGGGGGGGCACGGCGAAGCTGTTGACCTCCTCATTGAGGTAGTTCAGCGGCAGACCGGCGATGAACGCCTCGGTGTGACGGTGGCCCAGGCCGGCGGCCCGATGGCGAAGCTCGGCCAGGATCCGCACGGCGGAGGCCTCTTCGTCCCGGCTCATGGGCATCCCCTTTGCACCGGCCTTTTCGATGGTGATGAGCCTGAGGCCCGAACGCGTCTTCATCGAGTCGTAGGAGATGACGTCGAGCGTGCTGTTCTGGCTCAGGATGGTTTTCAGCTTTCCGGGAAAGTCCCGCCCTACATTCAGGAAATAGGTGATCTTTTTGCCGTCGAGGCTGGTGTGCGTGAGATACTCGTCTTTGGCCGACAGAAGCTGGCTGATGATGAAGATGTCACTCGCCACGTCCTCGGCCCGGTTCGAATGGAAATACCAGTTCGGCAGGAAATCATCTTTGAAAAAGGCGTCGATGATCTTGCCGACCGTGTTCTGCTCGATGCGATAGAAGTCTTCGAGCAGGCGGCGGACCTCTTTCCTTTTCAATTCACGTTCCCGCCGGCTGCGGGCTTCGATGGTCTGGACTTCCGGCTGCATGAT
>PLLC01000100.1 GCA_003141195.1 Syntrophaceae bacterium
TTGACTGGAATAAACAAGGAAGAAGTACGCATCAACCGGATGAACCACAATTTCTTACACGATTACTCTTGGTTCATCTTGACAGCCCCACTGATTTTGTTTATGCTTCGCCATCTTTAAAAGTTCAGCGTCGCTTCATCCAGGGTAAAAGACCGGATTTAGATTGGAAATCACGGCGTTGCATGGGAAACGAACCATAGCGCAACAGGAAGAAAGGAGATCGGAATTTATGAGGAGAAAAGGGTTTTGGGGTGTGGTTCTGGTGCTGATGTCGTTGCTGGTCCTGTCGGCGACGTTCGCCGTCGCCGCCGAGAAGGTTTACATCAACGGGATCGACGCGAACTTTCCGCCTTTTGCCTATGTGGACAAATCCGGCGTTCCGGACGGCTTTGACGTGAAGGCCCTGGACTGGATTGCCAAGGAGATGGGATTCAAGGTGAAGCACCAGCCGATGGACTGGGACGGAATCGTCCCCAGCCTGAAGGCCAAGAAGATCGACATCGTGGCCTCGGGGATGAGCATCACCGACGAGCGCAGGAAAGAGGTCAGTTTCACGGTCCCATACTATAAAATCAAGCAGATCCTGGTCGGCAAGAAGGATTCCAAGGTCACCCCGGAGAAGGCCCTGGCCGACGGGAACAAGATCGGCGTTCAGAGGGGCACGACCGAGGCGAAGTGGATCGAGGAAAACCTGATCAAGAAGGCGGGTAAGAAGTTCGAGCTGGTTCAGTATGACTCCGCCCCCCTGGCGATCGAGGACGTGATCAACGGCCGGATTGTGGCCGCCGCGATGGACGACCAACCGGCGCTCGATGCGGCCAAGAAGAAGCCCGTGAAGATCCTGGGCGGTTTCGGGATGAAGGACGAGGAATACGGCTACGCCGTCCGCAAGGAGGACACGGAGTTCCTGAAGAAGGTCAACGAGGGTCTCAAGAAGCTCATGAAGTCCCCCTACTGGGCCGAGTTGAAGAAGAACTACATCGACAAATGATGAGATGCCGGACGACGGGGCATTCACCGGGGGCGCAACCCGCAAACGCCGCCTTTTCGGTGGGGATCAGGGGCGCAATGAAAAACAGATACGTTCCTTACGGGGAAGCCCCGCCCTGTGGGCGGGGAGCTTTCATTCTCGCTGGATAACGGGAAGGCCTCAGCTCATGAGGCCTTCCATGTTTTTGTGAGCCGTGTAAACAGATGCCGGGAAGCCTGATCGCCATAGGGGATGCCCTCCCGTACCTCCTCCGGGGGTCGCTCGTGACCCTGATAGTTGTGATCGGGGCGATGGGCTTGGGGCTCGTCCTCGGGGTTCCCCTTGCCGTGGGGCAGGTGTATGGCCACCCGGCGCTCCGGCGCGTCATCGCTGTATACGTCTGGTTCTTCCGGGGCATCCCGCTCCTTGTTCTTCTCTTTCTCTTCTATTTCGGCCTCTGTACGGCGCTCGACATCAACCTCTCCGCTTTCGCGGTGGCGATCGTCGTGCTGGGGTTGATCAGCTCGGCCTATCAGTCCCAGATCTTCCGCGGGGCGATTCTATCGCTACCGGAGGGTCAGTTCAAGGCGGCCCGGGCGCTCGGGATGAGCGATCTCAAGGCGATCTCCGTCATCATCCTACCCCAGGCGATCCGGCTCTCCGTTCCCGGCTGGTCGAACGAGTATTCCATTCTGCTGAAGGATTCGGCGGTGACCTACGCCCTGGGCGTGGCCGAGATCATGGCGCGGGCGCACTTCGTGGCGACCCGGACCTACCAGCAGCTCCCCCTCTACTTCGCCGCGGGGGTGATCTTCCTCATCCTCACCTGGGTGGGGACGAAGGGCCTCCGGTTGCTGGAAGAGAAGGTCCGGATTCCGGGATATTCAACGCATGGATTGTAGGCATATGATGCCCGCACCGATTTTACGGATCGAAAACATATCGAAGCGCTACGGGAAGAAGGACGTCCTTCAGGGGGCGTCGCTCGAGGTGAACAAGGGGGACCTCAAGATCCTCATCGGTCCCTCCGGCGCGGGGAAGAGCACGCTTTTACAGTGCATCAATTTCCTCGTCAAACCCGACGAGGGGCGGATCTGGCTGGACGAACAGGAGGTTCATTATGCACACAAGCGCGACCTCTATGCCTACCGCCAGAAGGTGGGGATGATCTTCCAGGATTTCAACCTCTTCGATCACCTGAACGCGCTGGAGAACGTCCGGATCGGCATGGTCAAGGTGAAGGGAATGGGGAAGGCGGAGGCCGGTGAACGCGCCGTCATGGAGCTGGAGCGCGTCGGCCTCGGGGACCACATGCAGCAATACCCCGCCCAGCTTTCCGGAGGCCAGAAGCAGCGGGTCTCGATCGCCCGGGCGCTGGCGATGGACCCGAAGGTGCTGCTCCTGGACGAGCCCACCTCGGCCCTCGATCCCGAACTGATCGGCGAGGTCCACGCGGTCATCCGCGATCTCGGGAACAACGGGATGACAATGATCATGGCGACGCACCAGATCGGCTTTGCCCGCTCGCTTGCCAGCGAGATCATCTTCATGGAGGACGGCCGGATTCTCGAACGGGGGACGCCCGACAAGATCTTCAACCATGCGGAAAACGCCCGGACGCGGGGATTCTGCTCCAAGATCACGGAGCTCTACGGGGAACGCTGACGATGGAGGAGTGGCTCTACATCCAAACCGAGGTCTATCCCGCCCTGCTCAAGGGGTTCTGGGTGAGCCTCGAGCTCATCCTTCCATCGGCGATCTGCGGCCTCGTTATCGGGATCCTGGTCGGGGTGCTTCGGGTCTACGGGAGCCGCCCCGTCATGGCCGCCGCGAACGCCTACGTCGCGCTCTTTCGGGGGATCCCCCTCGTCGTCCAGCTCTTCATCTGGTACTTCGGCCTCCCCTACATCGGGATCTACCTGAGCCCTTTCACGGCCGCTGTCCTGGGTTTCGCCCTCTGCAGCGGGGCCTACCACTCGGAGTATATCCGGGGGGCGCTCTTGTCGATCAAGCGGGGGCAGATGCTCGCCGCCCAGTCGCTCGGCTTCCATAAGGTCCAGATGATCTTCTCCATCATCCTTCCGCAAGCGATTCGGCTGGCGCTGCCCGGTTGCGGGAACGAGATCATCTACCTGATCAAGTACTCGTCCCTGGCCTACATGATCACCTGCATTGAGCTCACCGGCCAGGGGAAGATTCTCGCCTCGAACTCCTTCAAGTACACGGAGGTCTTCCTGATGATCGGGGCCTGCTATCTGGTGATGACCTCGGTCGCGGCCCTCATCCTCGGCCGCTTGGAGGACCGCCTCCGGCTTCCCGGCTTCGAACATCACCGGATCTGACCGCCATGTCCTACACCCCCATCACCGCCGACATCCGGAACCGCATTGCGACGATCCCCGGTCTGCGCCTGATCGACGACCCTCAGAAAATAGAGGATTATGCGAAGGATGGGACGCCCGACCTTTTCCACCGCCCCGAGCTCGTCTGCGAAGCGACGGAGGTTTTGCCGATCCGGGCGCTGTTGCGCCTCGCGAATGAATGCCGATTCCCGGTGACGCCCAGAGGGCTGGGGACGGGCCTCGCCGGCGGATCGCTGCCGGTCTTTGGCGGCGTCGTCCTGTCGCTCGCCCGGATGAACCGGATCCTTGCCATCGAGCCCCGGAACATGATCGCCGTCGTCGAGCCGGGGGTCCTGAACCTTGACCTGAAAAACGCGGCGCGCGAACACGGCCTTTACTATCCGCCCGACCCGGCGAGTCTCGACACCTGTTCGATCGGCGGGAACGCCGCGACGAATGCCGGCGGCCCCGCCTGCGTCAAATACGGGACAACGCGCGACTATATCCTGGGTCTCGAAGCGGTCCTTCCGAACGGGGAGCTCATCGCGACGGGGGTGAGGACGCGCAAGGGCGTCGTCGGCTACGACATGACCCGTCTCCTGGTCGGCTCCGAGGGGACCCTCGGCGTAATCACGAAACTGATCCTCCGGCTGATTCCCCATCCCGCCGCCGTGACCACGATGGTGGCCCTTTTCCCAAAACTCGATCCGGCGATGGAGGCCGTCACGACGATCCTCATGCGCGGACACTGCCCATCGGCGCTGGAATTTCTGGACTACCGCTGCCTGGAACTCGTCGGCGACCTTCTTCCTTTTCAGGGGGCAAAGGGGACCGGAGCGATGCTTCTCGTCGAGGCGGACGGGGAACCGGAACGTATCCAGCGGGAGATCGAAGCGATGGGAGAGGTCTGCCTGGAGGGAGGCGCCTCCGACGTCCTGATGGCGCCCGATGAGGCCCGGCGGACCCGGATGTGGGACGTCCGGAAGGCGGTGTCGCTCCGGGTCGAGGAGCGCTACCCGCTCGACGTCTTCGAGGACGTCGTCGTTCCGCTGGGGCGGATCGCCGAGCTCGTCGCCTGCCTTCCCGAATACGAGAAGGCCTGCGGTATGACGATCTACTGCTTCGGCCACGCCGGCGACGGGAACATCCACCTGAACATCACCGCCGACAGCCGCGAGGCCGCGCCGCGCGTCGAGGAGGGAGTCCGCGAGATCCTGAAGCGGGTCCTCGTGATGGGTGGAACGATGTCCGGCGAGCACGGCGTCGGGATCGCCAAGCAGCGCTTCCTTCCGCTCGAACTCTCGCCGGAGAGTATCCGCCTCCAGCGGGCGATCAAGCTTCTCTTCGACCCGAACCTCATCCTGAATCCCGGCAAGGTCTTCACATGAGACTTCATTTTGTTCCTTGACACCGGCTTTTCCCGGATTTGATGAAGAATCTTCGGCTGAACCCTGACAAAGCATATCATCCAGAATGGTTGAACAGGGGCAAGGTTGACCCTCTTTTCTTATTTCGGAGGGCCATAGCATTTTCAAAAGTGGGATAATCGTGGGATGAAATGATTGTGCAAAAAAGAAGGGTTAAGCTGTGATTGCCTAACCCCTCATTTTTTCTGGAGCCGATGAGCGGGATCGAACCGCTGACCTGCTGATTACGAATCAGCTGCTCTACCGTCTGAGCTACATCGGCGCTCTGCCCTGAGGTGGGTGCTCCCCCGAAGGTCTGCCTATCTATCGCAAGCCATATCCCTTGTCAAGGTTTTCGTTCGTGGAGGGAGAAGGGAAAAGCGGAGACTCCGCCTTGACTTTCGGGGCTTCTCTGATATGATTCCCCGTGTTTTGCACGATCCGGAAGTTCCGTCTCCCGAAAGGAAGGAAGAGACGGGAATGACGGTACGGAAGAACATCCACTGTCCGCAGGGACAGCAAACGGCAGCGGCAGCAAATTCGCGAAGGAGAAAAGGTCATGAAGGAGCGGTGGCGGTGGAAGAAGATCCTGTCGGCAACCCCCCTGAAGATTGCGGCCCTGGTCATCCTGATCGCCCTTGTCCTGTTCTTCATTGACGCCCCCTTCCTCCGCTTTATGGAGCTGAAGGCCCTGGACCTCCGGATGGTCTCCCGGGGGGAGATGCCGTCGGGGGGCGAAACGGTCCTCGTCGTCATCGACGAGAAGAGTCTGAGTGAGCTGGGGCGATGGCCCTGGCCGCGGACGACCATCGCGAAACTGGTCGATGTTTTGAAAGGTTACGGCGCGAAGGCGGTCGGTTTCGATATCGTTTTCGCCGAACCGGATGAGAACTCCAGCATGAAGGCGGTCGCCGAACTGTCGCACGATGTCAAGAATGTCGGTATCGGGGACAGCCGGCTCTACGGCCTGCTGGAACAGATGCAGAAAGCGGCCGATACCGACGCCGCCCTTGCCGGTTCCATCGAAAAGGCCAAGAATATTACCCTCGGCTACTTTTTCCATATTACCAAAAAAGAGGTGGGCCATCTGACCGAACAACAGATCGCCGCCGGGGAAAATGAGATCGCCAACGGTCGCTTCCAAATGATCCGGGCAAAGAAGGGGGCGGACGAGTCCCTCCTGATCCACGCCTATGCGGCGCAGCCGAACCTTCCCCAGATCTCCGAGGCGGGAGAAAACAGCGGTTATTTTAACGCCTTTCCGGACAGTGACGGGGTCATTCGCTGGTCGCCCCTCGTAATCAAGTTCCGGGACAACTACTACGCCTCCCTGACGCTTTCGCTCCTTGTTCAGTATCTTGAATGGCCGATGCTCGTCCTCAACAGGGTCGAGTACGGCGTGGAAAACATCCGTCTGGACAAGGTAACGATTCCGACCGACGAGAGCGGAAGGCTCCTCGTCAACTACCTCGGTCCGGAGAAGACCTTCCCCCATTACGCGGTCTCCGATATCCTCAACGGGCGCATCTCCGCAGATAAACTGAAGGGAAAAATCGTTCTCGTCGGCGCCACGGCGACGGGCATCTACGACATGCGGGTCACCCCCTTCAGCACGGTCTATCCGGGCGTCGAGATTCATGCGACTGTAATCGACAACATCCTCCATCAGAATTTCCTGATCCATTCCGGTTGGACCAAGTTCCTCGACGTCTGCACGATCATCGTTGTCGGCCTTATCATGGGGCTGGCCGTTCCCCGAATGAAAGCCGTGGCGGGCATCGCGCTCAGCCTCGCGCTGATCAGCGCCTTCGTCCTGGCAAATACGGCGATCTTTGTCCGGTATAACGTCTGGATGAACCTGATCTATCCGGCCCTGACGATGATGACGATCTACCTCGGGATCACCGTTTACCGGTATGTCACCGAGGAACGGGAGAAGAAGAAGGTCCGTGGCGCCTTCCAGTATTACCTCACCGCCTCGGTCGTCAACGAGATCCTGAAGGACCCCTCCAAACTCAAGTTGGGCGGCGATAAGAAGAACCTTTCGGTCATGTTCTCCGACATCCGGGGTTTCACGTCGATCTCCGAGAAGCTGTCGCCGGAGGAACTGGTCCGCCTCCTCAACGAGTATCTGACGGCCATGACAGACGTGGTCTTCAAGTACGACGGGCTCCTCGACAAGTACATCGGCGACGCCATCATGGCGGTCTTCGGCGCGCCGCTGGACCAGCCCGACCATGCGCTTCGGGCCTGCCGGACGGGTATCGAGATGATGTCCGAGTTGCGGAGGCTCCGGGAGAAATGGGCGGCGGAGGGACGGCCGGATGTCAACATCGGCGTCGGCATCAACACGGGTGACATGGTCGTGGGAAACATGGGATCCGAGATGCGTTTCGACTATACGGTCATGGGGGACAGCGTAAACCTGGCCTCCCGCCTGGAGGGGACCAACAAGGAGTACGGGACGAACATCATCATCAGCGAGTTCACCTACGAGATCGTCAAGGATGATCTGTTGTGCCGCGAGCTGGACGCCGTCCGGGTCAAGGGGAAAAAACTCCCCGTCCGGATCTTTGAACTCCTCGGCGATAAGAAGGACGCGGCCCAGTGGCAGGAGTTCGTCGGTCGCTTCGAGACGGGTCTGGCGAAATATCGCACGGGGCTCTGGGACGAGGCGATCGCCGCCTTCCGGGGCGTCCTCGATGTCAAGCCTGCGGATTTCCCCGCTAAGCTCTATATCGACCGCTGCGAGGCATTGAAGGAACACCCCCCCGTGGGAGAATGGGACGGCGTCTTTACGATGACGAAAAAATGACGATTGGGGGATAGATTTTAAATCCGTCCCCGATGTCCTGACGGAAGGACGGGGCGGAGGTGCAGAGGGATTGCGCCGTAGAACGGGTTGAAATACGGCGGCCGCAAAATCGGTGCGGCGCGTCGGGGCATGCCCGCCCGGCGCGGGACGGACGGCAAATTATGGTGATGTCTTTGAAGGAAAAGCTGAAATACCGCAGTTGGGTCGAGGTTGATCTCGGCCGTTTCGCCGCGAACTGGGCGGAGATGAAGCGGCTGGCCGGTCCCGACGTTAAGATCCTGCAGGTAGTCAAGGCGGACGCCTATGGCCACGGGGCGATCGAAATCTCCAACGCCGCCTTGAAAAACGGCGCTTCCTTTCTCGGTGTGGCGAACGCCGACGAGGGGGTACAGCTCCGCGTGAGCGGGATTGCGGTCCCGATCCTGATCCTCTCTCCGGCCACCGGTTCCGAGATCGATCAGATCATTAAATACAACCTGACCCCCTCGGTCTCCGACCTTGGTTTTGCCCGGGAGTTCCAGAAAAAAGCCCGCAGGGCGGGCATCCGGGTGCCGCTCCACGTCGAAGTGGACACGGGGATGGGCCGGGGCGGGACGATCCAGGCCGAGGCCTGCCAGGCCATCCGGGAGATCGCCTCCTTCCCCAATTTGAGCCTCGAAGGGATTTTCACCCATTTCTCCGAGAGCGAGATCCTTTCCTACTACAACGACCTCCAGTGGCGGGCGTTCCGGGAGGTTCTGGGGCAGTTGGAGGCCGACGGCCTCCGGATCCCGATCCGCCACATCTCCAACAGCGGCGCCACCCTGAACTACCCGGATTACCACCTGGATATGGTACGGCCGGGGATCATGTCCTACGGCATCTACCCCTCCCCGGAGACGCGGGACAAGGCCTCCCTCGTTCCGGTGATGAGCTTCAAGACGCGGGTGGTCCTCGTCAAGGAGTTCCCCGAGGGGTACAGCATCGGCTACGGCCGGACCTTCATCACGCGGAAGCAGACCCGGATCGCCACGATTCCCGTCGGCTACGGCGACGGCTTCGCTTGGCTGCTGTCCAATCAGGGAGAGGCCCTGATCCGGGGGAAGCGGGTCCCCATCGCGGGAAGGATCTCCATGGACATATGCACCCTCGACGTCAGTCCTATCTCCGAGTGCGCCGTAGGCGACGAGGTGGTCCTCATGGGCGAACAGGGCGGTGAGCGGATCACGGCCGACGGGATCGCCGCGAAGGTCCATTCGATCAGCTATGAAATCCTCTGCGCCCTCGGGAAGCGGGCGCCGCGGGTCTTTCTCCACAAAGGGCGGGCCGACCGGGTGGAACCGAGCCTCCGGCGGATCTTCATTCCGGACGAAGAGAAGTCGATCGCCAGGATCGACAGCATCATCCGCCACTGTTTCCAGACGCGGGCTCGCAACGAGGAGCTCGGCGACGCGATCTACTATGAGATGTTCGAGACCCTCTTCGGAAAAGAGGACCGTCAGCTCGAACTCCGGGACGATTTCCGCTACCGCATCCGGGTGACAGAGTTCTCCCCGGAGGAGGACGTTCCGGACGGGGACACGATGCGGCATCATGTCCCCGTCCAGGACTACTTCAGGGTGACAACCCACGTGGAATACACGAAGGCGATCCGGAATCCGGTCTTCATGATCGGCTGCGCCCTTGACAACGAACAGCTCGCCGCGTTCTTCGAGGACAAGCGGTGTGAATACCGGTGGCTCCTGAACCCGGGTGAGAGCCTTGTCCCCGAGCGGGACTTCCGTGTGAACCGCGTCCGGATCGACGGGGAAGAGGTTCCTCTCCTGCGTACGGAGAACACGAAACGGGGCTATGAGGTCTGGTGCGGTTCGGAGGAACTCAAAAAGAAGTTGAACCGCCAGGTCCGCGTGGAGATCGAAATCGAGACGAAACAGCGCAAAAGCAACCGGCTCTTCTCAGCCTATCTGGTCTATCCGACGCGAGGGATAGAGATCTCTTTCCAGTATGGCGGCACGGGCATCAAAAATGTGAAGGATGTCGGGTTTTTTGCCGGGAAGCACCCTTATCCGGAGACAACCCGGGAGGAGGGAAAATCGGTTACGCTCCGCCTCGGCAATGATGCGTGGATCTTTCCGACCAGCGGCGTGACATTCGTCTGGGATCTATAAGATATGGATGATATGAATAAATTGCGTGTGGGTGTGATTCTGGGGGGCATGTCCTCGGAGCGGGAGGTCTCCCTCAACAGCGGCAGAAACGTGCACGACAACCTCGACCGGGAGGCCTACGCACCCGTTCCGATCTTCATGGACGGGGAGGGGCGGCTCTGGGTTATCCCCTGGCAGCTCGTCTCCCAGAACACGACGACGGACATCACCGAGCGCCTGGAAGAAGAGGCGCGGCGGATCTCCTACGAAGGGCTGAAGGAGGAGATCGATTTCGCCTTCCTCTCGCTCCACGGGAAATTCGGGGAGGACGGTTGCATGCAGGGCCTGCTGGAGCTCCTCGGGATTCCGTACACGGGACCCGGCGTGCTCGCCTCGGCCCTCGGCATGGACAAACACATCCAGCAGCGGATCCTTCAGGCTTCAGGGATCGGCGTCCCCGAAAGCCACCTCATCCATGAACAGGAGTGGCGGAACGACCGGGAGGGGGTGATCCGCTCACTCTTCGCCCGCTTCAAGCTCCCCGTCTTTACGAAGCCCCCGCGCGAAGGGTCCAGCATCGGCGTAACGCTGATCCGGAACGAAGAATCCTTCGCCCGCGGCATCGAAGAGGCCCTGAAATGGGATCGGGCCGTCCTCGTCGAGGAGTTCCTCGACGGGATCGAATTCTCCTCCATCATCCTGGAGGAGGACGGGGAGATCCGCGCCCTGGAGGTCACGGAGATCACTCCGCAGAGCGACTACTTCACTTACGATGACAAGTACATGCCGGGCCGCTGCCGGAAATTCACGCCGCCCAGAAACATCCCGCCGCACATCGTGGAGGCGATCAAGCAGGAGGCGGTCCGCGCCTTCCGGGCGCTGGGATTTCGATCCTATGGCCGGATCGACGGCTTCCACCTGAAGGACGGCAGGATCCTGATCACGGACCCCAACTCCTCTTCCGGCATGGCCCCCTCCTCGTTTTTCTTCGAGCAGGCGGCCTGCGCCGGGATGCTCCCCTCGATGATCCTCAGCCGGCTGATCGAAAACGCCCTGGTCATCCACCGGGGGAAACACGGGCCGCTGTAGCCGGTTCAGTAATAAAGGTTTATGACCCTCTGGAAAATAATGATATTGGGTGGTATACGGGAGGCAAAGTGTCGGCAGAAGAGACAGACGCGGATCAAGAAACACAACCAACACCGTAAAGAGATTCCCATGAAAAGATCACAATGGACGGTTCTTTGCGCGCTTGCATTGCTCCTCTACGAGGCGCTGGCCGACCTCTCCTGGACCCCCTTTCCCCTCCTCGACATCCATGCCGGCTACAAGGTCATCCGGGTGCATCTCGACCGGGATGATATTTATCTGAATTCGGAATTTGCCGGACCTTATGTGGCGCTGACTGTGAGCTTCTAAAGATGGTTGAAACCGGGGAAGACAAGGCACAAAAGTTGAGGGTCGGGATCATCATGGGGGGCCTCTCCTCCGAAAAAGAGGTCTCCCTGGAGAGCGGACGGAACATCTTCAGCAAGATCGACCGCCGCAAATATGATCCCATCCCCATCTTCATGGACAGCCGGGCGGCCCTCTGGGAGATCCCCGTCAAACTCATTATGCGCAACAGCACCAGCGACATCGAGGAGGACCTCGCGGAAGAGGCCAAGCCGATCCCGTACGAATCCCTGAAGGAGCGGGTGGACGTCGTCTGTCTCGGCCTCCACGGCAAATACGGGGAGGACGGTTGCATGCAGGGTCTCCTCGAACTCCTCGGGGTCCCCTACACGGGTTCCGGCGTCTTGGCCTCTGCAATCGGGATGAACAAGTATGTCTGCCGACGGATCCTCGAGATCAGCGGGATCGACGGCCCGCGCACGATTCCGATTCCCCGGCGGCGGTGGGAGACGGAGAGGGCGGACGTCACGGAGGAGATTGCCCGTGAGATCGGCTTTCCCTGTGTCGTCAAACCCTGCCGGGAGGGATGCAGCACCGCCGTGAAGAAGGTCATTGCGGCGGAAGGTCTCCCCGATGCCGTGGACAATGCCTTTCTGTGGGACAATATGGCCCTCGTGGAGGAGTTTCTCACCGGGATGGAGGTCACTTGCGGGGTTGTGGGCGTGGATGCGCCCGAGGCCCTAATCCCTTCGGAGACCATCCCGACGGACGACGTTCTCTCCCTGGAGGACAAGTTCCTCTATGGCCAGGGGGAGAACAAGACCCCGGCCCGGCTGCCCGGGGAACAGATCGAGAAGATCCGGGAAACCGCAGTCGCAACCTTCCGCACCCTGAACCTGAAGGGGTATGCCCGGATCGACATGTTTGTCCGGGACGACGGTCGGGTAGCGGTCCTGGAACCCAATACGCTCCCCGGTATGACGCCCTCCACCGTCCTGTTCCACCAGGCGGCGGCCTCCGGGATCACCCAGGCGGGCCTGATAGACCGGATCATCCAATCCGCCCTGGAGGTCCACACCGGTAAAAGAGGACCTCTGTAAATGAATCGTTTCTCCGGCGCCTTGGATCGTCTCGGCAGGGCCGTTCGGGCCGGTGTCGAGGAGATGGGGAAAATCTCTACAACGGCTTGGTCAAGGCCGCCTGTTTCGGCCTGATCTTGAGTTTGATCGGGTGTTACAAGGGATTCAATACCTACGGCGGCGCCCCTGAATCAATACTTTGCAACTTTTTTTCGAGAACGTAAATCATCCCCGGGGGAAATCGGGAGCGGTTACCCCCTTATTTTCAGATTATTGAGGTTGACACACGCTGGCCGGTGCATATATTATAGGCGTGTGAGAACAGGGGGAAATTCGATGGAGCGGTATTTCAATACGGAGCAGATATCGCTTGCCGGCAGGACCTTTTCACAGGCCGAGAAGATGGCGGGACGGTATTTCCGCATCGGCCCGGCGGAGTGGAGGGAGCGACGGTACGACGTGAAGACGCTCGCCTTCCTCGAGAAGCACGAGGTCCGCGAGGGAACCTTTGCGCACCTCTGCAAGTACCAGTTTCGGAAGGAACCGGAGGGGAAGGACGGAGGGTTCCACTTCTACCGGATCTGTCTCCAGGACGACCGGATCCTCGACGCCGTAGAGCGGGCTCATTCGTTTATCCGGCTCTCGCCCCTGCTCCTCTATATCGCCGCGCATGAACTGGTGCATGTGATCCGCTTTGAGCAGGGCGAGGGGAACTTCGACGCCCCAGAGGAGGAAAAACCGGGCGAGGAGGAAAAGGTCCACCGGATCACCCGGAACCTGCTCAAACCGGCCACCGATCCAGATCTGAATCTGGTCCTGGACTGTTTCAGCAACCGTTACCGGATCGGCGACCTGGTTCAGTAAGATATGATGTTGGAGGTTCGTTGTTATGCCGATTTACGAGTACAAATGTCAGAAATGCGGTGAGGAATTCGAGGTGTTTCAGGGAATGGCCGACCCAGCGGTGAAATCCTGCAAATTCTGCAAGGGTTCCGTGCAGAAACTGATGTCCCTCTCTTCCTTTCAGTTGAAGGGAAGCGGCTGGTACGCAACCGATTACGGCGGAAAGAAGGCCGCGACGGGCGAGCGGAAGAAAGATGACAAGGCGCCCGAAACGGAGAAGATCCAGCCCCCATCCAAAACCAAAACCGAAGAGTGACGCCCTCGCAGCAACCGTGATTCGATGGCGGTTGTGTCAAGAAGGAGTACCGCCCGGAGAAAATCCGACCCGGATCAGTCTTGAAACCAGGGTTTCAGATCCCGGCAAAGGTCCTCCGGCATCACCGGGCAGATGATCTCGTCGTGGAGCTTCTCGAAGTAATTGAGGTCGCTGGTCCCGAGCGGCAGGATGACAAACCGGGGAACGAGCTTCCCCTGCACCCGGAGGATGTCGTTCTCCTGAATCGTCGCGTAGAGCGCCAGGTTGAAGCTGATGAAGTTGCTCTTCTCCAGATAAGCGAATATTCTTGATAATCCCGTCAGGAGTTCGATAAAATCCCCTTCCGTCAGCGCGAAGATCGACCGCCTCTCCCGGAAGAAGAAGGAGACCTCCCCCGCCATCCCCTTGGGGGCAAAAGCGGCCAGCCAGGTGACGGCGCCGGTATCGGCGATGAAACGTTCCCCCTGTTCCTTCTCGTAGGCGATGAAATCCTCCCAAAGATTCCCCCCCTCGCTCTCGCGGTAACGGCCGGCGCTGTCACAGAGACCCTGCATGAAGCGGGTCGGGGTCTCCCCGATCACGGTCTGGATGTGGGGGTGGAGCAGGCCGCCGCCTGCCGGGGGCATGTAGTTCCAGTTGATCGAACAATAGCGGAGCTCCGGGTGGAGTTCGACCATCCGCCGGAAATAATCCCGGCAGACGAGGAAGCCGTCCAGGGTCAGCTCCGGCGTCAGCTCCGGGAGCGGGACGTAATGCTGCGGCGAGAACCGGACGACGGTGTTGTACCGGTCGTAGGGAAAGGCGTTGGGAAAAAGAAGGGCCATCCCGTGCTTGAATTTCCCCTCGGCGACGAGGTCCGGCGTGAACCGGGGGGTGATCTTCTCGAAGAGTCCTGGGCAGAAGGGACAGAGCGCCTCGGGGGAGCGGTCGATATAGGTCTGGACATCGGGCTTTTGCGGAACCTTGAGACGGTAGGGGAGGATCCGGGAGGTGACGCCGGTGATCTCATCACGGCGGATCTCGAAGGCGGCCTCCTTCTCCCGGAAGCCGTCGAAGGGGTCGAGGTAGCGCCCGACGGTGACCTCCCGCCGGCAGCCCATATCCTTTTTGCAGATCATCGGCTCCATGCGGTTACCCCTTCCCGTTTTTCTTGGCGAACGGCATTATTTTCCGTCGGAGGTGCTGGACGAGAAAGCGGTCCACGGACTCCTGGGAGAGGTCGTTTTCCAGGGCCGTCTTGAGCGTCTCCACGGGGATCTCCACCCGCGCCGCGCTCCGGTGGCCGCCCGCCCTACCGATATTTCCGAAAGATCTCATGGCAATGGAACCGCAGTCCTGGCGGTAGCCGTCCCCCCGGAAGATGATGATCAGCCGGTCCTTCACGATCCCCGCGATGATCACGTAGAAGATGTTGATAATCCGAAGGAAGAAATCCGCCACCTGCACACAGGCATCCGCGCTCTCGACCGCGCCCAGGAAACAGATCACCCGGTCGTGGTAGCGGCGTTTGTGATGGTAGGCGTAATCGAAGTATTTGAGAAACCGGTCCGGGATCTGGTTCAGTTCGATGCGCCGGATGAGCTGACGGTTGGCGCGCATGAAATTGAGGTAGTAGGCGCCGATGTCCTCGAGGCTGGCGTCCCGCTCGAAATTGACCGTGTCGCTTCGGATCCCGTAGAGGAGGGCCGTGTAAAGCCGTTTGGGAATCTTCACCCGCGCGGCCAGGAGATATTCCGTCATGATTGTGGAGAGGGCCCCGTAGTTCGGCCGGACGTCGGCAAGCGAGGCGTGCCAGACCGTCTTGCAGGGGTGATGGTCAAGGACGATCTGAGGCTGGATCCCCCCCAGGGCCTCGCCGAAAAAGGTCGGCTGGGCATCGACGACGGCGATCAGACGGAATTCCCGGAGATCGACCGTGTCCAGCATCTGGATCTCAACCTTCATCTCCCGGATGAACTCGGCGTTCTGGTACCGGATCACGGGTTCCGTGGCGACAAAAATGCACTTCGCCAGGGGCTTCGTCTGGTTCAGGATCTCCCGCAGCGCCATCGCGGAGGCAACGGCGTCCGGATCGGGGCTGCCGTAGATGAGGACCGCGAGTGAATCATTCTCCCGCACCATCGTTTTGAGCTTGAAGACGTTGAGGACAGTTTCCTCTTTTCGGACCAGAAGCCATTCGATGCGTTTCATAGATGTGTCCCCAGTTTACCTCCCTGCGGTCGCAGGACCCCGTCGCAGATTGGAGCGTATTTTCGCCCCCTCCGCAGCGATTTGCAAGTGAAAAATGCATGCAACGCCTCGCCGGAAAGCCTTTGGCGACATTTCCCTTGACACATCCGTTCACAGAAGCGCAAGCAGGTAATCGACCAACGCCTCAAGGTCGTTCTTTCCCAGATTGATCCGTACGTCATGAGAGAGTAGGGTGGAGTTCCATTGATAAAGCTCTAAAACTCACAGGCCAGGCGGTAACGGCGCCAGTCTTTACGCTCATGAATCCGATTCCGGAGCCATGAGACCGTTCATCAATCGTTATGACTCGCCCCTGACAGGGAATGGCACCGTTCATGATAACTGCTTATCATGAACTGCCAAGCGAGTCCGTTAAATTATCAACCGGGCAGGTTAGAATATCGGAGTCGTTACAAAATGTGATGACAAAAGGACCATATTTGAGTATCGTGGATTCATGAAGCCATTTCGTTTTGTCGCCCATGACTTTGAACCGGCCAAAAGGAAAATGCCCCGGAGATGAAGAAACCGCTATGGCGTGACGGTTGGTTGATGGCAATCTGCATTGGCCGAATCTTCATGTATATGAACTTCATGGTTTATGCCGCGTGTCTGCCGATTCTCAAGAGCGAATGGGGAATGTCGGCAACGCAGGCTGGCTCGATCGCATCAGGGTTCTCGATCGGTTACGCAGCGTCGCTGGCAATCGCATCCTGGCTGTCGGATCATTTCGGCGCCCGTCGGATATTCGTACTGTCGGCGATCACCAGTACGGTCACCGCCCTCGTGTTTGGTTTCTTTGCGCGCGACTATGTGACGACATTGCTTCTCTATTCTTTGCTCGGCGTCACACAGGGCGGCATCTATACCCCCGGCATCGTTTTAATGGCCGAGAGGTTTCCAGTCGCTTGCCGCGGGGGCGCGGTCGGCTGGTTTATTGCGAGCACCTCGCTGGGCTATGCATGTTCCCTCGCCGTTTCGGGACTCCTGATCGCGCTGGGAGGCCATGTGCTCGCCTTCATCGGTACGGGCATTCTGCCGTCCGTGGGGGCTTTGATCTTATGGATTGCACTCAGGCGTACGCCGAATGTCATTCATGACCGCAGCACCGTCGTACGCCTCACGGCTGTTCTGAGGAACGAACGAAATGTCAGGTCCCTGATGGCAGGTTACGCGTGTCATTGCTGGGAGTTGCTCGGCATGTGGGCCTGGACCCCCGCCTTTCTCGCGGCAAGCCTTGCTTTGTCCGGCGCCGCTTCGACCCAGTCCGTAGAGCTTGCCGCCTATTGCGTGGCCGCCATGCACATTGTCGGCGCCGTCGCTTCCTCCACTATGGGGCATTTGTCGGATCTTCTGGGGCGGCGGGCCGTTCTGACCGGACTCGGCGCAGCCGGAGCACTTCTCTCCCTGATCTTTGGCTGGCTGGTCGCCGCGCCTGTGCCGATCCTGGTTGGATTGATGCTCATCTACGGATTTGTGGCCATCGGTGATTCTCCGGTACTTTCGGCCGCGATTACTGAAGTCGTCGAGCCCAATCGTCTTGGGTCGGTACTGGCGGTGCGTTCCCTTCTCGGGTTCGGCGCCGGCGCCGTCTCGCCGGTGGCCTTCGGAGCAGTGCTTGATTACCTGCGCATCGGCGATCATGTTGCCTCGGCATGGGGACCGGCCTTCATGGTCTTTGCGATCGGCGGGTTCGGCGCCGCCTGGTACGCATGGCGCCTTCGCCAACCCTGAAATAGGGGTGGCTTTATTGTGCGGAACCCCTTTTCTTAGGAGGTGTAATGAAACAGACTGTCTCTGAGGAATTGAAGCGAATTTTCAATCGAGCGCCGTTCATCGCAGATCTGGGGATTCAACTCGATTCCTTGGGTCATGGAAAATGCACGACTGTGCTTTTGCTGCAGCCGCGTCATCTTCAGCAGGATGGTTACGTGCACGCAGGTGTACAGGCGACCATGGCCGACCACACCGCCGGCGCTGCGGCCGCTACACTGCTGCAAATCGGCCAGATCGTGCTTACAGCCGAATTCAAGATCAACCTGCTTCGCGCCGCCAAAGGGGATCGGCTCATATGCAGATCCAAGGTGCTCAAGCCGGGAAAACAGATCACGGTTGTCGAGTCGGAGATTTTCTGTGCGGCTTCGGAAACCGAAAAACTTGTTTCCAAGGCCACGGTAACCATCGCGGTAGTAACCCTGTAGAAAGTGCCCGCACTTCTCACAAGGTCTGCCGAGTCCGGCAATTCTGCCGGATCAGCTCCAGGAAGATATCGCCGTATTTCTCCAACTTCGCAGTGCCGATCCCGTAGACTTGCGACAGATCCTCCCGCGTCTGCGGGAGACGGAAGGCCATCTCCTTCAGGGTCCGGTCGTGGAAGATCGTGAACGGGGGAAGATTTGCCCGATCGGCGATCTCCTTTCGATTTTTCCTCAGAATCGCAAACAGATCCGCATCGAACCGGCCCCCGCTTTCCGCCCGCGTCTTGAGGCTAACCTTCTCTTCTTCGAGCCTTCCCCGAACCGGCTCTTTCCCCCGCAGCACCTCCCAGGCCTTCGCGGTGAGTTTCAGGCTGCCGTGTTCCAGTTCCTGGACGATCAGTCCCTTCTGGAGGAACTGCCGGGAGAGGTGTCGCCACTGTCTGGCAGAATAGCTCTTGCCGATCCCGTAGGTGGACAGTTTTTCATGCCCGAATGTCAACACCTTCTGCGAGCGGGATTCCCACAGGACCTCGATGATATGGCCCGCGCCGAAGAGTTCTCCGGTCCGCTTGACGCAGGAGAGAAACATCTGCGCCGGGATGGTGATGTCCGCGAGTTCCTTATCCGCCTGCCGGCAGTTGTCGCACATCCCGCAATTGGGAGCGCTGTAGGTTTCTCCGAAGTAGTTCAGCAGGGCAACGCGGCGGCAGAGATCCGTTTCCGCAAAACCGATGATGGTGTTGAGAAGGATGTTGGCGATCCTCTGTTCGTGTTCATCCTTCTGCCCGATGAAGTACTTGACCTTCTGGACGTCTTGATAGCTGAACAGCAGCAGGCAGTGGGCGGGCAGGCCATCCCGTCCGGCCCGCCCGATCTCCTGATAATACGATTCCGGATTCTTCGGCAGATCATGGTGGACGACGAAGCGGACGTTGGCTTTGTTGATTCCCATGCCAAAGGCGATCGTGGCCACGATGATCTGCACGTCATCCCGAATGAAAAGCTCCTGATTCCGGGTGCGCTCCTTTTCCGACAAGCCGGCGTGGTAAGGCCGGACGGAGTACCCCTTGCGCTCAAGGGTCGCGGCGAGCTCGTCCGTCTGCCGGCGGGAAAAGCAGTAGATGATTCCGGATTCATTCGGATACCGGCGCAGAAAGTCCAGGGTCTGTTTGAGCGGGGACGTTTTCGGGGCGACCTCCAGGAAGAGGTTCGGCCGATCGAAGCTGCCGATGAACTCATGGCCGGCCGCGATCCGCAGGGTTTTTTGAATATCCTCTCGGATCCGTGTCGTGGCGGTCGCGGTCAGGGCTATACAGGCGGCGGCGGGGAAGACGGACCGCACCGCGGCGAGCTGCCGGTATTCCGGGCGGAAATCGTGGCCCCACTCGGAGATACAGTGCGCCTCGTCGATGGCGATGCCGTCCACCGGCAACGGAGAAAGCAGCTCCAGCGTGCGGGGCAGGAGAAGCGTCTCCGGCGCCACGTAAAGCAACTTGACGGCGTTTCTTTTGAGCCGCTCCATATGGCTCCGGTATTGTGCGGCGGTGACGGTGCTGTTTAGAAAGATCGCGGGAACGCCGCATTCCCGCAGTTGGTCCACCTGGTCCTTCATCAGGGAAATAAGCGGCGAGACGACGAGGGTCAACCCGTGAAAGAGGAGGGCCGGGATCTGGTAGCAGAGGGATTTGCCGCCCCCCGTCGGCATTACGACGAGGGCGTCCTTTTTTGCCAGGACGTGGCCGATGATCTCCTCCTGGAGGGGCCAGAAGGTGTCGTAACCGAAATAGCGCTTGAGGATGGCCTTGGCCTGTCCGATGGGGTCGTTCATGCCATATCGCTTTCTACCTTTGAATACACCGCGAGGTGTGCGGAGTATAGGGAAAGCGTTCATGCATGTCAAAGATTTTTCAAAGCAATATCCGCCAGGAATTATTTGTTTCATCGGTGATAATATAGTATCATTCAACATAAATCGAAGGAATGAACCGATCCCGTATAATCATGGTCAGGCCTTGCAAGTATGTCGCACGCTCACGGTTTCGCACCCATTGAAGACACCGCTGCAATCGTGCTTATCCTGGGGAGCATGCCAGGGAAGGCCTCTCTTGCCGCAGGCGAGTACTATGCCCACCCGCGAAACCTTTTCTGGCCGATCATGGGTGAGCTTGTCGGCGCTCATCCCGGCCTTCCATACGAAGGCAGGCTTCGCATTCTGAAGTCTTCCGGCATTGCGTTATGGGACGTACTTGAGTCATGCATCCGGAATAGCAGTCTGGATTCTCACATTGAGGAGGCCTCGGTCATCCCAAACGATTTTGAGTCTTTCTTCTTGCGGCATCCGAACATCGCTTATGTCTTCTTCAACGGAGCCAAGGCTGAACAGTGTTTCCTGAGGCATGTACAAGCTTCGCTCACATCGCATTCGCTGCAATATCAACGACTGCCGTCAACGAGCCCGGCCAATGCGGGAACGCCATACGGGAAAAAGCTGGATGCCTGGCAGGCCGTGATGCAACGAGGCCTCCGGTTTCAGCGGACGACATCCTGCCGCTGCTGAACCGGTGAGGGTCGTGGCGATCGTCGGGAGCTACCGGAGAGTCGGTATGATCGATCAGGCCGTCGATGAGATTCTCGCTTCTGCCGGCCGGCCGGGCGCTTCGGGCGGCCCGTCCTGAAGACCCTGAAGCATAATCTTTTCCACCTGCACGCGCTGCGCTTCAAATTCCGCCTCATCGTCGGTGGCCGCAAGGCGGATCATCTCGCCGAAACGCAGCCTGACCCGGGAGAAGGGTTTGGGCAGCATGAAACGGTCCCAGCTCTTGAAATACCAGGCCCGATCCGCGAAGATGTAGAAGGGTACGATGACCGCATCGGCGGCATGGGCAATCCGGATCAGCCCGTTTTTGATGACGCCTGCCGGTCCCTGCGGTCCGTCGACGATATGGGCGGCCAGCCGGGTCTGCCGCAAGTTTTCAATCAATTCCACCATGGCCTTCAACCCTCCCCGGGAAGAGGAGCCGCGCACGGGCTCCCAGCCGCTTCGGCTGGCCACTCCGGCGATGATCTCGCCGTCCTTGCTCCTGGAGATTATGAGCCCCGGCCGATGGTCGCGGTAGTTCTGAAAGTGACGGATGGCAGCGAAAAACTGCTGGTGCCAGGTGCACAGCAGCACCCGGCCGCCGTTTCGATGATACGCCATCCAGGGGGCTTCGTTTTCCACCTCCAGGCGGAACGTCCAGGCGTAGGCACGGATGAAGCGGTAGAGAAAGGCGAGAAACGGCCTCGACGTGATGACGGCATCGATCCTTTTGGACATATCCTCTTCTTTCCCTTTTAAACGGTCATCTGTTCATCGATCAGTCGCAGGGCCTCATCCCGGTTAAAGCCGTTCACGCAACCGTCCGCAAAGGTCAGGACGCCCCGCCGGCCCAGTTCCGCCAGCACCTCGTGGATCTCCGCCGTCTCCTTGCCCGTGATCTTCGCCAGCTCCACGTCCGGATTCCGCTCCTCCGGGAGAGGCCACGCCCGGAGGAAGTAGATGATCACCATCAGCCGGACCCAGGACTGGGTCAGCCCCTCCAGCGCCTCGTTGGTATGCCGGATACGGTTGGAGAACTCTTTGAGCATGGACAGGGAAACGTCGTCGCTATCCCTCAGGAGGTTCCGCAGGGTGTCCCCGTTGACGATGGCGATGTGGCTCTCTTCCAGGCTCCGGGCGGAGGCGGTGCGCGGGGCGTGGATCAGCGCCGCCATCTCGCCGAAGTACTCGCCCGGCCCCATCTCGGCGAGGACTTTCTTCACCTGCCCGGCGCTCTTCTCCATCCGGACGCGGCCGCTCAAAATGTAGAAAATGCTCTGACTGATGTCCCCCTCACGGAAGATGTATTCGTCCCGGCCGTAGAGGCGGCCGAATTTCCGGAAGAGTCGCTCGTCGATCTGCATACGGCCGCCCCGGCGCTTCAGGATGGCCTTTTCGAGGAGGATCATGTCACGCCGCTGGTAGGATGAGATGAGCTCCGCGCAGAACAGGAGGATCAGCGCGACGTAAAAGGCCCAGATAACGAGGATGACCACCGCCTCCAGCGAACCGAAGATAACGTGGTAGCGGGTATAGCTGGCGACGTACCAGGTGAAGAACTGCTTTGCGATCTCCATCAAGGCGGAGAATATGGCGCTTCCGATGAAAGCGCTCTTCAGGCTGACCTTTTCCGTGGGGATCACCCTGTAAACGACGGTGAAGAACAGGACGGTGACGAAGTAGGGGAGGATGTAACGGAAAATGATCCAGTACGCCTCTGGCAGGAAAAAGACATCGCCCTGGACGAGAAGAGGCTGCCGGGAGAGGATGGCCGCCACGTAGGTGATTCCAACGCTGACGATGCCGACCGCCCATCCCAGTGGGATCATCGCGATGGCGAGGAGCTTTGAGACGAAGTAATTCCGGTAGATCTTCGAACGGAAGATGATGTTCAGGGCCGTTTCGATGGCGCCGAAGATCATCGCTGAAAACCAGATCAGACTGATGATCCCCGCCCAGCCGAGGAGCTCCTTCTTCCCCGCGATCTGGCCGAACTGGGTGAGCAGGTCGCCCGAGAAGGAGGGGATGAACTGGCGGATCCCCTCAATCAGCTTTTTCTGGATCCCCGGATCGGCGCTGAAGAGGTCGCCGACCAGGAGCAGCGTCAGGATGAACAGGGGGATGATCGACAGGATGGCGTACAGGGCGATCGCCGCGGCCTGGTTGGTGTCGCCGTTTGTCCGGTAGTTGTGGATGGTGTCGCGGAGAATCTCCCCGGCAAATGCAAAGCGGAGGCGGATGTGGATGCCGCCCGGAGCAACCTCTTTCCTGCGATCGTTCTGGCTGGGGTTCATCGTTGTCAGCCGCTCATGGAAACCGTTTTACAAGATCAGCTCTGCATCACCGCGCGGAGCGCTGCAAGCGCCGCGTCGATCTCGGCCGCGCCGATCCCGTAGTGTGTGAGCATACGGAAACGGGTTGGCGCTGTGTGCGAGAGCATGACCCCTTTCTCTTTGAGGCGCGCCATGAATTCGTCGTCCGAGAAGCGCTGATCAACGAGATCGATATAGAGGATGTTCGTCTGGACGCGGTCCGGTTCGGTGACGAGACCGGGGATTCCGGCGATGCCCTTTGCAAGGCGGAGGGCGTTCGCGTGGTCCTCCGCGAGGCGTCCGGTCATCTCCTTCAGGGCGACGATCCCCGCGGCCGCGATGATCCCGGCCTGGCGCATCCCGCCGCCGAGCATCTTCCGGATCCGCCGCGCCCGCGCGATAAACTCGCGGCTTCCGCAGATCACCGAGCCGACCGGTGCGGCGAGCCCTTTGGAGAGGCAGACGTTCACGGAATCGACGCCCCGGGTCAGCTCCCGGACGTCCACGCCGAGGGCGACGGCGGCGTTGAAGATCCGGGCGCCGTCCAGGTGTACGGAGAGCCCCCGGCTCTTTGCGAGCGCGGCGACCGCGGCGGTGTACTTGGGCGTCAGCGCGGCGCCGTAGCAGCGGTTGTGCGTATTCTCCAGGCAGACGAGGCGGGTCCGAGGGAAGTGGATGTTGTCGCCCCGGATGGCAGCCTCGATCTCATCCAGGCGGAGCGTCCCGTCGGGCTGGTTCGGGATCGTGTGGGGGAAGATGCCGCCCAGGGCGGACATCCCGCCCGCCTCGTTGAGGAAGATGTGCGAGTTGTCGCCGAGGATCACCTCCTCGCCCCGCGCACAGTGGGTGAGGACGCAGGTGGCGTTGCCCATCGTGCCGCTCACGACGAGGAGCGCCGCCTCCATTCCCAGCCGTTCGGCCGTCATCGCCTCAAGACGGTTGATCGTGGGGTCCTCGCCGAAAACGTCGTCGCCGAGATCGGCGTGAAAGATGGCCTCGCGCATGGCCTGCGTGGGCAGGGTTACGGTATCGCTGCGCAGATCGAGGATGGACATGATTAACCTCCTGAAAATGCTATCATTGTTGCGTTGGACTTGCATCCGACCAACGGTCACGGATCTTTCCACACTTCCGGTTTTTAGTCAAGCCTTTCAGGGGCGATGTTGAGGTTGAATCCTGCGGGGCCTTCATGATATTATAAAAATGAGGATAAGCTTCGGCATTGCGAATGGATGCCCAGTGAATCACCGAATATGACGATGAGGAGGGATACGCGCGATGACAGAGGAGACCAAGAAGAAGGAACCGAACGCGGATAAGCCCCTGGAAAAGATGACGGTCAAGGAACTTAGGGAAATTGCCATCGATATTCCGCATGTTCAGGCCGTCCACGACATGAAGAAGGAGGAAATCATCGCCTTCATCAGGGAAGCCCGGGGGATCCGGGACGAAGCGCCCGCCAGGAAAAAGAAGAAGGTCGTCAAACTCAAGATGGCCAAGCCCGAGCTGAAAGCCAGGATCCGCGAGCTCAAAGGATTGAAGATGCGGGCGCTGGAGGAGAAGCACGGCAAGAAAGTCAGAGTCCTCCGGCACCTGATCAGCCGGCTGAAGAAGAAATCGAGAAAAACTGCCGGGGCCTGACGCACCGGCCGTTTGTTGAAAAGAGGGTCAATCCGCGCGGAGAGCGGTGTCCCCTTTCCCGACGACAGAATTCGGTTGCAAAAGCCGCATCCATAGGATAGCTTCACAGACCATGAATCCCTCCGGCCGTCTCAGTTGGATCCTGACGATAGTGCTCGCCCTGACCGTCACGGCGTGCGGCCCGCAGGCCCCGGGACGCGCCCCCGCCGGGAGCGCCGCCGCCACCACCCCCGCCTACGGGGACATCATGGTCGAGGGCTCCATCGGCGACGCCTCGAACCTCATCCCGCTGCTGGCCTCCGATTCCACCTCCCATGAGATCGCCGGGCTGGTCTTTAACGGACTCATCAAGTACGATAAGGACGTGAACGTCGTGGGCGACCTGGCCGAATCCTGGGAGATCTCCAGGGACGGCCTCGTGATCACATTTCACCTGCGCAAAGGGGTGCGCTGGCACGACGGCCGCCCCTTCACCGCGGCAGACGCCCTCTACACCTATCAGGTCACGGTGGACCCGAAGACGCCCACGGCCTATGCGGGTGATTTTCTCAAAGTGAAGAAGGCCGAGGTCCTCGACGACTATACCTTCCGGGTGACCTATGACAAGCCCTTCGCCCCCGGTCTGATGAGCTGGTCGGTCGGTATCCTCCCGAAGCACCTCCTTGCCGGGAAGGAGATCACGACCTCCCCGCTCGGTCGGCATCCGATCGGCACGGGTCCCTACAAATTCAAGGAGTGGGTGACCGGGCAGAAGATCGTTCTCGTCTCCAACCCCGACTATTTCGAAGGGCGACCGTACATCGACGGGTACATCCTGCGGATCATCCCCGATACGGCGACAATGTTCCTGGAGCTCCGCGCGAACGGCATCGACCGGATGGGGTTGACGCCGCTCCAGTTCACACGACAGACGGAGAACAACCTCTTCCGGGAGAATTTCAACAAGTACCGCTATCTCTCCTTCGCCTACACCTACATGGGCTACAATTTGAAAAACCCCCTCTTCGTCGACAAGCGGGTCCGCCAGGCGATCGCCCATGCGGTGAACCGGGAGGAGATCATCGACGGTGTGCTCCTGGGTCTCGGGAAGCCCGCCAACGGACCCTACAAGCCGGGGACCTGGGCCCACAACCCGAAGGTACGTGCCTATCCCTACGACCCGGCAAAGGCCAAGGCGCTCCTCGCCGAGGCGGGATGGAAGGACGCGAACGGCGACGGCGTCCTCGAAAAGGACGGACGGCCTTTCGAATTCGAGATCATCACGAACCAGGGAAACGAGATCCGGGCGAAGTGCGCCGAGATCATCCAGCGGCGCCTCGCCGAGGTCGGGATCCGGGTGAAGATCCGGGTGGTCGAGTGGGCTGCCTTCGTGAACGACTTCATCAACAAACGGAAGTTCGACGCGACGATCCTGGGCTGGACGATCCCGATGGAGCCGGACCTCTACGACGTCTGGCATTCGAGCAAGACGGGACCGCAGGAGCTGAACTTCATCTCCTACAAAAACGCGGAGGTGGACGCGCTGATCGTGAAGGCGCGCGAGACCTTCGACCAGCCTCTGCGGAAGCGCTGCTACGACCGGATCCAGGAGATCCTTGCCGAGGAGCAGCCCTACCTCTTCCTTTATGTCCCCGACGCGCTTCCGATGATCCACGCCCGGTTCCGGGGGGTGGAGGTTGCGCCGCTCGGGATCGGCTACAACTTCATCAAGTGGTATGTCCCGCAGGCGGAGCAGAAGCTCGTCATGAAGCCGTAGCGGTTCCGCAGGCAAAACGCTCAACCTGCAGCTCTGCGGCGGCTTTTCATGCGGCCGCGAAGATTCTCTCCGTGCGAAAAGATCCCGAGGTTGCAGATGGTTTCCCAGGAAGGCCTCCGCCGTTCCGCTGAAGAGCCTGCCGCCGATCTCCTCCTCGAGGGCGCGGATCTGCTAACAAAATCATCTAAAATAAAGCTATAAAATCGAACAGGAGGTCGATCATGGGGAAGGAAACCGAAAAGAAATTTCTCGTCCAGGGCGATGTCTGGAGGTCGCTGGTCAAGGGGACGGCCTACCGGCAGGGATACCTCAACAGCGCCAAGGAGCGGACCGTCCGGGTCCGGACGATCGCGGACAAGGGGTATCTGACGGTGAAAGGGATCACCACGGGGGCGACCCGGGCGGAATACGAATACGAGATTCCGGCGGCCGAGGCCGAGGCCATGCTGACGGATCTCTGCGAGAAGCCGCTCATCGAGAAGACCCGGTACAAGATCCAGGCTGGGTCCCATGTCTGGGAGATTGATGAGTTCTTAGGCGAAAACCAGGGGCTCGTGGTGGCCGAGGTGGAGCTCACGAGCAAGGATCAGGCATTTCAGAAACCCGAATGGATCGGCGGGGAGGTGACGGGCGATCCCCGTTACTTCAACTCGAACCTGATCAAGCACCCGTTCACTCGGTGGTAATCACTGGGGACGTGAACGATTTTTTTAAGGAGGCTATCCATGAAAAAAATGGTTCATCCGGTTGATGCGTACTT
This sequence comes from Syntrophaceae bacterium, assembly GCA_003141195.1. Classification (GTDB taxonomy): domain Bacteria; phylum Desulfobacterota; class Syntrophia; order Syntrophales; family UBA5619; genus UBA5619. Next base: position 26,767 of record PLLC01000100.1, read on the forward strand.
CCTGAACTCCACACATTGCTGTCTTGGAAAAATGTTCAACATTACAAATGCAAATCGTGATAAATAAACGTTAAACATGTTGGCATATTAGCGGACAATATGTGGTGATTAGTTGTTTATGCAAGGTCACTGCTGTCCCAAGGTTAATCGAATAGATTCAACTGGTTGCTGTAATGGTCCTCTTGGTTTGTGTAGTTGACATTTGAAAGTGCTTGATAAATGGGTTCTTTTTCGAAAAGGGTCACGCTCAGAACCTGTAGAATTGTGTAGAGACTTTGGTCCAGATTCAAGGTTTTCTTCACAATAGCCACGAGAACATAAACCGAGATGACGATCCAGATCTGGGTCTTGACTGCATTCTCGGTGGTGCCATAAAAGGCCTTGATCCTGAGATGTTGTTTGATCCACTTGAAAAACAACTCCACTTGCCATCGGCAGCGATAAAGATCGGCAATCGTGATGGCCGGCAGGACGAAGTTGCTGGTCAGAAACACAAGCGTTTTGTTGTTCTTTGAATCGAAGTAGCGAATGCGTCGGAGTTTTTCCGGGTAGTCCTTTTTCGCATAGTGACCCTTGAGGACGACAATCTGATCGCATTGGACACCGGTGGATTTATCGACGGGCTGGGAGTAGAGCCGTATTCGGCTGAAGTTTACTTTTGTCCGAGTCACAAAAAATGCCGATGCCCGGTGGATCTTGTAGAGGCGGGCAAAATCGAGATAGCCGCGATCCATGATGTAGATGGCCCCCAACTCGATGAGCAACTGGTCGAGGATATTGACATCGTGAACTTTCCCCGTAGTGATGATCACCACAGAAGGGATGTTCCCGTGCAGATCCAGAAGGGTATGGAGTTTTACTGCCCCTTTGCGTTTCCGGAACTCGGCCCAAGGGAAAAGGGCCAGACAGAGGTCGATGGTGGTAGAATCCAGGGCATAGACCGCTTGATCCAGTTCGATGCCGAAGGAATCGGCGGCGTAAAGTTTTCTGGCTTTTGCGATGAGGATTTGCGCGAAGTCGGCATAAATCCGCCAGTCCCTGGTCTGATTGGCATGGGCAAGGGTATTGCGGGAGACCTTTCCCCGGATGCCCAGGTGATAAAGTCTGGACTGGGTTGCCCGCAGGCAGACCTGGATATCTCTCAGGCTTTCGCGGTAGGTAAGCTGAGCGAAGGCCATGCAGAGATACTGGTCCCAGCAGGTAAAGCTGATCACCTTGTGATTGCCGTTGTATCGATCGACACATTTTCGGAACTCGTATGTGGGGACAAAGTCCATCAACTGGGCAAAGATCGTTTTCCCGGAATTCATGCGCTGCCTCCTCATTCATTGATGAGGGAGACTGGCACACCCCGGGAAAAAATTTCAAATCGATAAATGGCATTTTACGTCTAATCCGACCATATTTTATAAAGTTATGGCGTTATTAAAAATCAACGTTGGGACAGCAGTGATGCAAGGTACATATAAACATTGTTAGGCATCGCCCACAATTGGCATGTAATGAGGTAAACAATGAAGATCGGAGTCATAGTATTCGGAGCTACTGGCATGGTTGGTGAAGGAGTACTCTTCAAAGCGCTAAGCCATGAGGACGTCGAATCAGTACTCGTCATAGGCAGAAGACCATGTATGGTGACACATCTAAAATTGAAGGAAATCATCCATCACGATTTCTTCAATTACTCTAGTATTGAGGAGCAGCTTAAAGGGTATCACGCCTGCTTTTTCTGCCTCGGAGTGTCTTCCGTGGGCATGACTGAGCGAGATTACAGCCGGATTACATACGACCTTACAATGCAAGCGGCTACGGTATTATCACGATGCAACCCTACAATGACGTTTTGTTACGTATCGGGAATGGGAACAGACAGTACTGAGCAAGGTCGCATTATGTGGGCAAGAGTAAAAGGGAGAACCGAAAATCATCTAGCGAAACTTCCCTTCAAATCCGTGTATTCTTTCCGACCGGGGTTTATTAAGTCGATCAACGGCCAGAGAAATGTGAGGCCATTCTATAAAGTATTAATGTGGCCGTATCCACTGTGGAAAGTATTGTTCCCGGGGGCTATATCCACGCTATCGGATGTTGGCCTTGCAATGATTAACGCAACTTTGTATGGATACTCGAAACAGGTTCTGGAGAACTTAGGTATTGCCCAACTTGCCAGAACCAAACAGGAGGCGATAACTTTATGAAAGTGATAGCTCTAAACGGAAGCCCAAGAAAAAAATGGAATACGGCAACGTTATTGAAGCATGCCCTTGATGGTGCAGCGTCAAAGGGAGCTGAGACTGAGCTAATACATCTTTATGATTACAATTACAAAGGCTGTATAAGCTGTTTTGCCTGTAAGCTTAAAGGCGGTAAAAGCTATGGTAGATGTGCGGTAAAAGATGATTTGAAACCAATTTTAAACAAGGTTCATGACGCCGATGCTATTATTCTAGGTTCACCTATTTATTTCGGCATGCCGACAGGTGTTATAAGATCCTTCACTGAAAGGCTGCTGTTCCAATACATTACTTATGATGCGAATCACTCCTTTATTTTTAAAAGAAGTATTCCAACCGGGCTAATTTATACCATGAATGTTGAGCAAAGCCTTATTGAAGCCATGGGTTATGACAGGCCACTCATGGGCATCGAAATGACATTTAAAAGATGTTTTGGAGCA
>PLLC01000081.1 GCA_003141195.1 Syntrophaceae bacterium
TCCATCAGGCGGGCGAGGGCGAGGGCGGTCAGCCCTTCCAGGCCGTAGCGGGGGAGCAACAGGGTCACCCCCCGGCACTTCAGGTGGAGTGAGACCGTATCGCCCTGAAAATCCTTGAAGCCGCGGAGGCCGACGATCAGCGTCTCAGCCGGGGTCATTGCGGCGCCGGCGGCCATCGTGACGGGGATAAGATAGGTGGGACGCATCGTCCCCGCGCCGGTGGGGAGGAGGGAGTTCCCCTTGCCCTCGGCGGCGAAGCTGTAGGGCGGCGGGAAGAGCCCCCGGAAGTCGGCGAGGGCGTTTTCGATCCCCTCCATACCCGTCCGGGCGTAAGGGTGTTCCGGGTGCGCCGCGATCCAGCTCGGGATCCCCTCCGCCATCTCCGTATCGGGCGGGATTTCCCCCAGGAGGTCGATCGTGTTCCCGAAGAGGGTCAGCGCGCCCATCCCCCGGCCCGTGATCAGAACTTTTGCCCCCATTTCGACCGCCGTCCGGGCGGCCGTGAGCCCCGCGAGTCCCGTTCCGATGACGATGAGGTCGAAGCGCTTCATGCCTCACCCCCTCCCGGCCGGCCGGGTTCTTCGGGGGCGAGGTTGAACAGCCCCTTGTAGATCGACTCGATCAGCTCCTCCTCCTTCAGGGAGTTTCCCCACAGGACGGGCCGGATCCCCTTCCAGCGCTCCTCGAGAAAACCTCTGAGGACGACGTTGGAGCCGCCGCTCCCTTTGTCCTTCTTCAGTTCGTTCAGCAGCCCGAGGAGGCGGTAGACGCAAAAACCCCCCTGGCAAGTCCCCTTGGCGAGGCGGGTGCGGTGGAGGATATCCTGAAGCTCGCGCACCTTGCCTTCCCGCAGAATCGCGTCCACGGCCTCCCGGGGGACGAGCTCGCAGTCGCAGAGGATCTCTCCCCTGGCCGCCGGGGTCTGACGCCTCAGGCGAGCGAGGCGGTCCTTCAGGGTGTGGCCCTGGCCCGCGCCGGGTAGGCGCTGGACATGGGTCGAACAGGGGACGCGCAGCCCCATCCGTTCGCAGAGAAAATCAACCGTCTTTTCCGCCATGAGGCGGTAGGTCATCAGCTTCCCGCCGGTGATCGTGACGAGCCCCGCGATGCCGTCGCAACTTCCGTGGTCGATCAGGGCGAAGCCGCGGCTGATTTCCCGGTCGTCGCAGGTCTCCTCCGACTGGAGGAGAGGGCGGACGCCGGCGTAGGCCCGGGTGAAGCGCTCCCCTTTCAGGTCGGGGATCATCCGGGAGAGTTCGACCACCAGGAAGGTAACCTCCTCCGGGGTGACCTCATAGTGTTCAATGTCTTCCGCCCGCAGGGAGGTGGTGCCGAGAATGGAGACGGTGTCGTTGGGGACGATGATGTCGCCGCTGGCAGGGGGGTGGCAGCGATTGAGGACCCGCTCGCTCAGTCGGGTGTTGGTGATCAGCATGGAGCCCTTGGAGAGGGCGAGGCCGATCTTGAGGCCGGCGAGGCCGAGGATCCGGTTCGCCCAGGCGCCGGCCGCGTTGATCACCCAGGTTGCAGCGATGGCGTACTCCTCGCCGGTGATCCGGTCGCAAACGCGGACCCCGGCGATCCGGAGGCCATCGCGGATCAGGCCCGTGACCTCCGTGTGAATCAGAAAACGCGCCCCGCGGGATTCGGCATCGCGGGCGTTTTCGACAACGAGCGTGAAGGGATCGATCGCCCCGTCGGGGACCTGGACAGCGCCGATGATCTTGGGATTCAGCCGCGGCTCCATCGACAGGGCCTCCCGGGGTGAGAGGGGCAAGGTGTCGATCCCCACCGCCTCACAGGCCCGGATGAAGTTCGCACGGTACTCCGGGCCGTCTTCCGGAAGGGAGACGAACAGGCCGTCTGTCGGCTCGATGCAGTGGGGGGCGATCCGCCGGAGGATTCGGTTTTCGGTGATGCACTCCCGGGCCGCCCCGGGGTCGTTGACCGCGTAACGGGCGCCGCTGTGGAGGAGCCCCTGGTTCCGGCCGGAGGCGCCGGAGGTGAAATCCCCCTTTTCGACGAGCAGCGACGGGATGCCGCGCAGGGCGAGGTCGCGCGCGATGCCGGCCCCGGTGGCCCCTCCCCCGATGATTAAGACTTCCGTCCGCAGATCCATAAATCTCGTTCGCTGGGTGCTGCTGTTTTCACGGACGCTGGTTCAGACGCCTCTTCCGGCCCGCCGATTCCGTGCTTCTTTTCTTCCCTTGCTCCGGACGCCATCATGGATGGCATTTTCCCGTGGAAAATCAAATATCTTTGCAACATTTCTCTAAGTTGCTAACAGGATTTCGGGAGATTGTCAAGGAAATGCATGCAAAAAAATCCCGTCGCAAGCGGGGCCTGGGCCGTTGCCGCATCGTCTTTGACCGGGAGGGCGAGATGGCGGGTCTTCCTTGACATACGACTTCTCTCGGGTTAGATTCGTTGCCGTTCGGAAGTATCGGAAATCGCCGGCGGACCTGTCTTGATGGAAACGGTTTTCGAAGATTCATGCCGTCCGTCCGGCGCTTCCTTATCGCACGGGGTCAGGGGACAGGATCATGATCACAATCAACAGCTTCCTGCACCGGGATGTTCTGAATGATATCATCCGCCGCTGGATGTACGATGAGGCGCGCCCGTCGGATGCGGATCTGATCACCCGGCTGGTCCATTTCAACCATGTCTATGTTTCCCGCTACCTGGATTTTTTTGCCGTGCGGATCTTCCGGGAGCTTCATCCTCAATTCTTTTCCCAGACCGTCCAGCTCAAGGGCGACCTGAAGGACGCCCTCGTTGAGGATCCCCCCTGCCGCAATGAACGGATCGACGAATTGATCCTGGATTACCGTCAGAATCCTGGGCGCTTCTACCGGGAGACCCCCTTTCACGGGACGATCTACTTTACCCGCCGCAACGGTTTCGCGGCCTATATCGGATCGAGCCGGATCAAACGCGCCCGCCGCCTTGCGGAAAAATCGGCCCGGCGGATCATCGACCGGATCTTCGATAAGATCAAAAGGCATGCCGACACCCTGGCGGACGAGAGGGCGCGCCTTCTCGGCATCCCCCGGGAAAGGCTCCTGACGGCGCCCGCGGACATGACGGAGGAATTTCTGATCGCGGAAAAACGCCTTTTGGATGATCTGCGCGAAAAGAGGCCGATTGTGGGGGACGGGGGGATCCTGGCGATCAACGATGTCGCCGGGGTGAAGGTCGTCCTGGAGGCGTCCGAACAGCGGAAGCTGATCGAACTCCTCGGCCGGTTCCCGGATTGCGAGATTGTGGAAGAGGAAAGGCATGACGGGCGCTACAACGCCACGAATCTGATCATCCGCTTCCGGCCGCCCCGGGAGGAGATCCTGGTCCGGCCTCTTGGTCCGGGTATCCTGAACGTCATGCAGGGGCGGGGGTTTTCCCCAGGCGAGACAAATCAGTCTTTCGCCGAATTCGTCCGGTCAGGGGAAGAGGCTGTTCTGTTAGAGATCATCTTCTCCAATTACCAGGAGATGCTGGAGAGCGAGATCGGCCGTTGCATCCACGAGGACCGGATCATCGAACAGAGGCTCCGTCAGCAGTACCGGGGTCCGCTGGCACGGAACATCGAGTACCTGCTGGAATACCTGTTTTCCTTTCCCTCCTCTCATCAGCGGGAACTGGGGGAGTTGCCGATCAAGATCTGGAACCGCTACCTGCCCGATTACTTCGACGAGATCCTGAAGCAGCTCTTCCATATCCCGCCGGACAACTTTCTGGAATAACCGATCAGCCCTGGCGCGGATCTGCCCGGACCATCCTGAACCCCTCATCCAGCAGCTTTTCCGTCTCTCTTGCCCGGATCGCGGGGGTCTTCGCCCCCATGACGACGGCGATCAGGCGGGTGTTCCCCCGTTTGGCCGTGGCTACGATGTGGTATCCTGCCTTTACGACCCAGCCGGTCTTCAGACCGTCCGCATTGGGGTAGTGCCGCAGGAGGCTGTTTCGATTGCGCTGGGTGATGTCGTGGTAGGTGTAGTACTGCTGGGAGTGGAGATCCAGGGATTCGGGAAATCGCCGGAGGTAGTCGCTGGCCAGGATCATCATGTCCCGCGCTGTCGTGAACTGTCCCCGGGCAGGCAGGCCATTGGGGTTCTTGAAGACGCTGCGGCTCATTCCGAGCTCGTGGGCTTTCCGGTTCATCCGTTCCACGAACCCCTCGACATTGCCTCCGATGTATTCGGCGACGGCCACGGAGGCGTCATTGGCCGAAACCACGGCCATTCCCTTGAGCAGCTCCTCGAGGGGGATTTCGCTCCCGGCCTGGATGAACATCTTCGATCCGCCCGTCCGCCCGGCCTTCCGGCTGATCTTCACCGGATCCGTGGGACGGACCTTGCCGTCGCGGACCGCCTCGTCGGCGAGATAGAGGGAGAGGACCTTGGTGATGGAGGCGGGCGGAAGCGGGTCGTCGGCATTATGGGTGAAGAGGATCCGGCCGGTCGTCATGTCCATCAGGATGGCCGAATGGACGGTGAGCCGCAGGTCGCCGGCCGCCGATAGGCTCGAACAGAGCAAAAGGATCAACAGGATTACGAAAGGGCCGAGAATTCTTTTTACGATCGGTATTCCTCCTCCCGCCATGCGGGATGGTTCTGCAAGGGCCGGTTTCCCCTCCCCGTGGAAGCGGGGGAATGTATCCGATCGCCCCTGCTCATTCCGCTTGGTGGATGACGAAGAGCCTCCAGGGATGATCCCCTACCGGGCGTTTGAAGGTCCAGTATTCCCGGAACTTGACCGGTTCCGTCCGGCTTCCGGAGACGACCTCTCCGGATTTTTCGTCGGTGGTGTAGTCGAGGAGATTGGCGGAGAGTTTCACAGTGATGAAATCCTCTCCCTTCTCCTGCCAGATTTCCGCGATCTCGACCAAACGGACGGCGATGTTCTCCAGACGGTTGATTTGCTTTTTTGCTCGCAACTGGTCCGCCTCTGCATGGAGGGGGTGTTGTGCTGTCCAGTCCCCTGCGAGGGGCTGGACGGGGTTGGGGCGGGTGTTGAACGCGGGGCGGTGTAGGTACGGGAGCCTCGGCTGCCGAAGGATGTCCCACCGCCGGCTCGGACCCAACGATTTGCTAACATTTTCTTCTCCTCAGGTGTTGTATTTTTGCGAGAGATTAATGGTTGCGAGAGATCTTGTCAACATCTTTCTCGTTTGCGGATGGGGCGCCGGATGCGGCAGGCCTTGGCTTCGGCCGTCATGGGAGGGGGTGCTACGGCAGCGGCAGCCCGGCGGCGCGGTAAAGATGTTCGGGGTCAAGGCGGTGGAGCGTCTCATCCATATATTCCGGGGTGAAGTGTTCGCCGCGGTAGTGCAGGAGGGCCTGGGGAAGGCATCGCAGAAAGGCGCTTACGACCTCCGGCGCCAGATGGCTTCCCGCCTCCTGCTGAAGGAGAGAGATGGCCGCCTTGAGGGGCATCGGCTCCCGTCCCATCGTCTCGTGAGAGTTGTATTTGGGATATTCCCGTCGTGAGGTCAAGGCATCGAAGACATCGGCCACCGCGATGATCTGCGATCCGAGGGGAAGTGCGTCGCCGTTCATTCCGTCCGGATAACCGCTCCCGTCCACCTTTTCGTGGTGGTGACAGGCGACATCGGGGACGGACCGGAGTCTCCGGGGAAAATAAAACTTTTCCAGGATCCTCCGTGTTTTGACGGGATGGCTGTCCATCTCCTGCCTTTCCTCGGGGGTGAAGAGCCCGTCCTTGAGCAGGACGGCATCGCGGATCCCGATCTTGCCGATATCGTGCAGAAGCGCCGCCAGCCGGAGCACCTCGATATCGTTCTCGCTGAGATGCATCTCCTTCGCGATGAGCAGGGAGTACTCCGTCACCCGCAGGGAGTGGCCCGCGGTCAGGGGATGTCTCGCATCGACGATGGCCGACAGCGTGGTGATCGAGCTGTTGAAAGAGAGCTTGAGTTCGTCGATGAGGAGGGAGTTTTCCAGGGCGATGCCCACCTGAGAGGCGAGGCCCTTCATAAAGACCTCATCCCGGCGGTCAAAATGATCCTTCCCCTTCTTGTTGATGACCTGGAGAACGCCGATATTCTGCCCCGTTCGGCTCCGGATGGGGAGGCACAGAACGGAACGGGTCCGGAAATTGTTGCGCTGATCGAAGGATCGGTCGAAGTAGGGGAGATCCCATGCATCGGCCACGTTGAGCAGTTGCCCCGTCTCCGCGACGCGTCCGCTGATCCCCTTGCCCAGCGGCACGGTGATCGTTTCAACCCCTTCGGCCACCTTGGTCCAGAGCTCCAGGTTGTCCCAGTCGATCACATAGAGGCTCGTTCGTTCCGCCTCCATGGCCTCTGTAACCCGGCCGATGATCATCGGGAAAAGGCGGTTGAATTCCAGCTCCGAGGTGAGGTCGGAGGCCACCCCGATCAGATTGGCCAGGAGTTCCTTCAGGTGTTCCCTTTCGGCCAGTTGGTCCGCCGCTGTTTGAAAGATGGCATTGAAAGACCGGACCAGGCTCCGGATCTCGTTTTCTTCCCCGGCGTTTGGGTGATCGGCTGCCGCCTGTGGCCGGAGGTCGTCTGCAACCGTGATCGTCTGATCGGAGAACTCTTTTGTGCCATCCATGATTTCCATTGATTTGTCCCGGATTTGATTCGTAAGGCATTCCAGTGATCGGATCCAGCGGAACATCAGAAAGAAGCTCATGAGCGGGAAAAGGAACATGATGAGGATGCCGTAGGTCAGGGTATTGCCGAGCAGACCGCTCGCGTCGGCATCGATGAGGGGAAGGAGGTACTGATAAACGATGAAGATCAGGAGCAACAAGGGAAGCACTGAGGAAAGCGCGAAAGACGCGAGGAAGAGTCTCCGCGATTTTTCCCCTGCCAGCGGTTTGAGGAGTGTCATGAGCACTTGTGCCTTTCTTTCCCGGATGTACATTCAGACAGCGGATAACACAGGGCAACGGGCTTTTCTTTCCAGGACCGTGACCGCTTATCGACACTGGTTCCGTTCCAGGAATGGAAGCGGGAATATGACTCTGTCGCCGCTTTATATACAAGACGGCGGAAGGTGTCAATCGGCGTCTTACGCCGGGCCAGGATGGTGCTTCGTCGATCGTCGTTGAGCCCCTTGACCGAATCGAAGTTTTCGGGATCGATGGGTTTGCCGAATATTTTGAGACGGCGGAAGTCGTGCAGGCAGTATTGTTCCGTTCATTTCGGGTCGGTCGGGAGATGCGGATGTGTGCTGAGCGGATGCGCGCACGTTTCCGTTGCTGGATATTTGTTTTTCCTTCCTGTATAATCTCTCTCCGTCATGCGACGGGAAACGCCAAAACACGGAGCCCCTTGAAGAAGGGTTGATGGAGGAGGCGAGGGCATTGGGTGAGATGAATGCGAATATGGTTCTGTTGGGATTTCTGATCATCATCATCTGCCGGGATATCGTGGCCGTCACGGCTTTCAAAAGGAGCGTCCGGAAGGGGATTTTATGCGCCTGTTGTTCCCGGGTACATTCTCTTTCATGCAAGCTGCGAAGAGTCACGACGGATGAAGCCCTGGATCGGCTGGCTGGTTGGTCTCGGGGTGATGCTGATGGGCTTCATGCGTTGACGACGCCCTGTTTCACCGGGCATGTCGGGCTTTCGGGAAGGATCTTGAGCGGCGGGAGCGGCGACACGATTATCGAGAATTCGGTCTGGGAGACCATTCAAGATGCGGACAAGGGTGTGAGAAAAGGCAATCAGGAGGTGATACCATGAAAGGGAAAGATGTCGATTATTTCGTTGCCCTGTACGATGTGGCGAAGGTGATCAATGCCTCCCTCGATCCGTCGAAGGTCCTGGAGAAGATCGTACAGTCCGTGGTGAATGCCATGGGTGTCAAGGCCGGCAGCATCCGGCTCCTCGATTCCCGGGAGCGGCTGCTGGTGCTGGGGGCGGAAAGCGGTCTGTCCAAGGGGTATGTCCGCAAGGGACCGATTCTGATCGAGGAGAGCGGCCTCGACCGCAAGGTTTTGAAAGGCAAGACCATCTGGATCGAGAACGTCCAGACGGACAAGGATTTCCAGTACGGCGCGAAGGCGAAGGCGGAAGGGATCAAATCCATCCTCGTCGTCCCGCTCATGCTGGAAAAGAAGGCGATCGGCGTCCTGCGGGTCTATGCGGACCGGGTGCGTAAATTCCGGGATGAAGAGATCAAATTCCTCAAGGCGGTGGCCAATCTGAGCGCGATCGCCCTCGACAAAGCCCGCATGCACGAGACGCTACAGACCCGCTGCGATCTGATGGCGGAGCATAAGTACCGCATCGACGACAACTGACGGATACGTAAAAAGTCCGGATGCTGCGTTGCGCCTCATCCTTCGTCATTGCGGCGTACGCAATAGTACGCCTCATTCCTCAGGACTCGCGCGCCTTGCCTGCGGAACTTTTTACGAGGCTGTCCCATTTTCGAGATGTTATGGCTTTTTACGAGAGCATTACAACGAAAAGGAGGTTTTTTATGATTCGCCTGGGCATCAACGGTTTTGGCCGGATCGGACGGCAGGTGTTGAAGGCCGTCCTGACCCGATACCCCGAATCCCTTCAGGTCGTGGCGGTCAATGATCTCTTCGATGTGGAGACAAACGCCCACCTGTTTAAGTACGACACGAACTACGGCCGCTATGCAGGGAAGGTCGGCGTCAAGAAGGACTGTTTCATCATCGACGGGAAACCGATCAAGAGCCTGGCCTTCCGCGATCCCGCGTCCATCCCTTGGGACGACGAGGGGGTCGATATCGTGATCGAGAGCACCGGCCTTTTCCTGACCGGTCCGAAGGCCTCGGCACACCTCCAGGCCGGCGCAAAGAAGGTGATCATCACTGCCCCCGCCAAGGAGGAGGACTTGACGGTCGTGATGGGGGTCAACCACAAGGATTACAAACCGCAGAAACACCACATCGTTTCCAATGCCTCCTGCACGACAAACTGCCTCGCCCCGCCGGTGATGATCGTCCACAAGGCGTTCGGCATCGAGAAGGGGATGATGACGACGATTCACTCCTACACGAACGACCAGCGGCTCCTCGACCTGCCCCACAAGGACCTCCGGCGCGCCCGTGCGGCGGCGATGAACATCATCCCGACGACGACGGGCGCGGCCAAGGCCCTCGCTCTCGTCATTCCGGACCTGGCGGGCCGTTTCGACGGCTACTCGCTCCGCGTGCCGACGCCGACGGTCTCCGTCGTCGATTTCACGGCCGAGCTCAAAACAAAGACGACGACGGAGGAGCTGAGAAAGGTCCTCCGCGACGCCGCGAAGAAGCGGCTCAAAGGGATCATGGCCTGCGAGGAGGCCGGTCTGGTTTCAATGGACTTCAAGGGGGACGCCCACTCCTCGATCGTGGATATCGAATTCACGCAGGTGCTCCGCGACAACATGGCGAAGGTCGTGGCCTGGTACGACAACGAGTGGGGCTACTCCTGCCGGGTGGCGGATCTGGCCCAATACATCGGGGAGAAGGGGCTTGGGTAAAAACGGCGCGAAAATCCGCATCCTGGTCATCGACGACGACGCCGTGGCCTGCGAGTTCCTCCAGGAGGCGCTCCTTCGGGCAGGCTACGAAGTCGAACCCTTCACATCCGCGCGGGAGGCCCTGAAGGAGGATCTTTCCAGGTACGATCTCCTCCTCTCGGACATCCGGATGCCGGATATCGACGGTCTCGAGTTCCTCCGGAAGGTTCACGAGCAGCGGCCGGAGCTGCCTGTGATCCTGATGACGGCCTTCGGTTCGCTGGAGACGACGATGGAGGCCCTGCGGTTCGGCGCCTCGGACTATATCAGCAAACCCTTCTCGCCGGAGGCGATCCGCGCGATGGTTCAGAAAATTCTGGCGGTTCGCGATTTTCAAAAACACTGGATCCATGATCAGCCCGAGGATCGCCAGGAGCCCCAGTTCATCGGTTCGTCCGCCGTAATGGTCGATTTCTACAAGCAGATCGCCCGGGTGGCCGACGCCTCGGCGAGCGTTCTGATCAGCGGGGAGAGCGGGACGGGCAAGGAACTGACGGCCCATTCCCTGCACCAGTTGAGCGCCCGGCGTGATAAACCCTTTCTCACCGTCAACTGCGGCGCCATTCCGGAGACCCTCCTTGAATCGGAACTCTTCGGGTTCGAGAAGGGGGCCTTCACGGGGGCCGACCACGTCCATGCCGGTCTCCTGGAGACGGCCCAGCACGGGACGATCTTTCTGGATGAGATCACCGAGATGTCGCCGGCGCTCCAGGGAAAGCTCCTCCGCTTTATGCAGAACGGGGAGGTGAGACGGCTCGGCGGCCATGAGGCGATGCATGTGGGGGTCCGAGTGGTCGCGGCGGCGAACCGGGACATTGATGCGGAGGCCGGCGCCGGACGGTTCCGATCCGATCTGCTCTACCGCTTTGTTGTCCGCCTCCAGGTGCCGCCGCTCCGGGCGCACCGAGAAGACATCCCGCAGCTCATCGAGTCTTTCCTGAAGAAGTGGGGATACCCTACGGTGCGCATCTCCGACGAGGCGATGGAGCTTTTCATGGGTTATGACTGGCCGGGGAATGTCCGCGAGTTGGAAAACGTCCTTCGGCAGACCCTGCTCCTCTCCCCATTTACCGTCATTCTACCGGAAAATCTCCCGGGAAAGTTCCGTCCGGTCCGCACTGCCGAGTCGTCCCTCCTGTCGCCGCTCGAGACGGCGGAACGACAGCAGATCCTCCAGAACCTTGAGGGCGCGGCCTGGAATCAGAGCCAGGCCGCCCAGCGACTAGGAATCGACCGGAAGACCCTGCGGACCAAGATCCTCCGTTACGGCCTGGCGAAAGAAGGTTTGTCCTGAGCCGTTTCAGCAGCCGCGGGGAAACAGAGGACGACCTTCGTTCCTTCGCCCGGAGCGCTTTGGATCTCCATCCGCCCCCCATGCATCTTGACGATATCCTGAACGATGGCCAGTCCCAACCCCCGCATACCCTCCTCCTGGTGGGTGCTGAAGAACGGCTCGCATATCCTCTCCATCAGCTCCGGCGGGATCCCTTTTCCGGTGTCGGCGACGGAGATAGAGACCTCTCCCCGGTCCGGCGCCGCCGCGGTGGAAACGGTGATCCGACCCCCGGCCGGCATCGCCTCGAGGGCATTCTGGATCAGGTTGAACAGGGCGGTTTGGACGCGGTAACGGTCCGCATGGATGCCCGGTAAGCTCTCGTCAAAATCGACCTGGAGCTCTATCCCCGCCTTGCGCATGAGGGGTTCCACAAGCGAGAGGGTCTCATTTAACAGCCCCTGGACGGTGACGGTCTCGAAATGGGCCTCGGGTGGGCGGGTCGCGCGCCGGACGTTCTGGATGACGGTATTGAGACGCTGGGTCTGCTGGACGATGAGCTCCAATTTGCGGGCGACGTCCGGCGGCCAATTTCCCTTTTCCAGCAGAAGGCTCGCAAGACCCGCGATGGAATGGAGCGGCGTTCCGAGGTCATGGGCGAGCGTGGCGGTCAGGTATCCCATCGCAGTGAGCTGCTGGAGCTGGTTGACCTGCTTCTGGAGCTCAACCGCCTTGCGGGTCGCCTCGCGGACGCGATCCTCGAGGCTCCGGGTCAGCTCCTGATTTCTCATCAGAACCTGTTCAATTTCATCAGCCATCGAATTGAAATGTTCGGCCAGATGTCCCCATTCATCCCGGCGGACGATCGGAATCCGCTTCACATATTGCCCGGTCTGGAACGCGTCGATCGTACGGATGATGACGCTGAGCGGCCGGGCGATGAGCCACCGGTAGCTCGCCGCGAGGACGAGCAGGATGATGACGAGGAGCCAGGCGGTGCTGATGACGAGCAGGCGCTGCGCCCGGGAGAGGATTTCCGCATTGGCCCGGCTGAAGATGATCACCCCCACGACAAACTGCGTGTTCAGCGATTTTTCGGATGTGACGGGATAGAGCAGCCCGACAGCGGGCCCGTCTTCCATCTTCAGACGGACATACTGGGGTTTGCGCGACGCCGCGACGGAGCTGACCAGGCTCTCCGGCCATTCGTAGCGGACGCGGCTCGCCCCGGCGATATATTCGATGTAGTCGATATCGTAGTTGACGACGGTGAAGATGTCGATGCGGGCCAGGCGGACATCGGTCTGAATCTGCTCCTTCAGGGTGGTGTCGAGGGTTGACAGACCTTGACCGGTCGGGAAATGGGTGTAGTAGGTGCTGACCGTTTCGGCGACGCTGGAGAGGCGTTTCCCCTGCTGTTCTACCAGGATCTGGTCCAGCGCCCGGATCTGGACCCACCCCCAGACGGTCATCGTAACGACCAGCCCCAGGACTGTAAGGATCATCAGACGTGTACGGACGGTCATGGATCACTCCCCCGGGGATGGTTTCCGGAAACCCGGTTGTCCCCGGCCGTGATTATAGTGCAGGCCGGGGGGAAAATGCACGCAAATGATCGGTGAAAAAAAGGGGGTGCGGAGACGAATCTCCACACCCCGTACATCTGTTCGATACCCGAAAAAGGATTACTTCGTGGCCGGAAGCGGCGTGACCGGAGCCGGAGCCGGGGCCGGAGCGTTCTTCTTCTCGGCGGCCTTCTTCTCGGCGGCGGCCTTCTTGTCGGCCGCCTTCTTCTCGGCGGCCTTCTTCTTCTCGGCGGCCTTCTTCTCGGCGGCGGCCTTCTTCTTGTCGGCCGCCTTCTTCTCTGCCTTCGTGGGCTCAGCCTTTGCGGCGGGCTCAGCCGTTGCGGCGGGGGTTGCCGGGGTGACGGGGGTCGCCGCCTTCTCGGCTGCGATTACGGACGTGCAGAACAGGAAAACCAATGCGATTGCCCATACCATAAAACGTTTCATCTTCACTACCTCCTCTTTTCATTTTTTTTGTCAGTCCCCTTCCGATCCGCCGACAATCGGCGATCTCGGGAATCTGCCCAGAATTACCTTCATCACAGATGAAGGGGTAAAGCCTATTTTGTGACCGGAGCCGCCGGAGGGGCGAACGGTTTCATCTCCTTCGGGAGCTCCTTCTTGACCGCCTTCTTGACCGCGGTCTTTTTCGCCGGCGCCACCCGGATCAGCACGTTCCGGCCATCCCTTTCAAGGTAGTTGACCTTGATCTGATCGCCCACCGCGATATTGGGAAAGGGTTTCTCCAGGATGAATTCCATGATTTCCGCTTTCCCCTTCAACGTCCGTCCGATTTTCAGGCTCGTGCCGGATATCTCCAGCACCGTCCCGGCGGTGCTCATCTCCGGGATCCGGGGGGTAAGGGGTGGGGCGGATGTGGGCTTCTCCGCGGCAAATGCCAGGGTGAAACCGATCAAGATGAGAACAGCCGCCAATGTCAGAAAACGTTTCATCCAACAACCCTTCCTTCGTCCCGGTCTTTCCGGATGCCGCCTTATAAGCAATGTACGTGCCAATGGTAAAAAACCAGCCGTTATGGGATAAAACGACGTAAAAACGGCTTGAATCGCCTTTGGACAGACCGTGCCGTTCCGTGCTTTCGGGAGGGAGTATTGTTGAAATCTTACTCAACGGCTGGGGAATTTTTCATCACATGTGCCTGAGATGATGGGGTGAGCACGCCGCGCCATCTCCCCTGCCCGGCGGCAGGGGATGACGGTGGTAGGGAATGATGGCGAAAGAGGGCACGAAAAGAGGTTTACCAGGTGTGTCAAGCTTTCAGGATCATGGTGAGCGCCCCCGGGACGATCTCCATCTCGGCCGGCAGGGTACCCGGCTGCTCCCCGTCGATGTCGAGGAGGACCCGCTGCTCCGAAGTAGCGGTCACTCTCGTACCCGTCTGCATGGAAACCTGGCGGATGCTCTTGATCTTCCCGGTGTAAAGTTTGGGGAGGTGCCAGAAGACCAGAGGAAGGTTCATTGCGCCGATCACGGTCACATGGAAGATGCCGTCGTCGGTCACGGCGTCCGGGGCGACCAGCATGCCGCCGCCGTGATATCGCCCGTTGGCGATGGCGATGTTGAGCACATCCACCGTCCGCTCGTCCCCGTCGTCCACCTTGAGGCGGATCCGCTTTTTACCGTAGACGAACAGGGAGACCAGTGTGCCCCAGATGAAGGTGATGAACGGCCCGCAGGCCTTGCTCGTCCGGTTGACCCGGTCCACGACCTCTCCGCCGAGACCGAAGCTCGCGATATTATGGAAGTATCGGCTGCTCATGCCGCCCTGATGGTCCCGGAAGCGGATGCGCCCGAGATCAATCGTCCGGACATATCCCTCACGAACGGTCTCCAGGGAGGCCCTGATCCCGGAAGGGATGGGCATGGTCCGGCAAAAGTCGCAACCGGTGCCGTTGGGGAGGAAGCCGAGGACCGCATCCTTCCGGATGGAGCCTCTTTCGTCAAAGAAGCCGTTGACCACCTCGTTGAGCGTGCCGTCGCCGCCCACGCAGACGATCCGGTCGGTGCCCTTGAGAAGGTGTTCCCGGGTCATCCAAGTGGCATCGCCCGGTCCTTCGGTCAGGCAAGTTTCAAAGGGACCCAGAAGGTCCCCGGCCATTTTGCTGATCCGGGGCCACTCTTTGCCTGTCGCCCCGTTTCCCGCATGAGGATTCACCACGAAGACGGTTTTTCCGGAATACAAGTCCCACCTCCCGCGCCCTTGGGCAGATTGTAAGGATTCGTGTGGTAAAAGCGATGGCAGCATATCACAGATATTTCGATTCCGGTAGCCGAAAAGGCGCAAAAAAATTGCTTTCCAGACGGCTTTTTGATATCCGTCTAAAAACACACGGGGAGAGAGATTTCCTGGGGATCTTTTCCCCGCCGGGAGACCAGATTGATCAGGACCGGGTTTCATGACACAGGATTGTAGCAGACTCAAATTCGTTTCCGCCTTCTTCTTTTTTCCGATGCGTTCCCTGCTGGGGCGGGTCGGTCTGCGTTACGATATCTCCGCCATCGCCAATGCCTACTACCGGAAGGCGTTCGACCGGGTCCCTGTGGCCGACAAAGCGGTCATTCTTCCCCATTGCCTGATCGGGGAGAAATGCAAGGCGCGTTTTTCCAAGAAAGACGGGGTTCTCTGCGTGAATTGCAAAGACTGCCGCTGCGGGGAGATTCGCCTTCTCTGCGAGGAGAAGGGGTGGCAGTTCTTTATCTCCCCCAGCACGAACTTCACGAAACGTCTCGTCCAACGGAAGGGGATCCGCGCGGCGATCGGCGCCGCCTGCGATTTCGAGATCGAAAAGGGAATTCATTCGACCCCGATCACCCTCCGGGGGGTCCGTCTGAAGGAGAGGAAGGTGATCCCGCAGGTGATTCGGATGGCCCGGTACGATTGCCTGAACAACGATATCGACTGGGAGCGGCTCCGGAGTATGATCCGGGACGGGGCGGGAGGACTTCTATGACCCATTACGCTATCGCAGCTTAGACTGCTCATCAACGCTGTGCTGCCCATGAAAATGTTCGATATCATTGAGATCATTTAACTTGTCTCATGGATACCGCTGAAAAACCATCGGGCTTGTCCCACTCCCCGGAAAAAGAAACTGGCCCGGCAAACGGAGACACAATAACTATCGTTGTAGGGCTATACATGTTCTGATTGCAGGTCTTTATTTTTTATCCCTTCAAGGAAGTGCTCAAGCAAAAAAGGGTTGAAAGATACACCGCTTCCCAGACGAAGTATTCTTTCAACCTCGTCAGGTGACATCGCTTCTCGATAGGGGCGTTTTGTCCGAAGGGCATCAAATACATCTGCAATAGAGACTATTTGACTGACAATATTCGTTTGCCATTTCCCCTTAACGTGCGGATAGCCGCCGCCATCATACTTTAAGTGATGTTCCAGGGCCACGATTAAAGCCAGCCTGGGAAGACCTTTGATTTTCATAAGTTGCCTGGCGCCATTTATGGAATGACTCTCCATGATTTTTCGTTCACCCGAATCAAGCGCACCCTTTTTTTGTAAAATTTCTTCAGGTATTTGAATTTTTCCGACATCGTGCAGAAGTGCTGCAGTCCCAATATCTTTTAGATGAGAGCCGCTGAAACCGAGGGATTCGGCCAATGACATGGTCAGGATGCCGACATTCACTGCATGGGTAAATGTGTATTCGTCAACCGATTTCAAAGAGGCCAGCATGGTCAATGGTGATCCTCCCGTTTGGATTTGTTCCAAAAATACCGTAACAATCTCAGAGATGACATCTCCTTGAAAAGTGCCACTCACCATGATCTTTTGATAAAGATCCTTGACCATCCTGTTCGGTTCCAACATCCCGAGGTCTAAAATACTATCAAAATAATCATTCGATTTTCCGTAATCGTCAAATTCCTCTTTTTTACCCTCGTCTTCGGGATCGATATTGCCGAACTTAATGAATGCTGTTGAGTAAAGCGTATCTTTTCTATCCGAAGAGAAATCTATTATGAATTGTTCAAGTTGATTAAGAGAAAGACCTGCACAGAATGTCATTTGGTCGATTTTCTTTTTTTTTAGCATATCAAGAAAGGCACGCCAGCTAGGACCTTTAAACTTCAGAGGGACACCGCAAGATACGAGAAGGTTTCTCAACAGGACAAATTTAATCTCCCTTCTTCCTTTCAGCATTTCTGTAAGCTCCGCATAAGCCTCCCCAATGCCAGATTTTATAAATGGGTGATTTGAAGGATATATAACAATGTTTGATGTGGTAGACGTCAGACACAAAATAAACCGGTACAGATTCTCACGAAAAGCCAGAAGATCCATCATTCGCTCTCCCTTTTCATAAGTTCCACGCACAAGGTTTTGATCTGTTTATTTTTAGAATAAAGGCATATTTTTATGAGTTTGACTGCTTTCGGTGGTGCGTAAAGCTCTATTGCGTTTAAAAGCGCCATCTTTGTCCGGGAAAGCCTTCTGGGAGATAGGGACCATCTTGTTCCGGCCAATTTTTCGAGGTACTGTATGATCTGTGGATCCCTTGTTTTTACGACTTCCGTAATGATAAGCTCATTGAAAGTTAGATCCTTCTTAAGAATAATGTTGGTTCTGATCAGGGGAATCAGCTTTACACAAATGTCTGTTATCTTGTATTCGCAAGCCAAAACAATCGCTTGTGTTGATTCAGAGCGATCCTTTGAAAAGACGGCCTTCTGAAGAAGGGCTTTTGCATCATGGTCTTTGAATCTTAGAAGAGTACTGATGGCCTCCAGTCTGACAGTGATATCCGGATGATCTGCAAATGGCCTGACATATGGAATAACGTCAGCGTCGCCTATCAATTGGAGCAGTATAAGCAATTTTTTTATAAATTGAATAGATATTTCCGAGAGTCTATTTAATACGTTACTTATGGCCTCTTCACGGAAATACCGCAATACTTCAACAATCATGGCTTGTCCTTTTGGCGACCACGTCTCCAGATATAGATCCAAAAGCCAAGGGATATTTTGAGAACCGCACGCCACGACGAAACCGACCAGGGAGTCAAGTTGTATTCCCTGTAGAAACAATGGCTTTAGATCACGCGACAGGGTCTTTGTATCATGGAAAACCGTTATCCCGGAATCTGCGAGTCTTCGAATCTTCTCCGAAGGTTTTTCCTGTGAATGCCTCTTATAAGTATTTAGAACATCTGTGAGAAAAGAAAAATATCCCGATAAAATCAAATCGGATATGTTTTTGGTAATGTAAATGGAAATTTCCCGATACTCATCTTCATTCAGGTCTTCATTCATGAGCGCTATGAAAAGTTTGCTTATCTGAAGATTCAAACTTGTATCTTCGAGGGTATTGATATGTTCTCCGAGAATAAAATGCTCCTTATTCATTTTCTCGTCAACATCGACAACCATTGATTGTCGCCTGAGAATCTCTTTATAATCGGCAGGGACATAACTTTCGTATTGTTCGCGTTCGATGAGTTTCTCGATTTCCTTGGCGGACGTAAAGGTTTCATTAATCTGGGAAGAACCATTCAGGACAGCTTTCCCGGAGCCATCCGACGATTTATCATGGATTGTTGACAATTTTTGGAAAAGGAGAGTGAGGGAGGGCGATATTCCCCTTTTTTCGTCGCTAGCGCCGCGGAGAATCCCGGCAACCGTCTCATAGTTGAAACAACTGATCTTATTCGATTTAATAATGGACGGTGGTAGCGAAGATAGCTCATTCTCTGTGACATGGAACATCTGTTGTTTGAGTTGGGGATGAAAATCTTTGACCAGACTGTCTATTCTGAAAATGATATTCTCAACCGTTGGTTTTTTTTCTTCATCCTCGGAACGAAGATATTGAATTATCATAGAGCGGTAATCATTCAAGAAGACGTCCCAGTTGATCGTTTCTTCGTTCAGAAGCTTTACAAAGTCATGAGAATCGATGTTGGAATATTCTGGGGATCGCGACTTTTGTTCCCCTTTATCACTGCTCTGGGTAATTAAAGAGGAAGTAAATTTTCGCCATAATTCGTCTTCAAATTGCTTTTTGTCTTCTAATTCCTCACGGTCAGTTATCTTTTCATCCGTAGAACTGAAATAGCTTACATCGGGACCGTTCATCTTTGGCTTTTTGTCTTTCAAGCTCTCACGGTCAGTTATCTTTTCATCCGTAGAACTGAAATCGCCTACATCGGGACCTTTCACCTTTGGCTTTTTGTCTTTCAAGCTCTCACGATCAATTATCTTTTCATCAGTAGAGCTGAAATTGCCTAAATCGAGACCTTTCACCTTGATATGCGCAATGAAGGTATCGGCAAAAACTTTCTCGATATTTCCTAAGACCAGGATATCCGAAGATTTCATTACAAGAATATTCTGGAACTTTAGCAATTCGTCTCTCGTCAAGCCCTTCGATAACGTTATTGAAGTGATATACAGGTCATTCAATGATTTGGCAAATTGCCTATGGTTACGATTTTTTTTATCTAAAATATCTTCACCCACATACAGGGCATCATCTTCCACATTAATGGTTATCTGCCCCTTAAGGGCAAAAATCTCTTGAAGCACATCTAAGACGCTGTCGAGACCCTGCGAGATCATGCTATGACCTTCAGGATACATTCCCACCTGCATTTTTATGTAATTTAAAGCATAGATGAGCTGTTCTGCGAACTTGGCCTCCGGCTTTTTTTGCATTCTGTCCTGCGGGTCCATAAACTCAGTGCTCATCTGCAAATGTTTGCTTGCTTGAAACCGCTTTGAAAAACACCCTTCGCGTCATTCTGAGCCCTTCGCTTCGCTCAAGGGTAAACTACGCGAAGAATCTAACATCACAAGATATTCTTCATCGCAAGGCTCCTCAGAATGACAATATGCGCAAGCATTCAGGTCTCTATCTCTTTAAATTTTTCGTTATGTAGAGCCAATTGCAAAACTCTTGGCCATCGACTCGTGAATCTTCTGCCCCAGATCACCGCGAGAGAATTCCTCAAACGCCCGAGAAAACGTGGATTCCGACGGAATACCCCCCCTTGCTCTCCCCCCCCGCACAGCCGTCGCAAATTCGTGCTACCGTGCAGGTAGGCAATCAACACTTTCGTAGTCGGAAAATTGTAACCCGCCTTAGCCACGAACGCCTTCAAGATGGCCAGCCGATCATCCCGCTTGCGCCCGATCCCTTGCCGCAGATACGGGCTCATGTGTTTCTGAAATTCCGCAAGTTCGATCACCCGCGCAAGCTCCTGCTGCTTTTCCGTCAGCGGATTCAATTTCTTTTCCAACCATGGGAAAAGTGCGTTTTGTATGCCATGCCAAATTTTGAAGAGAGGCTCATTCCTTACAGCGTACCTCCTGTTTTGTATGTTCAAATTGGAGGTAAAAATAACACTTTCTTCGTTTATTTTCAAAACTTTAAATCCATTAAAAAAAGGGGAGGGTTATTCACCGCCGCATGCGGCGGAATTTAGGGTTTGGAACGCGCCCCGTGGTTCATACCATTGATTGCAAAATTCAGCTAATATTCAAGTTTTGTAATGATCTCATAAGAGCAAACTATATGACAGAGATTCCTCAGTAATATGAAAGGGGGATTCCGAGAGGGTCCCCCCGCTTTTGAACGCGACAGACAACAGGGACCAGGAATTTAGAATTATTACTCCAGTGACCAAATATATCAAAGCATGGTTGCCGGTTGCAAGAAATACGGGCACTATACAGATTTAATTTACATGTTTGATTGCCGGAGTAATAATGACTTTTGAAGGACTTTCTGGGGTTAACCCCAGGGGGTCATCGATGATGTTACCGTCCGATCCCGGATGGGAGACATCAGGATGGAAAAAGATGTATGCAGCACGAAGGTATATTTGACACAGGCAGGAGGTTGCTGGTAAATTTAGGGTGACTCCTTCGACCGTCAAAAATTGGCGCGAAAAAGGGTTGCTTCGGTATTTTTAGGCGCCCGGTTCTACAAGGGGGCTATACTCGATCGACACGGTAGAAGAGGGTTCAAGAGATGATGGGCCACGAGACCCTTCAGATGATCTATGGAAAGTACTATTTCTACATCAAAGTTATGATCGAGATGAGGGTAGTGCATTCATGGAAAAGGTGTTTAATTCCCCGGTCGAAAATGCTTCGGATCAGGTTGCGATAAGTGGCGTACCTTGAAAAAGTACCCCAAAAAGAATAAAGGGGTTAGGGACTCTCTCTAAACAACCGTAATTGTGATGGAAAATTTAATAAAATGGGTGCCGAAGCCGGGAATGGAATCCGACCGCGTGATCGTCGTCGGCGCCGGCGCCGGCGGGATGATGGCCGCCGGACGGGCCGCGGAAATGGGCGCCGAAGTTCTCGTGGTGGAAAAGACGGACGCTCCGGGGAAGAAGATTCTCGTCAGCGGGAAGAACCGCTGCAACCTGACGAACGCCCGTGACCTCGAAGATTTCCTCCCCATGTACGGCCCGAACGGCCGCTTTCTCCACGGCGCCTTTCACCGCTTCTTCCGGGACGACCTCCTCGCCTTTCTCGCGCGTTACGGCGTGGAGACGAAGGTCGAACGCGGCGGGCGGATTTTCCCCGTCTCCGACGACGCGGCGGACGTCGTGAAGGCCTTCCGGCGTTATCTGAAGGATTATGGTGTGAAGATCCGCACCGGCGTCCCCGTGACCGGAATCGCCGTCCGCGCAGGTCTTGTTGAGGGGGTCCGGACGGAGGAGGGTCTTCTGCCCGCCCGCGCCGTCATCCTGGCGACCGGAGGCGCCACCTGGCCGGCTACCGGTTCGACCGGCGACGGCTATCGGATAGCGGCCACCCTCGGCCACACCGTGACGAAGCTCCGGCCCGCCCTCGTTCCGCTCGTCGTTATGGAGGTCGAACGGGCGAAGTCGATGCAGGGGGTGAGCCTCCGTAACGTCCGGCTCACGGCCTTCCGCGGTCCGGCGGAGGGGGTCGATCCCTCCCAGACCCCTGCAAAGGATGTCGGCCGAGGGCTGGAGCAAAGGCGCCGGAAAGGCCCGGTCATCGAAAGCCGGATGGGCGAGATGCTCTTCACCCATTTCGGGATCGGCGGGCCGATCACGCTCCTCATGAGCCTGGCCGTCGTGGACGCCCTTGCGGAAGGCCCGGTCGGCGTCGCAATCGATCTGAAGCCCGCCCTCACGGCGGAAGAGCTCCGAGCCCGCCTCCAGCGGGATTTCGATAGCTTCGGCAAACGAGGCTTCCGCAGCCTCCTGGCGGGGCTCCTTCCCCACAAGATGATCGAACCGTTCATCGAGATGTCCGGCATCCCCGCAGACCGACCGGGCCATCAGATCAGTGCCGCGGAGCGGGAGAAGCTCCTCCGCCTTCTCAAGGCCCTCCGCTTCAACATCCAAGGTCCCCTGCCCATGACCGCGGCGATCGTTACGGCGGGCGGGGTCGCACTCAAGGAGATCGCTCCGCGGACGATGGCCTCGCGCCGCGTTCCCGGCCTTTTCTTCTGCGGGGAGGTGATGGACATCGACGCCGACACGGGGGGCTACAACCTCCAGGCGGCCTTCTCCACCGGCTTCGTCGCGGGCGAGGCGGCCGCGGCCTTCGTGTAAGCATTTGCGGAAAAGTCATGATCTTTTATGCAAATGCTTGCAAAATGGTCGGTTTCGCTGCGGACAGTGATCCCGGGAAATACGGATTCTGTGGATTTTGGATGATTCCAGGTTCTTAACGAAAGGAGCTTTTGATCATGCCAGCTCCCCAAGAAGTTCTTGATCTTGTCGCGCGTTTTGAAGAAAATCTTACGGCCTACGCCTCCGGCTCCTACAACGAGGCCCAGCTCCGTCGGGAGTTCATCGATCCTCCCTTCAGCGCGCTGGGCTGGGATCTGGACAATATCGCCGGTCACGCCGAGGCCTACAAGGACGTGATCCACGAGGACGCCATCCGGATCGGCGGCGCAGTGAAGGCCCCGGACTACTGCTTCCGCATCGGCGGGACGCGGAAGTTCTTCGTGGAGGCGAAAAAGCCCGCCGTCCGCATCGCCGAGGACGCCGCCCCCGCCTACCAGCTCGCCGTCGCCCGGACGGACCACAAACGGACGAACCTCAAACGCCCGATCGACGCCGCCGACCGCCGGATCGATTGGCTGGTCTACGACCTCTACGGCTCAATGTGGGGATTACTCGTTAAACGGTTCCTTCGGCTATAACTCAGAACAAACCCTGTTCTTCCCGTTCTTTTTTCCCTGGTACATAAGTTGGTCAACCCGGTGAACGAAGGCCTTCATCTCTTCCTGCGGCTTGTACTGCGCAAGCCCGATGCTCACCGTCACATGAACGACCTGACCCGGCGCAGGGGAGAAAGTCTCCTTTTTGAATTCCGTCCGGATTCTTTCCGCCGTGACTGCGCCGTCCGCGCTGGTTGTCATGGGCAGGATGATGGTGAATTCTTCGCCGCCATAACGAAAAGCGAAATCCGTCTCGCGCAGGCATCTTTTGACCACCTGGCCAAGTCGCCATAAGACATGATCTCCCTCGACATGGCCGTAAGCGTCGTTGAATACCTTGAAATTGTCGAGATCAAGAAGGAGGAGGGTTAAAGGCTGTTCATAGCGGTTCGACCGGTCTAATTCGATTTTAAGCTGAAAGTAAAAATGTCGGGAATTGTAAAGCTGGGAGAGATCATCGATAATACTGTGCTCTCGGTATCTATTCTCACTGTCCCTCAGCGCCTCCTCTATCCGCCTGCGCTCGGTGATGTCGCGGAAGGACCACACCCGCCCGATGACAACGCCCTCCATGATCATCCGAAAGGAAAAACGTTCAAAAACACGGCCGTCCTTGAAGGCCAGCGTGTCCGAGTCCACTGTGTCCGAGTCGTAGAGCAACCGCACCTTCTCGAGAAACGCGTCGGGATCGGACAACTGGTTCATCACGAAATCCAGCAGGGCACGGTCGTCTCCGGCATCCATGAGAGATTGGGGAATCCGCCACAAATCGGCAAACCGCCGGTTGGCTTTGAGCACCCTCCCCTTGTTGTCCACGGCCAAAATGCCGTCAGCGGTGGATTCGAGGGTTGCCTGGAGTTGGGTTTCTCTCCAGCGCAGCGCATCCTCCATCCGCCTGCGCTCGGTGATGTCGAACAGGATTCCCTGGGTGCCAATGACCTTTCCTTCAGAGTTGATGACGGGCATTTTTATGACGTGCATGAACTGCTTCCTGCCAGCGGCATCCGTATACTCTTCAATCAACTCTATGGGGTTGCCGGTTTGCATGATCTGGACATGATGATCCGCGCCTCCGGCGGCATACTTGATTGCCTGCTCCGTTGCGTCCGGTTTCACCGCTTCGCTTGCGGCAACTTCCTGAGGCGTTTTGCCCAGAAACTCCTCCTCCTTCATGCCTTTGAGCCGGCAGAACCAAGGGCTGACAAAAACATAGCGGCCTTCACGGTCTTTGCGAAAAACGCCGGCGGGCAGTTGCTCCACGAGCGAATGATAGAACGCCTGCGATTCCCGCAGCGCCTCCTCCGCCCGCTTCCACTCGGTGATGTCCTCGATCACCCCTAACCTCAGGGTTGGCTTGGCTTCGGAGGGATCGAGCGCAGTCACAAAAGCCCTGGCCCATGTGACCGTTCCATCCTTTTTCCGATAACGCTTTTCCCAGGAGGATTCCCGGGCGGTCCCGGTACTGATCCGATCGACATGGTTGAGGTCCATGTGGACATCGTCCGGGTGGGTGATATCATGGATGGACCCCTGCAGCAGCTCCTCGGCTGAGTAACCCACGATCTCACAGAAGCGATGGTTTACCTTCACAAAACGGCTTTGGGCGGCATCGACAATAACCATCCCCACCGCCGCCTGTTCGAAGACCGCCTGCAACTGTTGATTGGTAAGAAGTCCCTTTTCCACAATCGTAATATATGAAGAAGGATTTTGTGTGTCAAGAGGATTTTGACCACAAAATATGGGTGCGGTATCGGTGATGATGGGAGGTGTGTATCGGGTTGGCCAATCTTCCGGTTGAGGAATCCGATTTTGGGCTATTCCACCTGTTACGAGGGGCTCTTTCGGCAGATTTCAGATAGTCCTCTCCTGTAGGCCACAAATTAGCTTCGCTGATTCTTCGAATTCTCAAAGCGTTATGCCTGGATGTATTCGTCCCAGGAATATTCATGGTTCCGATAGAAGTGTCATTGATTTCCAATTGAAAAGTTGCAGCTCAGGCAAATCGACCAGATGCTTGAATTCAGTACGCATCAACCGGATGACCCAAAAAATTTAAGTGCGTCAGGCGATCGAGGCCGGCCTTGCCGACAGCATGGCGGTCCGGACGACGGGTGTCCGTGATGTCCGGAAAAATTCGGATTGCCCGAATGAAAGTCCACCGGACCGAGCAGAATTGGTTTGATAATTCTTGAAATGTGACGTTGCTTTTTGGTAATTTAGGACTTGGAGAAACAATGGAGTAATGAAGAAATGCTTTCGGCAAAGGGGCAGATAACCAGCATTATCGAAGCCCAACCCGATGACGGTACATTCAAGGAGGGAAACGATGAGATGGCTTAAATGGATCGCGGCAGCGGTTGTTGTCCTGGCCCTGACGGTCGTTCTGTTCATGCCGCGCCTGAATGATTTTGATCGAGGAGGTCGCCTTATCCTTCCCGGTCTGCAGAAAGAGGTGAAGGTCGTCCGGGACGAGAATGGGATGGCCTACATCCACGCGGCGGGTGAGGACGATCTTGCCCGGGCGCAGGGATTCGTCACTGCCCAGGATCGCCTCTTTTCGATGCAGCTCACACGGCTCTTCGCCTCGGGCCGGATCTCGGAACTGGTCGGCGAAAAGGGGAAGAGGAGCGATACCCTCATGCGGACCATCGGTTTTCTCCGTCAGGCAAAAAAGCACGAGAAGATTCTTGACGAGCGGACGAGACGTCTCTTCCAGAATTATATTGACGGGGTGAACGCCTTTGTTGCGGGCGGCAAGGATCTGCCCCTCGAGTTCCGCCTGGCCGGGATCAAGCCGGAACCCTGGACCGTCGCCGATTCCCTGGCCATCCTCTATTACATGGGCTGGAATTCCGCGGCGAATCTGGATACGGAGGTCGTCGCCCAAATGCTGGTCGAAAAGGTGGGCGAGGCGAGGGCCCGGGAGATCTTCCCCGTCACTGTCAACCCCGACGATCCCCTCCCCGCGGTGCGACCGAAGGCCGCGCAGGCGGTCAACCGGCCCCATTTAGACCTTGCCGGCGATGGAGCGCTGCTGGCCCTCCTGCGCGAGACCGAGGGGACCCTGCGCGTCGGAAGCAACAACTGGGTGACGTCGGGCGCCCTTTCCGCGAGCGGAAAACCGGTCCTCGCCAACGACCCGCACCTCGACGCCCGGATCCTCCCCGGCCCCTGGTACCCGACGGGGTTGATTACGCCGCAGGGAAGGGCGATCGGGGTTACCGTTCCCGGCCTTCCCGGGATGGTCGTGGGACGGACGGAGCGGATCGCCGTCGGGGTCACCAATGCCTACGGGGACGCCCAGGACCTCTATGTGGAGACCGTCGATCCGGCCGATCCGGGACGCTATCTCGAGGGGCGTAAATCCATCCCATTCGAGGTTCTTCGGGAGATGCTGCGGATCAGGGACGGCAAGGCCCCCGGCGGTTTCCGGGAAGAGAGCGTCACAATCCGCCTGACCCGGCGGGGTCCGGTGATCACGGACATCCTTCCCGGCCTGAAGAGCCGGAGGGTGATGACCGTCCGCTGGTCGCCTTTCGAGACCATGGCGCCCTCCCTCGGCCTGGACCGGATTCTGACGGCGAAGTCCGTCAACGACATGCGCGCGGCGATCGGGGAGATCACGACGATCATGCTGAACTTCGTCTTCGCCGACGCGGACGGGAGGATCGGCTGGCAGACCTCGGGACGCCTCCCCCTCCGCGCCCGCGGCGACGGGACGATTCCCTTCGTCGTAACGGACGAAAAGGACAACTGGACGGGGTGGATCCCCTATGAAGAGATGCCCGGGAGCGCCGATCCCCCCCGGGGATGGGTGGGGACCTGCAACCATTTTACGGTCAGGAGCGATTATCCCTATTACTACACCTCGCACGCCTCCCCCTCCTACCGCTACCGGCGTCTCTCCGAGGTCCTGGACCGGCCGGGGAAGAAGACGGTTGACGACCACTGGGCGCTCCAGCGGGACGACACGAACGTCATGGCCCGGGGAATCGCGCCCGTCATGGCGAAGGCGCTTCTCCGCCACCCGGATACCGAGGCCCTGGGAAAAATCCTCGAACGGTGGGACTTCCGGGACCGGGCCGATCAGGCGGCGCCGCTCATCTTCCATCGGGTTTACGAGCGTTTCGCGCTGGACGTCTTCCGGGACGAGTTGGGGGAGGAGCTGGCCCGGGCGATGATCGGCAACTGGTATTTCTGGGAGGAGCGCCTCCAGGATCTCGTGCTGAACGGGGAATCACCCTGGTTCGACGATCAGGGGACGCCGGCGAAAGAAGGGCGGGATGACATTTTCCACCGCGCCGCCGCCCGTGTGATAGCGGAGGCGAAGGCCGCGGGCGAAGAGGATCCGGCGAAGTGGCGGTGGGGGGATCATCACCGGATCACGTTCGTCTCGCCGCTGCGCCGGGAAGGGATAGGCAGCGCATTTCTGGGCGGCGGAACCCATCCGATGGACGGCTCTCAGGAGACGCTCTACCGCGCGAGCTACGATCCCAACCGGCCGGGTCCGGTGACCCTGTCCGCCTCCCTGCGGATGGTCGCCGATCTCGGCGACGGCGACAAGGTCATTGCGGTCCTCCCCGGCGGTGTCTCGGGACGCCAGCTCACCAGTCACTTCCGGGACCAGGTCGAACCCTTCATGAACGGCGAAAAACGGTACTGGTGGTTCAGCGACCGGGAGATCGCGAACCATGCGAAGATGGAGCAGACGCTCGCCCCCCGCTGAACGGAGGTAAGGCCGGCGGTCCGTGGACGAGATGCTGTCTCAGACGATGATTGAAGCGGCGGGTGGTTCTGGAGAAGTTCAAGGACCGGATCGAAGCCCTCTACGCCTGAAGGGATCACACGATCCCGACCCTGTCGAGGATATCCCCAGAAGGGTCGGGATCGGATCTCCGCTTTACGTTACATGCTCGGTTGAATGCTCCAGTGTTTGGAGAATCCAGGAATTCAGACTGGAGCCTGACTTCTTTGCAGCCACATAAACTTTACGGTGTAAATCCGGAGGAATGCGAACCACGAATTTGCCGGTGAACGGCTTTTCCGGTTCCTCCCCGCGTTTGGCGCAGAACGCCAGATAGTCGTCGACCGACTCCCGGAAGGCCCCCTTGACCTCATCGACGGTCTTTCCCTGAAAGGTGATCACATCCCGCAGACCGATCACCTCGCCGTGGAAGATGTCCGCCTCGTCGTCAAATTCGACCTTGCCCATGTAGCCCTTGTACTGAATCATGGTCTGATACCTCCCTCTTCCAGAAAACGGCGAACGGATTTCACGGCCCCCCGGTCGGTTTCCTTTTGGGGGTGGGGCCGGTGGAAGGTGGCCCTGATGCCGTTGAGACAAAACGGATCCGCGAGCCGCTTCCCTCGTCCCGTTCCGCTCCGATGGCCATCAACATTGCCTCGATATCCGCCCAGTTGATGTTGGAACGAACAGGTCGGCGAAGATGGCGCGGAGAGTTTTCTGATGCTTGCCGATCATGGACGTATGATATCAGATAATAGTATCATGTCAAGCCTCAACAGATTTTTTACAATTTGGTTCATCCGGTTGACCTTTTGTTACGTATAGCACCTACAAGTCCGCGGAATCGATTAATGCGGTAAGATGATGATTTGTGGTTGAAAGCATGCATAGAGTTTTAATGAGGAGATTTATATGAAAATGAAAAATAAC
>PLLC01000053.1 GCA_003141195.1 Syntrophaceae bacterium
ACACATCCACCTCGATCTTTTATTAAAAAAATAGCTATAAAAAAAGCTGCGGTTTGTCAAGCCGTATTTTTCGGTTTTCAAATGGTCTATGTTGTCACCGGCGACTCTTACGCAATCCCTTGGAGATTCACCGGATCGGAAGGCCGGTTGAATACCCCTCGAAAAATTCCTATCGTTGATTTGGATCAATGACAAACCTCCGAACAGTGGTTATGGTGTGGCCGTAACCGGGCTGCTGGCAATGCGCGGACAGCGTCGTGTTTATCCTTGCGTAATTTTCAGATTTGACACATCGCAAATGTGTCAAGTTTGTGCGGGAGTTTTACCCGATTTTAGCGATTATTCTCTTGCCATATTACCCGTTTATCTGTATGGTTGCCGCAAACAGATTCATTTGAAATCCAGTGCTTTCATTTGCTGAATATTCCTCTTTGCTCCGGCGTTGCCACCCTTCGGCGCCACGCCCTTCGGGGCCGAAGCCGTCACCGTCGCGAGGCGGCGCAAAGGCGCCGCATATGAACTCTTTTTAAAGGCTGTTCAAAAATGCCCAGATNNCTGAGCCGCGAGGCGTACTTTGAGGTACGTTGAGCGGCAAAGGATAAGGGAAACGCCGCAGACGGGTGTTTTTCAACAGCCTGCTGGAACCGTCAGGGGGTAACCGAAAACCGCTTTACGGGTCTGAAATGATCAAAGGAGGTCAGCGATGGGTTTTGAGAGAATCTGGCACAAATCCTATGCACCGGGTGTCCCGCCGGCGATCGAGCCGGAAAAGATCACCATCGCGGAGGTCCTCCGCAGGACGGCCGGGCGCTTCCCCGACCGGACGGCCTTTTACTTCATGGGCCGGAAAATCACCTTTGCCGAACTGGAATCCCTGGTCAACCGCTTCACGCGGGCGCTGGCCGCACTCGGCGTCCGGGCGGGGGACAAGGTGGCGATGCTCATGCCAAACCTCCCCCAACTCGTTATTGCCAACCACGCCTGCTACCGACTGGGCGCGGTCACCGTGATGAATAACCCCCTCTACTCGGAGCGGGAGTTGGAACACCAGCTCAACGACTCCGACGCGCGCTTCCTCGTGACGCTCGACCTTTTGCTTCCCCGGGCGCTGAAGATCAAGCCCGCAACGAAGATCGAGGCGATCATCCCCTGCCATATCAACGACTACCTCCCCTTCCCGAAAAAACAGCTCTACCCCTTCGTGAAGAGGGCAATGTACCGGAAGGTCGTCCCGGGGCCGGGCGTCCACCCCTTCCTCGACCTCATCGGGAAGTATCCGGACGACCCCGTCCCCATCGCCGCCCGGTGGGAGGATGTCGCCGCCTTCATCTACACCGGCGGGACGACGGGGGTGAGCAAGGGGGCGATGCTGACCCATGCGAACATCTGCGGCGTCATCCAGCAGTTCCTCGCCTGGTTCCCGGATCTCAAGGACGGCGAGGAGACCCTCATGGGGGTCTATCCCATCTTCCACTCCGCCGGCTACTCGGTGAGCCAGAACCTCACCATCTTGGCGGGCTGGACGAGCATCATGATCCCGCGGCCCGAGCCGGGGATCATCATCGAGATGCTCAAGGCCTGCCGGCCCGGCTTCCTCCCCGGCGTCCCGACGATCTTCGTCGGGCTCCTCAACCGGGAGGAGTTCCGGAAGATGGATCTCTCCTTCATCCGGGGGTTCTTCGGCGGGGCGGCGCCGCTCGCGCCGGAGACGGTCCGGCAGCTCTTCGATCTCACCGGCAAGAAGATCTACGACGTCTACGGCCTCACCGAAAACACCGCCCTGGCCACCTGCACCCCTTGGAAGGGGAAGGTGAAGCCGGGGACCGTCGGCGTGCCGCTGCCCAATACGGATCTGAAGATCGTCGATCTGGAAACCGGCACGAAGGAGCTGCCGGTAGGCGTTGCGGGCGAGATCTGCATTAAGGGGCCTCAGCTCATGACGGGCTACTACAAAAAACCCGAGGAGACGAAAAACGCCCTCCGCGACGGCTGGCTCTATACGGGGGACATCGGCTTTATGGATGAGGACGGGCATCTCACCCTCGTCGACCGCAAGAAGGACATGATCGTCGCCGGCGGCTACAACATCTACCCCAAGGAGATCGACGAGGTTCTTTTCGGCCATCCGAAGATCCTCGAGGCCTGTGCCGTCGGCGTCCCCGACGAATACCGGGGCGAAACGGTCAAGGCCTTTATCGTCGTCCGGCCAGGGGAAACCTTGACGGCGGAGGAGGTCATCGAATATTGTAGGGAACGGCTCGCCCTTTACAAGGTACCGAGGCGGATCGCATTTATGGACGCCCTGCCCAAGAGCGCCGTGGGGAAGATCCTCCGGCGGGAGCTCCGGGCGCTGGACGTAAAAGCAGTGTAAAGGAAAAGTTCGATGGGTTTTTCTTCTTCTTGACATTTAACTATGCTTGTGCTCTATTTTGCCCATCCATCAGTTCATTAATTGTTTAATATCAACATATTAAGCGGTGTTCCGTTTACTTTGACCGGACAGGCGTGCACGTTCATATCAAAAAACATTTTGGAAGAAAGGAGCTTTAGAATGCGACTCTTCAAACGTTTCCTCGCGGTTGTTCTTCTCGTCAGCGTGACCTGGATCTGTAGCTCAACAGTCGACGCTGCCACAGCCCCCAAACAGACGAAGCCCGGTTTTGCTTTTCCGACCGAGAACATCACAATCGAGGTGTGGTGGCATGAGTATGGACCCTTCACTGCATACGTGAAGGAATTGATCGAGGCGTACAAGAAGCTTCATCCGAATGTTACCGTCAATGCCACGATAGCCTCCTCCACCGACATGAATCAGAAACTGACGGTCGCTCTCGCATCAGGCACGGGTCCTGACATCATGGATGCCGATGCTTCGTACTACGTCGCGTACTATGCGAAGGGCATCCTCGAGCCGGCCAACCTTGGCGTGTTCGGCGTCAAGAGCTACCCGGAACTCGCCGCCCGCTACGTGTCCGGCGGTCTCGCGTCCGGTACGTTCGACGGGAAGATTTACACCCTGCCGTATCAGGGCAACTCTATGAGCCTCTTTATCAACAACAAATTGTTCGCCGCCGCGGGCCTCGATCCCAAGAAAGACGCGCCCAAGACATGGAAGGACCTCATGGCTTTGGGCCCCAAACTCAAGAAGGTCGAAGGCAAGCGGACCGTCCAGAAAGCATTCGAGTTTCCCTATCACAGCCCGCGCTGGCAACTGCAAGACCTGCAGCCCTTGACCGAGCAGTTCGGCGGCAAGCTCCTGAGTGACGATGGCAAGACGGCGTACCTCAACAGTCCTGAGACGCTGAAAGCATTGACTTTGTGGCGGGATGTGACCAAGGCCTGCGGCGATCCAAAGAACACCAAGAGCACGGCCAGCAACCCGAACCAAGACTTTCTTGACGGTTTCACCGCCATGTGGATCACCGGGCCCTGGGCTACGCCTCAGGTTCAGGCTTCGCCGATCAAGAACGACTTCACGGTCGTCGGTCTGCCGCAAGTCAATCCCGCAAAGCCCCACACGATGGTGTACGGATGGGCCTGGGGTGTGAACAAGAACAAGCCGGAGAACAGCAAGATCGTCGCATGGGATTTCGTTCGGTTCATGCTCTCCAAGCCGGATGAATGGCTCGCCAAGGCTGGTTTTGTCCAACCCATCAAGGGGGTGAGCGAGACCCCTGTTGCCAAGAAGTTTCCGTTCTTTAATGTGCATATGAAGGATGTCCAGACGGCCACGTGGTACATGCGTTCCGAAAACGTCAACGAAATCGCGCAAGCGGTCGGCCGCGCCGTGGACAGCGTCGTCTATGATGACGCCGATCCGAAAACCGCGCTCGATGCTGCGCAGGCTCAGGTCGAAAAAATCCTCAAGAAGTAAGATGGATCGATTCGTGACGAACCCTGTGAGGGTTTCCCCTGACAGGGTTCGTCACCACCGGGGAGGTGCGTTTGAGCGCCAGCGGCTCAACCCAATCGCGTTCGCTTCGGAAGCTCTTTCGCCTGAACATCGCTGCGAAACAAGCCCTTTTTGCTTATGCGATCATCCTGCCGACGCTCGCCGTCATTGTCATCTTTCGTTTCCTTCCGATGCTCCAGGCGTTCTATATCAGCCTCCACGAATACGACCTGATCCGGCCTCCCACATTCATCGGGTTCCGTAATTTCATCGATCTCGTGCAGGACCCGCTCTTCCTGCAATCCGCGTGGGTTTCGTTCATCTATGTCGTGTTCAGTTGCGTTCCGGTTTGGGTCTTGGCCCTGGCCCTGGCCGTACTGTTCAACCGGGAGATCCGCGCGAAGAACTTCTTTCGCTCCGCAACATTCATGCCCGTCGTAATGCCGGCGGTTGTGAATGCCGTGGTGTGGACGTTCATGTATCACCAGGACGGGGTGGTGAACACCATCCTGGCGTGGTTCGGCATTGACCCGATTCCATGGCTTCGCAGCAGCAAATGGGCCTTGTGGGCGGTGATCCTCATCGGTATCTGGCGCGCCACTCCCTATTACATGGTGATTTTTCTCGCCGGCCTCCAGGCGATTCCCCAGAGATACTATGAAGCTGCCCAGATTGACGGTGCGAGCAGCTGGAATCAGTTCCGACACATCACCTTGCCCCTGCTCAAGCCCACGACGCTGCTGGTGATGGTGATGAGCGTGATCGTCGCCCTGAAGGTATTTGCCGTGCCGCTCATCATGACCGGCGGTGGCCCTGCGGACGCGACGCGGGTGCTGCCGCTCTTCATCTATCAGACCGCCTTCGAGTTCTTCAAGATGGGGCGTGCGGCGGCGATGAGCGTTTTTCTTTTTGCGGCCGTTATGATCTTTACGATCTTCCAGATCCGGCTATTTTCGCGCGGGGAGGATTGATGATGCGCGGTCACTCACGTTATGGCCGGATATTTGTTACGTACCCCCTGCTCGTCCTCATTTCTTTCATCGGGCTGTTGCCCTTCTATTGGATGGTGGCCTGTTCGTTCAAGACGAACGAAAATATGTTTCTCATGCCGCTCCAGTGGTTCCCCAATCCCATCAACTGGAATGCCTACGGTGATGCATGGAAGGCGCAGGATTTCACGCGCTACTTTCTGAACACGACCTTTATTGCCGTCGCAATCACCTTCGGCAATTTGCTGCTGGGGTCCCTTGCCGGCTACAGCCTCAGCAAATTCCGCTACTTCGGTCGCGGTGTCCTGTTCCTCCTGATCCTCAGCACCATGATGTTGCCGCTTGAGGTGACGATGGTGCCGCTCTTCTTGATCGTCAAAAAGTTCGGTTGGCCCAACACCTATGAGGGACTGATTGTGCCGTTCGTCGTGGACGGTTTTGGCGTGTTCCTGATGCGTCAGTATTTGAAGAGCATTCCGAATGAGTTGATTGAAGCAGCCCGTATCGACGGTGCTTCCGAGCTGCGGATCTACTGGCAAATCGTCATGCCGCTCTGCAAGCCCGCGCTCGCCGCCCTCGGCGTGTTCACGTTCCGCGAGGCATGGGACATGTACATTTGGCCCCTCATCATTGTTACGAAAGATTCGTTGCGCACGTTGCCGCTTGGCATCTCGCTCTTTATGAGCAGCTTCGGCACGTCATGGGATCAACTGATGGCGGTCGCGGCTATCGGTACGCTGCCCATGGTTCTGCTCTTCTTCTTCCTCCAACGCTCGTTTATCCAGGGCATCTCCATTTCCGGTCTGAAGAATTAATGATGAGGCCTACTATGCTTGCGGTGGTTGTCGCGCGATATGGTGGCATGCTTGAAGTGATGGATCGCCCCGTCCCGCGCCCCGGCGCCGGCGAGGTGTTGGTTCGCGTCCGGGCCAGCGGTCTATGCAGCACCGACCTGCACTTGCTGTCGGGACGAATGTCACTCGGCAATCTGCCCCGCATTTTGGGTCATGAATCCGCAGGGGAGATCGTGGAACTGGGCGAGGGGGTTACGGGCTGGAATGCCGGAGACCGCGTCACCGTCGCTGTGGATGTCGTGTGCGGTAAATGCCGGCACTGCCTCACAGGGAAAACCCAACGCTGCACATCGATGCAGCGGATAGGTTTCGAGCGCGACGGCGGGCATGCCGAGTACGTTGCCGTGCCTGCGGCGAATGTGATCGGCCTGCCGCCCACACTCGCGTATGACGCTGCCGCGATTTTGCCCGATGCGGTCGCGTGCATGTATCACAGTCTGGTAGGCCGGGGCAAGGTGGGCATCGGGCAGAAGGTGCTGATTCTCGGCGTCGGCGGCCTGGGTATCCACGGGGTGCAGATCGCCCGGCTGGCGGGCGCGGACGTGATCGCAACGAGCCGTCAGCCCGAACGGTTGAAGATCGCCGAGCAATACGGCGCGATTCCGTTGAATACGGCGACGGAATCACTGAAGGATGGGGTCCACGAATTGACGCGGGGTGAAGGAATGGATCTCGTCGTGGATAATATCGGCACCCGGGCGAGCGTGCGTGAGGGCTTGAGTCTGCTGCGTCCGGGCGGAAAGCTCCTCGTCGTCGCCTACCTTGACGACACGTTCGAGGTGCCTTCGATTCCGCTTTTCAAGACGGAACTGGAGATCATCGGGTGTCGGGGCTCGTCCAGGCAGGATCTGGAGGAGGTTGTGCGGTTGACAGGATCGGGCAAGCTGAGGCCGGTGATCGGGGCGCACTATCCTCTCGAACAGATTGCGGCCGCCGTCGAACGGCTCGAAGGGGGCGATCTCGTGGGTCGGATCGTGTTGACGCGAGAGTGAGGAAGGAGATGCATCATGGCGGAAATGATCCCTGGCAAAATGCGTGCGCTGGTCTTGCCGGCGCCGGGCAGGTATGAGATTCAAGAGGTACCGGTGCCCCGACCCGAAGCAGGGGAGGTGCTGTGCAAGGTGCGAGGTGTGGCCATCTGCGGCAGCGATCCCGAAATCCTGCGGGGCGCTCTGGCGGGCAGGTGGCCTCCTGCGTATCCGTTCATCCCCGGACACGAATGGTCCGGGCAGGTGGTTGCCGTGGGTCCCGGCGTTGTCAATCTTAAGGTCGGCGATGCGGTAGCGGGTCAGGCGCACAAGGGATGCGGCTATTGCCGCAATTGTCTATCCGGGCGCTACACGATCTGCGAACACTATGGGCGCCCCGAAACAGGTCAGCGGCACTACGGATTCATCACGCAAGGGGCATACGCGCAATACATCGCGATTTCGGTGAAGAGCGTGAATCTCATGCCGAAGACGATGACGTTTCGCGAGGGCGCGCTGGTAGATACTGCCGGCGTGGTACTGCACGGATTGGAATTGTGCGGCGTTACGCCAGGCGGCACGGTGGCGGTTATCGGGCCGGGTCCGATAGGTCTTATCACGATGCGGCTGGCGCGCGCTATGGGCGCCGCCCGTATCATCGCTGTTGGGCGCGGCGCCCGTTTACAGGCTTCGCGGATGGCGGGTGCGGATGTACAGGTCAATTTCGAGCAGAGCGATCCCGTCAAAGCGGTGCGGGAAGCGACCGAGGGGCTCGGCGTAGACGAAGCGATCGAGTGTTCGGGCGCGGCAGGCACTTTCCGGCAGGCGGTCGAAATGGTCCGTAAGGGTGGACGGGTATCCTTGATCGGCGTGCCCACTGACCAGGTCGTCGAGCCGTTGCCGTTCAAGTATATTGTCCACAATGAAATCGCGATTTTCGGCGCCCGCGCGAATCCCAACGTGTCACGCAAGGTGATTTCGCTGATTGCGGCGGGACAACTTCCCGTGGCGGATCTCGTGACGCATACATTCCCGCTTGAACAATTCTCTACCGCGTTGGATGTGTTTGTCAACCGTCGTGAGGGGGTGATCAAAGTCGTGGTGGAGCCCAACGGAATCTCTTAGAGAGACCTTTGAAAAACGCTCCTTCTTTGTCATTCCCGCGAAAGCGGGAATCCAGAAGATCTTGAAAGGACTGGATTCCTGCTGGAGTTTACCCTCGCGAAAGCGGGCGCAGGAATGACGAATTACCAAGTTTCGGTAGAAATTCAATAATTCTATAGGA
>PLLC01000097.1 GCA_003141195.1 Syntrophaceae bacterium
CGAGTTTTCGACAGTATTGATTCCCTCGAAGATCATTTGGAAAAAGCATTGCACGATATGGAGCATGATCATGATCGTATCCGTTCCATCGTCGCTTGGCCTTGGATTATTAATGCGCTAATGAATTAGAAATGGTATTAGATCTTCTCTACGGCCTTCATAAAGCGGGCCTGTCGCGCCTTGGGGGTCTGCACCGGGGAGTATTTGCCGCCCAGTTTCCGCTGGATCTCATCGATCCGGTCCTGCGGCGCGGGATGAGTCTTGGCGAAACCGGCATCCCCCGGTTTCAGGTTTTTTCCCATCACCATGAGCATCTCCACCAGCCCGTTCGGGTCATAGCCCAGGCGTCTGAGAATGGTCTGCGCGGCATCGTCGGCGCCGTATTCGAAAGAACGGGAGTAGCCGCTGTTGATCACGTTCGTGATGTCCGTGATTGCGCCGCCGAAAGTTTCCGTAAGCTTGGACACCTCGTTTGGCGACAGCACTCTGACGCTTTCCGTGGCGATCGTGGTCAGGGCGTCGGTGACCCGCGCTTTTTTGATGGCCTGTATCCCGTGCTTGAGTTGGATGTGTCCGATCTCGTGGGCCAGTATTGCGGCTACGGCATCCTCATTGCGGCAGCAGCGGAGGAGTCCCCTGGTGATGAAGATATGCCCGCCCGGCGTGGCGAAGGCATTGATCTCGTCGGAGTTCAGAACGAGAAAACGGTAACCGCGGAAAATCTCCGGCATGTCCGAGACCTGGGCCAGGGTCTGGCCGAGGAGATTCAAATATTCGTTGGCCGTCTGGTTCGTATAGGGCGGATACTTGGTCAGGATGACCGCCGCCACGGACCGGCCGATGTAATACTCCTGCTCGGGTGTGAACTCCTCAACGCTTTTGGAAACGGCGCTGGTGCTTTTCTGGATCGACTGCGCAGTCGAGGGGCGGATCGCCCCGACTTTCTCGGCCTGGGTTGTCACCTTTGCGGTTGAGGTCAGCATGGCCTGGCAGCCGGAAAAGAAGAGAACGGCCGGTAAGAGCAGGTACAGAACGAAGAGCTCTCGCTTCATGGCACAGCCCCCTCGGGCAAGCTAACCTGCCCCTGTTTGAGAAACGCCTGCATCTGGCCCGGTTTGATCGCAAGCACTTCCATTCGGTCTACCCATTTGTAATCGATATGTTTATTCTTGTTCTTGAATTCCGCCTACACCTTGGCGTTGAACCCCTTGCCGGCAAGGGCCAGTTCACTGCTCGTCGCCCCGGTCTTGACATCCGCCTTTCCCGCCTGCAGGGCAATTGTTTTTGTGGTCAGGGCAGACATGTGCATCCACCCCTTGATCGTACGGATCGCCACCATTTTCCACGCGCCCTTGTCTTCGATGAGCTCTACCTTGTCTCCGTAAGCAAGGGTGGCCGTGACACTCCCCAAAAAAGACGGCGTGGAGCGCAGCTGTCCCTGCTTGACCTGGACACTCAGGAACTCGTTGGTTGCGGAACACAAAGGCCGGCTAAAAACGCAGAGGAAAAGGGCGGCAAGCAGAGCGATTCTGATCCGAGACATTTTTAAACCTCCGCACTGCGAGGGCTTCAACCGGACATGAAGCCCCTATTCCATAGATGGGAAGTTCCCCGTTCTTGAGGGCGGGGCTTCCCGGTCTGTTGTAAAATCTTTTTGAACGGCTTCACAAAAAATCCATAGGCTGTGTGCACGATGAGATCATTATTCCCAGGCAAGTCATATTCGGCGTATGTCAGTAAATAAAGACTCGTGAGATGGCGCCTATCACGACAAAAATAATGATCGCTGCGATGATTACGGCAACCGTGTACACTGTGGATTTTTCTTTTGGAGATTTCATGAGAACAGGTAACCCGACATAGAGGAGATATAGACCGTATAACCCCAAAATACGGAGGATCCCAAGGGCAGGGATGAGCGCGAAAACACCGACCAACCAACCCGGGGTATAAGAATACGTGGCCAGCTTGAAGGCCTGGGTGAGATTTTTCTCCCCTGAAAAGGTAGGGGCAAGGGCATCGATAATCAAGGCGAGGATATATACACTGACGAGGGTGAGAACGTACTGAACGACCGCAGACATAATACCTGTTGTTATCGATACCCTGTATGCTCCTCCCCCAGGCAGACCAACTCCCACAAGTGACATGCCGATAAAAGAGGCAACCGGTCCGATGGCTGCCAATAAAATAATATAGTTTTTATATAACTCAGCAATCGGTGTCGTTTCCCCCGCAATGGTCTGCCATTCCTCTTTGGGTCTAAGCAAAATTCCTTTGATACGTTCCGTGATATTCATGTTTCCCCCTCCTTACGCAGTTGCTAACCAGATCCAAGAAGAACTTCCTCTTTTGTTCGGGAAGTATAAGAAGAACGTCCTGGTATGTCAACGATTTAGTGTCTATCCGTAAATAACGTTTATCGTTTGCTAACTGCTTAATTTTAGGACAGATTATTTTATTTACGGATAAGTTCTTATTATGGCAGGGATATTTGGTCCCGCGAATCCGTGGCATGGACGCCCGTCTGCGCCCAGCAGATGATCGCCAAAAGCACCGGAGGAGTCAAACTGATCAAACGGCCCTCGACCGGAACATCGATGCACAGTCTCTGACGGAGGCCGTGGACTTTGAGAACCACAACCAGTCGCTACCGAAACACCCTGCGCGCGGAAGCGCTCTTCAACGAGGCGGATTCCCGGATCCTCTTCTGCGGCCATTCACACCTCCCGATTCTCTTCCGGAAGGAAAACGGGTGTGTGACGAGGGAGCCGGTCCCGCTGGAGCTGCCGGTGATCCTGCAGCGAACCGGACGATATATCTTCATCGCCGGCGCGGCCACCGACGGGGAATGCGTCCTGTACGACGGAGAGGCCGGCACCTACGAACGGCTTCCGCTATCTGGAGTGCAACCATGGAAATCATAGCCGTAGACTACGAGTCCTTGGTACATGCTCTCGCTGTTTATGTAAGATGTTTTACTTTGAAAGAATGTGGTTTGTCACCGGATGATAGTCTGCGAGCGATTTTCCTAATTGTTAGGTCATCTGTATCTTTTCCTAAGTACTCAACACCGCAGTGTGACCGAGATTTGCTTATCGGTCTATGTTTGTAAGCGTCCTTAAGCCCCTCGCTTGAATAGTATTTCCATTTACACTCAACATTACAAAAACTTATTCTAATACCTGCATTCCTCGCAGCTGAGTTGTAGTCAGAAACCTTCCGGCAAACAATAGCAATTAAACCCAAGCCATCTTTGAATTGGCTGCCATAATAAGCCGCAATATCAGGTAGGGATTCTATTTCTATACTATTGACAGAAAGGTAACTTTCGCCAGGGTTTGGAACAAAAGCAGCCATCGTAACACGACCTCCCCTTTTTAACTCATCGGGGTCTACGTAGCGCGCTAGTTCACTATGTTCCGCAAAGGTAGGGTTTTGCGTAGAGTAACCTCAAGATTGAAGCTTTCTTTCGAGTTTCCTCTTAACAACGTAGGGCCGTTTAACAGGTTTGAAGTTCCTTTGTTGTAACAAAGGGACAATTTCCTCCACAGCAGCGACACCCTCTATGACAGTTTCCCCATCAAATATACCGAATATGATTTTGTTGTCAGGTTGAAATTCTAGTTCGACGAAGTGGTAATCGTCCTTATACCATTCTATCTGCAGATTGCCATTAGGCATAAGCACAAATTCTGGCTCCTGCGCAAATTCAACTATTTGATTCCAAAACTGAAGAAAGGCTGCAAGTGATTGTGCGTTCATTGGGCACGAACCAAGCCCACGCCAACCAGCATTTTTGCTTGCAAGCTTAAAGATATAGGAATAGGTCTTTGTGGTAAGTCCCGCCTGTGCAAGCAGTTGCCAGTTTCTGATTATCGTTTCAGGCACCGCACTGGTCACATTCCTTTGCTCTATTATAGGGACTCCTTCCGTCATTTGATCAGTCGTTAGGGAAAGGATATTCTGAGTAGCAAATATACCTCGATAATCCTTATAGAGGGCCGCGGATGGATTTATAAAGGCCCGGAAAGTTCCAGGGTCTATAGGTGAATTGCAAATATTGTCCAAAATCAACGACTTAATTTTAGTCACTTCACTGCCAGAGTACAATTCCGGGTATCCCTTAGTGTACATTGAAGAAATTGTCGTTGTTTCCATACTATGCTGATGCATCTGGTAGCCTTTCAAATTTTTTTATTAAAGATGGATCCAAAAATTCTTTGAAAAAGGGGCTGGTCAAGCTGTGAGACCCTTCCAGCCAGTCACTAATGAATTGTAAACGACTTGGCAACGTTTTACCAAAACTGATTGGGTCTGCCTTTGCGATAACCTTACTTTCAAGTAGTATGCTTTTTCTGTCTTTGATCGTCGCATTAGCAATCCGAACAATGAAATTGCTATCCTTCAGGTTTGAGATAGGAAACTCAAACAGCAAGTTCGCGTTGGGAGATTTTTCTATAGGTTTCTTTTTGAAAAAGGATGGAAGGTCAATCCTTAAAGATGAATTTTCATTGATGAACTTAAGCGGGTCTTGATGCGATATGAATGCGCTATCAAACGAATCCATATAGCGTAATTCCATATGAATTGGCTTGATATCGAACCCTTTAATTTTGGGATATGATAACAGTACCGCTTTAACGCCATCGATGGCTAGTTTCTTAAAATGTGACCATGTGTATGCGGCTGATTCATTGGATGCAAAAATCCCCGGGCCGATCTGCCAAAGAGGGAACTGCTCGTCCTCAGTCCTGCGGAACCGCATTCCAATAGAATGTGCTGGTAATAAGGGATCTTGAGAAATTTTTTTGTTTATCTTGAATCCGTACTTTCCAGCTGCGGAAGTGAAATTACTCGCAAGGATTGAATATCCAGGATCAGTCCAAAATGGCGGAGGAGTTCCTGGGTCGCCTTGAAGTTTCCAATGTAATTCAAATACAACCTCGAAAAGAGGTGCATTAGGAAGAAAAGAGTATGGGCCTGTTAAATTATTCTTAATCATATTTTCATATAGACCTCTATTGATTGAGCGCCAATTGCCTAGATTTCATTGCATAAAAAAATCTTTTTTCGCCTGGAGGCCAGTAGGTTTTTATGGATAATTCTTTTTCCGGTTAATCTAAGATAAAGTAAGTCGTTTGTCAAGAGTAATTGGGTGATATATATTGCTTTTATTTCAGAAGAATTTATTTATGAATGGATTAATCCCGCTTCCTGAAAACTATAATACCCCTTTTTCGCGACAATCAGATGATCAAGCACCCGCAGGCCCAGTATTTTTGCGGCTTCAGTAAGTTGCTCGTGGATTTTCAGGTCGCTATTGCTGGGCTTGAGTTCACCGGAAGGGTGATTGTGGGCAAA
The DNA here is from genome assembly GCA_003141195.1 of Syntrophaceae bacterium. GTDB lineage: Bacteria > Desulfobacterota > Syntrophia > Syntrophales > UBA5619 > UBA5619. Next base: position 5,365 of record PLLC01000097.1, read on the forward strand.
GATCACGGCGGCAGCCCGGTCGGTAATAACATCGGCAAAGACTTCGCGGGGATGGACCTGGCTTTTGTCCAGCAGACCGACGATCACGATTCTTTTTTCGATAACCTCATTGGCCCCGTTGAGAGAGATACAGATAAAATGCTCCTGTTGCTTGTGAGTGATATCGCTGATCAGCGGCAGCACATCCTTGGCTTCTGTAATTCGGACAGCCTCCTTGACGATATGCCGTCTTGCCAGTTCAAAACCTGCCAGAATCTGGGACGCCTTTGCCGGCCCGATGCCTTCAACCGCAGAAAGGGCCTCTAATGACAGATTCCCTTTATCTGCGGCGATCAACTTGGCCAGCTTTGTAGCAATCGTCAGAACATCCTGACCCTTATTCCCACTTCCCAGGATGACGGCAATCAGTTCGGCTTCAGAGAGAGCCGATGCACCTTTTTCTTTCAGCTTCTCGCGTGGCCGGCTGAACACCGGCAGGTCTTTGATCCGTTTCATGCGTCCAATGCCCTCAAACATTCCTCTATCTGCTTTTGCGCCTCTTTGATGATCGCCGTCAACTCAGCAGGGGTCCTCTTATCCGACGTATCCGGCGCATTTTCGTTTGTCGCCTTCAGATCGTATTGCTTTTTTCTGATCTCTTCTATGGATAGATACCAACTCCACTCGCTGATGCGGCGCGGGTCGTCAGGATCGAGGGCCAGCCGTGCGAAGAAATCCTGAAAGTCGCCATACGTCAAGGGGTTCCCCTTATTTACCTTACGCGGCTTGAAATCGTGGGTCAGGGTCATATCGTAGTACCAGACCCGTTCCGTCCGTTCCCCTTTTGTGAAAAAGAAAAGGTCCGTCTTTACCCCGGCGCCGGCATTTACAAACACCCCTTGCGGCAGGCTGATGATGCACCAGAGACGGCAATCATCCAGGAGCTTCCGCTTGGTCTGTTTATAGGCCACCGTCTTGGTGTGGAACAACACCCCTTCGTCAATAACCATGCCGCAGGTACCGCCTTCAGCCAAGGCGTCGATGATGTGCTGGAGGAAGAGAATCTGCGCCTTGCCGCACTTGTAGGAGAACTGGGCCTGGGCGGTTTTCCCTTCCTTGCTGCCGAAGGGCGGATTGGTGAGGATGTAATCGAACTGGCTCGGTGCGCCCGCGAAAAGGTCGCCATAGGTGACGTCACCCGTCAGGGTGTTGCCGTGCCAGATGCGCGGCAGGTCGATATCGTGGAGGACCATGTTGGCCAGGATGATGGGAATGGCCTCTGTCGCGTCCTCCCGGCCCCATAGTGTTTCGGTCTTCAGCTCCCCGATCTGGGTGGCGACGGGGTTTTGCCCCATCATGTGCTTGTACGCCTCAATCAGAAAGCCGCCGGTGCCGCAGCAGGGATCGTAAACGGTTTTGCCCAGTTGTGGATTTACCGCATTGACGATAACCCGGATCACTTCCCTGGGGGTGAAAAACTGGCCGCCGTCGTTTTTCTTTTCCCCCAGGCTCGGCAGTAGCCCTTCAAATGCCTGGGAAATGGGGAACATGTGGCGGTCGCTGATATCGGCTGACGTCAGTTCATGCACCTTGTCCAAAGCATTGAGGAGATTGGTTTCACTGGCGACGACGGTCTTTTCCTTGCTGATGAAGATCTCGGAGGTGACCTTCTGCTTGTTGGTCGCGCCCGGTTGGTCTTTCAACGCTTTCAGATAGGGAAACAACGCGTCGTTGACGAACTTGAGGAAATCACCCATGGCGCTCTCGGTCAATTCTTGCCGTTTCCAGCCGGTGTGACTGCCGCCTTGCACGTCTTTATCCCTGGGCGCTTTTGTAGCCCAATCCTGCCAGCGGTAAGGAGATTCCAGTGTCTCCCGGAATGGCACCCCCAGCGCCGCCGCTTTGGTTTGCTCCTCCTGTTCAATCAAGTCCAGATAACGGAGGAAAAACATCCAAGTCAACTCCGGCACATACAACCGCGATCCTTTTGCCTTGTCCCGGCGAAGGATGTCGCAAATGGACTTGACCGCCTTGTCCATCGCCGCCTGGGTGCCTATTTTCTTGCCATTGCCGTTTGTACCGTTTTTCTTACTCTTTGCCATTCAGATAGCCGCTCCTGTTTCGGCATTAAAATCGAAGACCTCTCTCAACATTGCGGCAGGCATGGCCTCGATGGCCTCCAGTTGCTGCCTTGCTGTCATACGAAGTTTTTCAACATTTGTCATTTTCCGCTCAAGTGTTCTGACAATGGCAGCCTGCTCATCAAAGTTTGATGGAAGCGGGAAAACCAGTTTCTTGATTATCCCTGTATTGAGTCCTTGCATGATTGCACCTTGCGATTCAGCATGTACTTGTCTGTAAGCAGGTGATAAATTGGAGAGTACCCAGGCGATATAGTCAGGGTAGACATCCTTCCGCAAGGTCATTTTAAGCAGATGGGAACTGATAATAGTCGGTCTCATCCCCTCCGGCACGACGGCGGTTCTACCAATAGTCCCCATCATGGTCATCAGGACATCGCCTGGTCTGACCTGAAAACCCTTGAGTTGCTGAAATTTCTCGTTGGTTATGAATTTGTAGCCACTGTCGTCAAACTTATTATTCAATACATGCTCAATGCCAAGAACAAAAACGCCATCGGAAACCAGTTCGTCTTTGGTTAGTTGACTCCCAAACGGTCCCATTCTAATTGGACTCTTGAGCGAATTGTCCAACACATCAACAGTCTTTGCCCATTTCCATCCTTGAGGCAACCTCTCGCCATCTTTAAAAGAAAACAACTCTCTCAAAATCGCGCCCGACATGGCTTCGGCTGCTTCTTTCTGCAGAAGTGCTGCCCGACGCATTTCTTCGATATTTATCGCTCTCTTTTCAAGTTTGTTGGCAATGGTGAATTGATCATCAATTGTCGGAGGAACAGGGATCTCCAGGTTCTCGAGAAAACCTCTGGTTAGACCCTTGATGATAGCCCCCTGACTCGATTCTTGAAGATATTTCGGCAATGATGAAAGATAGATGGCTATATATTTATTATGATAGCGTTCTTTAAGTTTTATGGCACTCACATCCTGACTGATGCCTAAAGTTGTCGCAGCTATGCCAATCCTGCCAACCCGTGTTCGTGAAACTATCAGTAAATCGCCTTCTTCGCATTTTTGGGTCTTGCCCGAATCTATACCTCTCGAAGTTAGATATGACCTGGCATTTGCAACAAACAGATTGGTCACATCGGCACCCGTAATGAAGGGTATTTTGCCGTTCCAAAACTCCGCGACATCCGTACTTGGGGTGCCGCCCTGGGTCAGTTTACCCATACGCCCAAGTTTTACCCAAGTCCAGCCCTTCGGCAGCATACGATTTCCGCCGTTTATCACGCCAGCAACCTCGCCTTTGTCTCCTGAACGAGTACCTGCGGGAGCAGGCTCAGCCCAGCGAGTGCTTCAAAACCGCCGCTCTGCACCACCTCATCCTCATCGAACAGGTGCGTCGTTTCCAACTCCTCGATGCCGCCCTTTTCAAACTGCCGCGCAATGGACGTCAGCACCTTGCCGGTCCGTTCCGGGAACCCACGCAACCAGACCTTGTTCTTGTACGAAAACGCCGCGGCCCGTTCCAGGCGGGATTTCGGCGGCAGTCCATACCCCAACTCCGCCAGCACATCGAACAGATCGCACTCCCTTTCGTCCTCCAATTCCCGGATCAATCGGACCGCCCCTTCGCCGCCGGGAAGGCTGACCAGCAGTTGCCCCCGTTGTTCCGGCTGGACCCAGGTATTCCGCAAATCTTCAACGCTGGGTGCTTCCTCGACCAGCCTGGTGGCCAAGCGCTGTTTGTATTCCTCCACTGGCACCAGCACTTCTTTGCCGTCCTCCTCACACAGAATCGAATGACCGTTCCCTTCGATCTGTATGGTGAACTGTTTCTCCCCAATCCGGATGATCTTTCGTTTCGGCTGCGGCTTACCGTAATCCGCCCCCGGCGATTCGACACCCTCTGCTCCGCTGTCATCCGGCGGAGTGGGTCTGGCCTTGCTGATAAATTCTTCTCCGAAGAGGCGTGTGGCGTTGGTGTAGTCATAAAGGCGGAACATGGCCTTGGAGCCGCGCGGCTCGCCGGTCCGCGTCCCCCGGCCCACCATCTGGTAAAAACTGATGGGGGACTCGATATAGCGGAAGAAGACCACGTTATCCAGATTGGGAATGTCCACACCGGTAGAGAGGAGTTCCACGGTGGCGGCGATGAAATGGGAATTCTTCGAGCCTCGGAGGTCCGGGATCATATCCTTGGCTGCCGGTCGCAGGTCCGGATTGCCGGTGCACTGAAAGGCGTAGTTCTCCTTGGGAGTGCGATGGTTATCCTGGCACCAGGCACTGTAGATGTTGTTCAGCGCAATCATGATCTGGTTGGCGTGATTGTCGCGGGAACAGAAGATGATCGTCTTCTGGTGCGGCCCGCCAGTGTCGAGAAAGTGCTGAAACAGGTCTTCCGACATGGCCTTAACGCGGTCGTCGAGCATCAGGCTGACTTCGTAATCCTTGGCGGTATATTTGTCTTCGATCTCGCCGGGGTTGACCCTCCTGCCGGTATAGGGATCGAAGGCCGAGCGTTTTTGTATGTCTTCCCTGGTGATTGTTTTTTTGTCCAGATCCACGGTCCGCCGGATGATCTCACAGGCGGCAAGATAGCCGTCATCCTGGCCTGTACCGATGGAATATTCATAGACCGGCTCACCAAAATATTTAATGTTGTGCGCCGTGATCTCCTCATCGTCTTTGCGTCCCTTGGCGTCCTTCTTGCCGCCGGCCACAATGCGCGGGGTCGCAGTCAGACCGATGTGGACCGCATCGGGATTGTCCCGCAGAATCACGCTCCATTTTCCCCAGGCCCCCCGGTGGCATTCGTCGATGATGATGTGGCTGAAATGGTTTTTCGGGTAATTCTCCCGCCAGAAGTGTGGTTCGTTATCCTCTTCCGTGACGTTCAGGGTCTGGTAGGTGGCGACCAGAATCTTGGCGTTTTCCTGAGGGTCCTGGGTGGTGACGATCTGGGCGTTATCTCCGAAGACGCCATGCAACTTTCCCATCCCCTGGGTGCGCAACTCGTCGCGGTCGCAGAGAAAGAGGGCGCGTCTCATCTGTCCTCCGGCCATGGCCAGCTTGTAGAGCAATTGCGTGGCAATGATGGTTTTCCCCGTGCCGGTTGCCAGAGATAGCAAAACCCTTTTTTCACCAGTGGCGATCTTTTCCAGAGCCGCACGAATCGCCGCATCCTGGAAGTAATAGCGGGCGGCCTCGCCCCCTTTGTATGGCATAAGCAAAGGCAGACAATCCTTCGCTGTGACCTGAATCCCCTTCAATGCCTCGTATCTCTGCTTGATCTCCTCCGGGGAAGGGAAACCGGTGAGATGCAGGGAGTCCTTGATCAATCCGGTGTCATCGGCATATTCGGCATAAAGGTTGCCGTTTGTGGAAAAAACAAACGGGACATTGAACCGCTTCTTGTAACTTTTTGCCTGCTGAATGCCCAAGGAAGGAAGCTTATCTTCCGCCTTGGCCTCAAGTACGGCTACTGCCAGAGGTGGTTTTCCTTCAACGACAGGGATGCACAGTAAATAATCCGTTCTTCCTTTGCGCTTCACTGGTTTGCCGTCAATGATGTCCGTCCCGCCAGGCGTCTTTTCCTCACGGATCAGGGTATCGACCCAGCCCAAGTCATGCAAAATCGGATTGATCAGATCGACTCTCGTTTGGTGCTCATTTCTGGGCATGGGTAATCCTCTAAAAAATTACAGGTAATATGGTTGGCAACGGCAATGTTTCATAATGACTAAGAATTGTCAACACTTTGGTTTTTATTCACGAGGAATACTTTTTGAAAGGATACATAATGGCGAAAATCGCCAAATGCTTTGTTTAAGGTAGGCAGTTGAATGCTCATTGCTTTAGCCTTTCCCGTATTGATATCTATGTCAAGTTGTCTTTGTATGGTTTCATGATTACGAAATGGATTCTGTGATCATGCCGCAGATCCGGGTCGGTCGTCTGCGGCGGTTTGCCCTCTTTGCGGGATTCAATCCTAACCCATTTCGATGATTTTTAAATCATTCGCAAGATATTTCATTGACAAGAAAAACCGCTTCATTCTATGAAGCCTCTTATAAAAACTGCGGCCGCCGGCGACGGAGGCGATAACGGGAAGAGGGACAACCGTGGCATAGGCCAACTGTTGGCCCAATCGTCAAGCGGTCCGGCATATCGACCCGCTCACTGAAGGGGAAAGAGGAGGATACCATGGCGGAAAAATTCATCAGTCTGCGGAACCTGCAATTCCTGCTTTACGAACAGCTCGACGCGGCGGCGCTGACGAAGTATCCCTATTTCGCCGACCACGGCAAAGAGACCTTCGACATGGTCCTGGAAACGGCCATGCGGATGAGCCGGGGGATGCTTTTCCCCGTCCTGGGAGAGATGGACAAGAAACCGCCGGAGTTCCGGGACGGGAAGGTCTTCGTCCACCCGGTCGTGGCGCAGGTCATGAAGGCCTGCGGCGAAGGGGGCTGGATCGGCGCCCAGGCCCCGTATGAGCTGGGCGGCCAGCAGATCCCGACCACGATCATGACCGCCTTCCGGGGGATCTTCTCGGCGGCAAACTATTCCGCCTACGCCTACCCCTTCCTCACAGCCGGCGCGGCCCACCTGATCCTCTCCTTCGGCGCGAAGGAGCTCATCGAGACCTACGTTCCAAAGATGTTCGCCGGGGCCTGGCAGGGGACGATGGCCCTCACCGAGCCGCAGGCGGGCTCGTCGCTCACCGACCTCGCGGCGACGGCCTTGCCGACGGCGGAGGGCTTTTATAAAATCAAGGGGCAGAAGATCTTCATCTCCTGCGCCGACTACGAATCGACGGAAAACGTGGTCAACCTCCTGCTGGCCCGGATCGAAGGGGCGCCCCCCGGTGTGAAGGGGATCTCGCTCTTCGTCGTCCCGAAGAAGCGCCCGGACGGCCAGGGCGGCCTCGCCGGGAACGATGTCGCCTGTATCGGGATTTATCACAAGCTCGGCTACCGCGGCGCACCGATCACCCAGCTTGTCTTCGGCGACAACGACGACTGCCGGGGCTGGCTCGTCGGCGAACCTCACAAGGGGCTCCGCTATATGTTCCAGATGATGAACGAGGCGCGGGTCGAGGTGGGGATGGGGGCCGCGGCGATCGCATCGGCCGCCTACTACGCCTCCCTCGAATACGCCAGACAGCGCCCGCAGGGGCGGCCCGTCACCGGGAAGGACCCCCTGGCGCCGCAGATCCCGATCATCAGGCACGCCGACGTCAAGCGGATGCTCCTCTTCCAGCGGGCCGTCGTGGAGGGGTCGCTCGCCCTCATCTTCCAGTGCTCGCATTACGTGGACCTCGCCCTAGTGACCGAAGGCGAGGAGAAGGAAAAGTACGAGCTGCTTCTCGACCTCCTGACACCCATCGCCAAGAGCTACCCGTCGGAGATGGGGATCCTGTCGGTCAGCCAGGGGCTCCAGTGCCTGGGCGGCTACGGTTACTGCGACGAGTTCCCTCTGGAGCAGTACTACCGCGACGTCCGGATCCACTCGATCCATGAGGGGACGACGGGGATCCAGGGGATGGACCTGCTGGGCCGGAAGGTGGTCATGAAAAACGGGAAGGCCCTCTTCCTCTACCTCGCCGAGATCGAGAAGGCCGTAGCGGGCGGGCGGGCGATCCCGGAGTGTGATGCCTGCGCCCAGGCCCTCGCCGAAGCCGTGGAAACCCTGAAGGAGGTCACCGCGTCACTGACGGGCCTCGCAATGAAGGGCGAAATCGAACCCTTCCTCGCCGACGCGACGCTCTACCTCGAACTCTTCGGGATCGTCGCCATTGGCTGGCAGTGGATCCTCCAGGCCGTCACGGCAGCAAAGGCCCTCGGGGCGAGCACCGACGCAGCCGACGCCGACTTCTACCGGGGGAAAATCCACACCTGCCGCTACTTCTTCGCCTACGAGCTTCCGAAGGTCCGGGGTCTCGCCGCCCGCCTGAAGGAGAGCGGCGACGGGATCACGGTGCAGATGAAACCGGAGTGGTTCGACTGACCTCGACACCCGGCGTGGGTGAAACGAAAACATTTATGTCCTTTCCGAAGGCGGCACAGGAGGAGAAAATGGACAAGACGCCCTTGGAGATGAAGGCACTCAAGGAACTGCTCATCAAGTGCTGGATGACGCACGACGCCATGTGGTTCTACTACTGCCTGCAGGAGTGCGGCATCGAAAAGACGAACCGGATCAACCGGGCAGCCGTCAAGGCCGTGGCCGCGGTGGAGAGCCGGCGGCTGAAGAAGGCGATCGGCGTGGACCAGTTTGAAGCATTCTCGGAATTCTGGGAGTTCTTTCAAACGGCCATGGGCACCTTCACGGGCGACTTCATGAAGTACTCCTTCGAGTCGAAGGGGATGAATCGCATCTCCGCCGTCTGGCACCGGTGCTTCGCCTATGAAGGTATCAAGGCGCTGGGCGTCATCGACCGATACGAATGCGGCATCATGGCCCGCGTGGAAGGCTGGTTCGACACCTTGGGCGTCCGGTATGAAGCAGAGCCGAAGGTGACCGGGTGCATGATGCACACCGAGGGCCGCTGCTACCGCGACTACACCTTCTTTTTCGAGAAGTAAGGGGTTTTTGCAGGGATTGGCAGGCCGGACCCAGGCTGACGGCCCCTGCCTGAATCAGTAGAGAAAACCGAACAGTTAGAGGGGAATTTTTTCCGTAAAAACTTCCATGGGCAACCTCAGAGATGTCAATTCGACTTTACATATTTAAAGCTAATCTGCAAATGATGATTTACATTATTGACTCTCCCGTCTGATCCACAGCACCCATAACCTGAAAGGAGCGGTGCTGAGAAAATAAGGTTCATCCGGTTGATGCGTGCTTCCTGTTATCCACAAAACATCAACCTCGATGAAAATGCATGATTTCAATCAGTTATCCTTGATGTTGTTTCCTCGATAATGTGGTATGAACGACTTAAATATGTGTGAGCGATTCTATGTTGGGACATGGGGCCAACGGATACAAGGTTGAATAATGTGGCACCATTGGGAAACCAGGCGGTAAACGGAGAAAATAAACATCACCTTGACGTATCGGGAGAAACCGATATATTCGTCTCAGCTAAAGAATAATTCTTGCCATTTCTTGCGTTACCTTGAATGGACTACGATGAATAAATGCTACGAATTTTATTTATTGGAATTGACCGGGAGAGATGCAACTGACGGTAGAATCACCTCTTCTGAGCTTGTCACTGAAATTGATTCAGATACCTGTGATATCCTCGATAAAATCTTACAGAAGTATGAAAGGAATAGTTGGGAGTTTTTTCGAAATACCGATATTACTCTAAGAAAAAATGGTGTGTGGCCGTGGGCGATTGTTTTTTTTAAAGAGGAGTTTCAATTGTCCGGTCATGCCGTTTCAATCAGAGAGAATCGAAGGGATTTCTCGTTCACATCTTATTCAATGAAGCCCTGGCTGAAGGAAGAAATAGCAGTCCCACCACTATCAGTTATTATGGTGTTCAGTAAACAATCACTCAAAACAGCATCGATAAAGTCAGAACTGTTCAACAAAGCTTGGGAGCAACTGTCTGACTGTTCGGAAGAAAAACACTGGATTTGTATTGCGGAATCACCTTCACAGGAGTGGATTTCACAAACCAGTATGAATGACAACAATTTGTTTATACAAAAAGTGTGTGTCTGACACTTAGGAATTTTGAATTGGAAATCAACACCCATTTGATATCCTGATTTTGTTGCTTGGAAAGATAATAAAATGAAAAACCAATATTTCGCCGATGTTAAAGACTATACAAAGTATTGCATCTTAAGGCAATTTCTTGATATCCCAAAGATTATTTATTGGATGTTAACCAAGGAAGATAGTGAAATTGATCGCAGAATGCTAAACTATTTACAATCACAGCATAACGCCCACCTTGACAGGAAATTGTGGGACCACTTATCTACTTGTTTATCAAATGGTTGGCGAAATGTATCATATATCGAAGGCTGGCTTGGCGATGTGGTTCATTATGAAAAACAACCAATTGATGATTGGGCGAAGAGAAAAGCTATTTCCAATGAAGTAATTTCAATGGCCGGCAAGGATCAAATCGTTTTTCTCGATCCAGATAATGGATATGAAGTTCCATATTGTCCGGAAGGTAGAAGTAGATCAAGCAAATATGTTTATAAATGTGAAATTACAAGGTTGCTGAAAAAAAGTGCAACAATCATTCTCTTTCAACATTACCAGATGGGTCAAGCAGTAGACGACATGATCCAGAATTTTTCTGAACAATTTAAAGGCCAATACCGATTTGCAGTTCGAACGAGCTATGTAGTCTATTATTTCCTTTCAAACTCAGATTTAAATTGGGCAATACAGCGACTCGCAATAAAAGAGAATGATCAGACACACACAAGGCTAAGATTGCTATGCTAAAAAGCGAATCAAGGATCAAGTCTGTAAAAATGGTTCTCAGTCCCGATGGTATGGATGATCTCGATTATGCCGGATGGGGATTGCAGGAAATCCTGACCTTAGATTCGGAAAATGCGGAGGCGGCGACGCTTTTGAAAGAAATCATTGCCAGAATTGATCAGCGCTTTGACGCGGGAGACAGTCGGGGAACCGGATGTCACATCATTATGAGAAGAGAAAGCCCATCGCCGTACGTCCGTGCAGTGGAGCGTACTCGATCGAGTAAATAGCAAGCAACATCGTTTTATTAGACGTCCAAGTGCGGATGAACCAGAATTTTTTATAAAAGGGCGGTGGTGAGGGGTAGATAGAAGGAGGGACCATGGAAACGCAGAAGGGGCAATTGGCCGCGCCGTGCGGTCTGTACTGCGGGGTGTGCGCGATCTACATCGCCCACCGGGACGACAACCTCAAGTTCAAGGAGCGCCTGACCGGTCTCTACGGCGTCGGCATGGACGAGCTCCATTGCAAAGGCTGTCTTTCGGACAACGTCTTTCTCTACTGCCGCGTCTGCCCGATCAAGGCCTGCACCGCCCAAAAGGGGATCGCGGGCTGCCACCAGTGCGCCGATTTTCCCTGCGGGCACATCGACGCCTTTCCCTTTCCCGTCGGCAAAAGGGTCATCCTCCGCTCCATTCCCGCCTGGCGGGAGCTGGGAACCGATCGCTGGATGGGGGAGGAGGAGAAGCGCTACCGCTGCCCCCGCTGCGGAAACGCCCTTTTCAGAGGGGCGAAGCGCTGCCGGAGTTGCGGCGAGGCGGCGGACAGGGATTGAAGGCGGGCATGACCGGGGCGATCCCCGCGAAGGCCGGATGCGGCCGCGTCGTTTTCACCTCCCTCCATTATCTCGACACGGATCCCGTGTTCTGGAATGATCCCCGCCGCCGAAAAGGTCGCATCTCTTGTTGGCGTGACCTTCTTCCGGCGGGCTTCTTCGATCACGGATGCGATCCGAAATAGGACCCTTACGGCAGATCCCATGGAATCGACACAAAGAGGCGTAGATCATCCGACCGGAGACAACGGGCCCGACGCCGTGAAGGGGGAATGGCGGGCGCTCCTGATCACCGTTTTTATGGCCGGATTGTCTGTGGCCCTGATGGCCTTGCCGACGCCTGCCGGTCTCTCCGTGGCGGGACAGCGCGTGCTGGCTGTGGCCGTAATGGCGATCGGCCTGTGGTGCACCGATGCGATTCCCGCGGCCGTGACCGGGATCCTGTTGGTCATCGCTCTCGCGCTCTCCGGGGGCGTACCGGGGTTCCCGGAAGCGCTGGTAGGTTTCGCCGAACCGGTGGCCTACTTCCTGATCGGCGTGCTGACCATCGGCCTGGCGGTATTGCGGAGCGGTTTGGCCGAGCGGGTGGCGCGTTTCTTTCTCCGGCGCTGCCGAGGGCGCTCGCGGGCCCTTTACCTGCAAATGTTGCTGTCCTTTCCGCTGCTCACGATTCTTCTCCCCTCGGCAACGACCCGCACGGGCATCCTCGTTTTCGTCTATGAACAGGCGCTGGATCTCGGCCATATACCCCGGGGCGCCCCCCTCGCCAAGGCGATCATGCTGGCGCTCAACTCCATCAACCGGCTCGCCTCCACCGTCCTGCTGACGGGAGGGATCACGCCGGTCCTGGCCGCCTCTCTGATCGGCGGAATCTCCTGGGGCCGCTGGCTGACGCTCATGATTGTGCCTTACGGAGTCCTGCTCGCCCTCGGCGCCGTCCTGATTTATCTGCTGTACCGCAAGGGGTTCGACACGCCGCTGTCATCGCTGCCGGCCGCCGAACCGAAGCCTCTCACCGGAAAGGAGATCCGGACGCTCGTGATCACCATCGGGGCTTCGCTGCTGTGGCTCACGGATGCGTGGCATCACTGGAACCCGGCCCTGCCGGCGATCCTCGCCTGGGCCTGCCTGCTGACGCCGGGCATCGGGGTGCTCACCTGGAAGGAGTTCGAGAAGGGTTTTGGCTGGGCCAACTTCTTCGTGCTTGCATCCTCGCTGTCGCTGGCCCGCGCGCTCAGCAGCAGCGGCGCCAGCGCCTGGATCGCGGAGATCACCGTGCGCGGCATGCCGGCCTTTTCGCAGCAGCCCGTCCTGGTCGTGGTCGTGCTGCTCCTGGCCGCCGCACCGATCCGTCTGCTCATCCCCAACATCACCGGTTTTCTGGCGACGACCATTCCGATCGCCATGTCGATCGGCGCGGCCACAGGGCTAAACCCCGTCATCTGCGGCCTTGCGGTGATGATCGCCGGCGACGCCGTCCTGTACTACCCGGCGCAGAGCGCCTCGTCCTTGGTGGTCTATGAGCGGGGCCATCTCACGGCGGCGGAAATCTTCCGTTTCGGGTTGTGGATGACGCTTGCCGCCTATCTGGTTGTGCTGTTCGTTGCTCTGCCGTATTGGCAAGCGGTCGGCGAACCGCTGCGCCTCCTCCCCCGCGGATGATCTCACCCGATAGGAATCGTCTCTGGATCCACCCCCCTACTTCAGCAGGAAGAACAATACCGGGATCGTCCCCATGCAGGCAAGCGTCGTGAGGGAGACAATCGCGTTGCTGAAGACGGGATCGGCGTCGTACTTCACCGAAAAAATGGTGACCAGGACGGCGGTGGGCATCGCCGACTGCAGGACGCAGATCGCAAGCTGATCGTGGGTGAGGCCCACCGCCAGGCCAACCCCCCAGCCCGCGAGCGGCACGATGGCCAGCTTGATGACCGAGGCGCACACGGTGTACAATATCTTTCTTAAATCGGTGAAAAACCGCAATTTCAATCCGCCGCCCACCACCATCATCGAAAGGGGGAAGGTGGCCGTGTTCATCAGGGAGAAGGTATGGTACAGAAAGGAGGGGATGGAGAAATGGAGCGCGACGCATAGGCAGCCCGCGCCCATGGCCAGGATCAGGGGATTTTTGAAAATGGCGGCCAGCGTCACGCGGCCGGTCATGATGTAAGTTCCCACCCCATACAGGAAGAAGTAACCGCCGATGGTGAAGAACATCGCCAGAACCATCCCCCGCTCGCCCAGAAAAGCATAGCAGATGGGAAACCCAAGAAAGACATGGTTTCCGTAAGTCGCTCCTAAAATGAAGGTCTTCCGGAACTGATCCCGGATACCGCACACCCGGGCAACGCCTGCGGAAAAGAGGACCATGACATACGTCGCGGTAAATCCGGCGGCCGCCATGACCAGCAACTCTCCAGCGGGGATCTTTTGCAGGCCGGTGATGGAGTGGAAGACGGTGACGGGCAGAAAGAAGTTAAAAACAAGGTTGTTGACCACCTCCACCGGGTAGGGCGACTTCTTCATGAAGACGTAGGACGCCGCCATGATCAGGAACATCGCAACGACATTTTGCAGGGCTTCGGCCATGGCGGCGAGCATACGGTTTTCGATGGCGGACTGCAAGCGCGAATTGTCCCTAAAAACGCGCTACATGGATTGACAAGGTCTGCCACTTCGAAACGGACAAGGCGGTGCTGGGCACGCTCTGCCAGAAAGGCATGGCCGAAACCGGATTGGGAGGAACCGTGGCGGGTGATCCCTATGATGCATGCTGGGTCACGCCGAAAGGGAAAGCGGCGTCTGAATGACCGACCGGGAACGGATCTTCTCGATGCTCGGCGAGGCTGCGACCACCGAAATCACAAGGAAAGGGTCTTGATCTTCCGTATGCCTCCCTATGATTATTATGGTCATCCTATTCGATATGATGGATGGATTCAAGGGTCGACTGACCCTTGACACGAGGGCGGAAACATAATAGAAGGACCGCCTGCCCGCGATAGCGCGGTTTCTATCGACACTTCCCGGGGAGAAAGGCGGGGGACCTGCAAAAGCCCCCGAGGTGATCGTTACCGATGAGGTTCCAGCTCCACCGCGTCTTGAAAACGGGTTTCGGCCTGAGGATTCTTTCTGCGTCCCCGAGCTTCGGAGCCCGTATGCGCCGTCTCATCCCGGCCTGCGTCGTCCTCTTCTTCGTCCTTCTTCTCTGCGGCCCCGCCGCCTTGGCCCTCGACGTGGACATCGGCCACGCCCCGGTCGAGGTCTATTTCAGCCCCAACAACGGCGCAACGGACGCGATCGTCCGGGAGATCGACCGGGCTCGCTCCGAGATCCTCGTCCAGGCCTACTCCTTCACCTCCGCCCCGATCGCCAAGGCCCTGCTCAAGGCCCACAGGCGCGGCGTGAAGGTCCAGGCGATTCTCGACAAAAGCCAGAAGACCCAGAAGTACTCGTCGGCCTCCTTTCTGACGAACTCCGGCATCCCGACCTACATCGACGACAAGCACGCCATCGCCCACAACAAGATCATCCTCATCGACCGGGCGGTCGTGATCACCGGCTCGTTCAACTTCACGAAGGCGGCCGAGGAGAAGAACGCGGAGAACCTCCTGATCATCCGCTCGAAGGAACTCTCCAGGCCCTACCTCGAAAACTGGCAGCGCCACCGGGACCATTTCGCGTGATAGCCCGAAAAACCCGTGGCTATGAATCGCATGAAATCCCCCGGACTTTCTGTGCGTCCTATCGGGCAGGATCCTCTTCGATCCACACCGGTTAAACTGCGATAACGTAATCTTGACGGCTCCGCAAAAAGTCCGAATTCCCCTCCTCCTCAATCCCCTCCCGCCGGGGGAGGGGAACAATTTACTTTTTACGAGGGCATCCACATTGAAGGAGGAATGCCCGGACGGGAACGGTCCGGCTTCACTCCACCGGGACGGGAACGGTCTCCAGAATCTCCTTGACGACGGCCGGCTCCGTGCGGCCCCGGAGACGGGCCTCCGGCTTCAGGATGAGGCGGTGGGCAAGGATGGGGACGGCGAGCGTCTTCACGTCGTCGGGGATAACGTAGTTCCGGCCCCGGATCGCCGCCAGGGCCTGGGCGGCCTGGTGCAGCCCCAGCGACGCGCGCGGGCTCGCCCCCAGCCTGATATCCAGGTGCTCCCGCGTCGCCCGGGCCACGGCAATGAGATAAGCGGCGACCAACGGCTCCACAAAAATCCGGCGGCAGACCTTCTGGAGGTCGATCAGTTCGGCGCCCGCAAGGACGCTCTCCAGGGTGTCCAGGGGGTTCTCCCGGCCGAAACGGGTCAGGATGGCCCCCTCCTCGTCCACCGAGGGATAGCCGAGGCCAGCCTGAATCAGGAAGCGGTCGAGCTGCGCCTCGGGCAGGGGAAAGGTCCCCTCCAACTCGATCGGGTTCTGCGTGGCCATAATCAGGAAGGGCCGCGGCAGGGGCAGCGTCGCCAGATCGACGGTGATCTGCCTCTCCTGCATGCATTCCAGGAGCGCCGACTGGGTGCGCGGCATCGCCCGGTTGATCTCGTCGATCACGACGATGTTCGCCACGATCGGCCCCGGCCGGAACTCGAATTCCGAGGTCTTCGGGTTGAAGTACTGAAGGCCCATGATGTCGGAGGGAAGAAGATCCGGCGTGCACTGGATCCTCCGGAAGCTGCATGCCAGGGAACGCGCGGCGGCCCGGGCCAGGAGGGTCTTCCCGACGCCCGGGACATCCTCAATGAGAACGTGGCCCTCGCACAGAAGCGCCACGAAGATGAACCGGACCGTCTCCTCCTTCCCCACGAGAACCCTCTCCACGTTTGCCGTGAACCGCTCCGCTGCCTCTTGGATTCGCCCCGCTTCCGGTGATGCGTCTCTCCGCTCTTCATCCATCCGTCCGCCTCCCGTTGATGCCATACATTCCCCGAATTGCCCGCCCGGAACACAAAACCGGGATGGGCAAAAGCCCATTTTACCGGATCCGCCGGCGGCCCTTTTTCCTTCGGAGGCGCCGGATCGTCCGGAGACAGAGATCCAGCTCCCGCAGCGTCCCCTCCTCCACCGGCCCCGGGCCG
Source organism: Syntrophaceae bacterium (assembly GCA_003141195.1). Taxonomy (GTDB): domain Bacteria; phylum Desulfobacterota; class Syntrophia; order Syntrophales; family UBA5619; genus UBA5619. Next base: position 21,750 of record PLLC01000097.1, read on the forward strand.
TAGCGCGCCCGAACGTACTGTCCGGTGATGAAGGCGAACTCGCCTCGTGCCTCGGGAAGCCATGCCTCAAGCGCCACAAGATACTCGTCCGGCGTCCGTGTGGAATCCCGCCTGCATTCCGCCGCAGCCGCCCAGCCGAGGAGAAGGCGGTACGCCTGGCGGACGCCGGCCGTCCCGAAGTCGAGCGCCGCCCGGCCCGCCCGCGGCCGGAAACAGCGGACCAGCGCCAGAAACTTCTCCCGTATCGCCCCAATGATCCGCAGGAGATCTTCCCGGAAAGCCCCCTTCAGCGCCTCGCTCTCCGATCCCTGCGTAAAGCCGGCACGCTTTCGGAGCCACTGGAGGATATCGGTCGAAATCCTCCACAGCGGAAGCAAAAAGAGGATAATCCATGCCGCGCCCACCAGGATCCGTCCCACCATCCGTACCGACTCGGGCATCACCAGCCAATGCGCCAGGTCAAGGGCGTCGCCATGCTTGGGCGACCCCATGGGCGGCGGGGTCTGGATCGGCCCGGTGTCCGGCGCCGGAAACAGGCTGGCCAGAAACCCGATGAGCCAGGCGAGGACCCGGATAAAGGCCCTGCCGATCTCCACGATGACGGAAAGCCCCCGCGCCAGCAGATCGGGTGTTATCACGAAAAAGATCCAGAAGGCCATGAGCAGGATGATGCCCAGGCTTGCCGCGAGGGGACCGAAACGGCCTCTCTGCGGCGCCCCGTCGGTGTGTCCCGTTCCCACCTCCTCGCGGGAAATCGAGAGACCCGTGAGGCCGAGGACAAAGTAAAGGACGGTCAGGGGAAGGAGCGGTCCGAGAGGGATCCCGAACTGGGCGTCCGCGTAATAGATGGTCATGAGCATCGCGAGGCCGAACTGGAACTCGCCGAGGCAGAGGGCAAAGTCGGTCCCGAGGCTGCCCAGACGGCGGCCCATGAACCAGAGGCCGCCGGCTGCAGCCGTCGTGAGGAGACCTGCCGGTCAGTTCGCGGAGGAGCCGGCGGCGGCGCGGCCAGGGGATCCAGGCATGGTAGGCGTAGGAAAGGGCGTAGAAGCCGAGTATTCCCGCACCCGGGGCGGCGGCGCCGATTTTTTCGTGCAGAAGGTGCAGGAGGGCGTAAAGCCAGCAGGCCTCCAGGCCGGCGATCACGATACCCGGGGTGAGGAGGCGCCCGTTCATCGGATATCCTCTCCGCCGGCGGCCCCGTCCGCCGCCTCTTCCCCGGTTTCGGGCTGATCCCCCAATGTCCCGCCGTTCCCCTTCCCATTCCGCCCTTCCGCAGCACACCTTTCCGCCGGGCGGCGGAGCCTGTGACAGGGGATCTGCGCGGGAAGGGGTCCCGGATCGCCCTCCCCGATCCAAAGGAGGATCAGGGGGCTGCCGGCCCGCTTCAGCCCTTCCAACAGCGGAGGGAGGGTCGCGGGAAGGCTCGAGAGGATGAAGACGAGCGTCGTTCCCGCACAGAGCATTCGGAGCTCTTCCTTCAGGAACGGGGCAAAAAGGCCGCTCGCCGCTGGCGTGACCTTCGCGAGCGTCTCCAGGATGGCCGTGAGGCGGGCCTGACCTCCGGCCGGATCGAGGGAAGCCGGCTGGCCGGTATCGGCAAGACGGGAGTTTGCGAACAGCCCCACGGACGCCCCCCGTCCGATCGCGTCGTAGGCCAAGGAGGCCGCAACGCTCAGGGCAAACTCGAAATCACCTTCCGGCCCGGCCGCACCCGGCCCGAAAGAGTTGACAGCGACAAAAAGGGCGATCTTCCGGGTCGTGGCGGCTTCGAAGACCTTCACCTGAAGCCGCCGCTGCCGGGCGCTCGCCTTCCAGTGTATGGCCCTGAGCGGGTCCCCCGGCCGGTAGTCCCGCACCCCGACGGTCCGGGTCGGATCGGGAAAGAGGCGGCTTTCGGTCCGTTCATCCCCCGCGGGGTAGCAGGAGGGGATGCCGAGTTCCCCGATGGGGATGAGCCGCGGATAGACCAGGACGTGATCGTCCGGCGGCATCACCGCCTGCCGGGTGTAAAATCCGAAGGGGTCCCCGGAGGTCAGGGTCAGGGGGGGAAGCGGAAAGTAGCCCCGCCTGGTGCACGCAAAACCGATCCGCCACTGGAGGGCCTGGTACCAGCCGAGGGACGCCGCGTAGCGCAGCGTCCCGTCTCCGAATGTACCGCCGGAGGAATGGGTCAAAACGGGGGTAAGCTCCGCGGGGAGGGCCTGTTCCAACGCAACCCAGGGAAGCGGCAAGGGTTTGCGGTTGACGAGGCGGACCCGGCCGGACAGGACGTCGCCGGGAAAGGCGCGCCGCTCGGCCAACAGAAGCCGGCCGCGGACACCCGCAAGCGACAGCCGGCTCCACCCCCGCGAGAAGAGGGCGGCGGCCAGCATCAGGCTGGCGAGGACCGCGAGCGCCTCCTTGCCGTACCAGACGGCCAGAAGCAGGATGCCTGTAAAAAAGAGATGTCCTCCTCCGGTCAGGAGGTACCCCGAGGCCTGTGTGGAAACCTTGGGGGGGGGCTCGGCCGGGATTGTGGGTTTTTGAGGCATCCTCCCCATCAGATTGCGCGTCCCCCGAAGTAGATTTTCATGGTGGCTTCCTCCATCCGGGCCGAACCGGGGTGTTTGCCGGCCGTTCCGGACCCCGGGGTAACCGGGATCGCAGACGCCGGCGACCGGAGTATCTTAAGGAAAAGGGACGGAGAAGTCAATTGAGGTTTTCTAACGGCGCCCCTTCCGTTCCTTCAGGGACAGCAGGAAAACGGGGCAGATCCCGATGATCAGCGCCGACAGCAGAAAAGGGACCACGAAGGTTGCGGTGAGGTCTTTCAGATAGCCGGCGAGGGCGACGCCCGCGGCCTGCCCCACTCCGTGTATCAACGTGGAAATGCCGAATATTCGGCCTATTTTTGATATGGGGATGTAATCCCCGAACATCGAGGCGATCAGCGTGATCAGACCGTTGAACGTGAAAGAAAACAGGGCGGCGGAAATCAGAAGGCCGGTTTTGTCCTTCCAGAGGATGGACAGGAGGATCGAGGCGGACAGCAAAAGGAGAGAGACGATGGTCATGGATTTTCTTCCAAGATGATCGGAAACCATGCCCCAGAAGAAGCACCCGGCCACCGCAAAAAGTCCGAAGACCGACCAGATCAGCCCGGCCTCTTTTCCCGAAAGCCCGATCTCCTCGACCGCATAGGCGACGATGAACGTCCCATACATGATGTATCCGAAGCCCACCAGGAGATAGACGATCAGAAGGTTCCTGAGGGACGGGTCGCGATAGAGCATCTTCATCGTGAAGTCCCGGGTGTTTTGGTGTGTCTGCATGTCCATGGCCGAAAGGTTTTCCTTCAAAAGGAAAAAGCTGGCCAGGGCGACCAGGAGCGTCCCGGCGCCCAGGATGATCCAGGCGTACCGCCAGCCCATCAGCCCGAAGCGGCTGAGGATGAAGGGCGCCAGGTATCCGACGACGATGATGCCGACCCCTGTGCCGCTGAGTGCGAAACCGATCGCGCCGCCGCTCCACCGGACGGAAGACCAGCCGATGATCAGCGGCACCAGCGGGATGTAGGCGCCGGCGGCACCCGATCCCACCAGAAAGGCCAGGATCAGGCAGAAGGAAAACGAGGAAACGAACCCCAGGGCCATCATCGCCAGCCCGGCCAGGGCGCAGGAAACGGCGACCACGATGGACAGGCCCCACCGCTTCGCGAAGATGCTGCACAGGTAGGCGAAAAGGAGATAGCCGGCCAGGATGCCGACCTGAAAGAAGCCCATGAGGGTGTTGCTGAGCCCCAGGTCCGTCTTCATGCTGGGGAGCAGGACCGTGTAGGCGAAGCGCCCGAACCCGAGCGACGTGAGCTGGATCAGGAATCCCAGGACGAGGATGACGATGAAATAGGTCTCTCTGTAGGAGGGAATTTCTGGTCGCGGGCTATGCATCTTCCACCAGAATGAGTTTCACGACATCCGAGAGGACCTTTACCTTGTGCCCGTTTTCCTTCCCCGCGGGTATGAAGATGCCATCGCCTTCAGAATATGCGCCCCTCGAAGCAGAACTTCCCGAAGCTCTTCGGGGGCGGCAGGGGGTAATCGCCGTTGTAACAGGCGAGGCAGAAGTTTTCCCGGGGCATCCCCGTGGCCTGGGCCATCCCTTCGAGGGAGAGGTAGTGCAGGCCGTCCAGACCGATGAAGGAGGCGATATCCGCCTCGTTCCCCTTCTCGGCGGCGACGAGTTCCCCCCGCACCGAAAAATCGATCCCGTAGGGGCAGGGGTGGCGCGTCGGCGGGCAGCTCACGACCATGTGGATCTCCTTCGCGCCGCTCTCCCGCAGATGCCGGACGCGGTTCCGGCTGGTGGTTCCCCGGATGATTGAATCCTCGACGATGACGATCTTTTTCCCGACGATCAGCGGCTGCACCGGGTTGAGCTTGACCCGGACGCCGAAATCCCGCATCGCCTGGCTCGGTTGGATGAAGGTCCGCCCCACATAGTGGTTCCGGATCATCCCCATCTCAAAGGGGAGTCCGCTCTCCTCGGCGTAACCGAGGGCCGCGTAGTTCCCCGAATCGGGGAAGGGCATGGCGAAATCCACATCGGGCCGGTATTCCCGGGCAAGGTTGTGGCCCAGTCTTTTGCGGCAGAGATAAACGTTCTCACCGAAGACCTGGCTGTCGGGCCGGGAGAAGTAGATCAGTTCGAAGATGCAGTGGGCGGGTCTCTCTTTCGCAAAGGGCGTCAGGCTGTGGAGCCCCGCCTCGTCGATGATGATAATCTCGCCGGGCTCGACATCCCGAATGTACTTCGCCCCTACGAGGTCGAAGGCGCAGGTCTCCGAGGCCACCACCCAGCCGCCGTTGAAGCGGCCGAGAGAGAGCGGCCGGAACCCGCGGGGATCGCGGACGGCAATGACGCGGTCCCGGGTCAGCATGACGATGCTGTAGGCCCCCTGCACCCGGGCGAGGGCCTTCGTCAGGGCCTCTTCCAGCCCCGCCTTCAGATGGGGCGCCATCAGATGGACGATTACCTCGCTGTCCATCGTGGACTGGAAGATCGATCCCCTCTCCTCAAGTTCCACCCGGAGCTCCAGGGCGTTGATCAGGTTCCCGTTGTGGGCGAGGGCGTAGTACTCGTCGGCATGGTGGACCAGGAAGGGCTGGGCGTTGGAGAGAACCGAGGACCCCGTGGTGGAATAGCGGACATGGCCGATGGCCAGGCGTCCGGGGAGCTTCGAGAGGGTATCCTCCCGGAAGACCTCCGAGGCGAGCCCCATCCCCTTGTGCTCCCAGACCTGGCAGCCGTCCGCGGAGGCGATCCCCGCGCTTTCCTGCCCCCGGTGCTGGAGGGCAAA
>PLLC01000080.1 GCA_003141195.1 Syntrophaceae bacterium
TTGTAATCTTGCATACTTTTCAATATCCGTCAATTACCGCTTTCAGGAAAGCTTCAGTGAATTACCCCGCCCACAGGGCGGGGCATCTTAAGAAACTGGATGAGGGGGATTGCATCCCCCTTCCCCCCGCACCGCATTCATCCCCGTCCACAGGACGGGGTATTCTGCGGGAAGGTTTCATAAAAAGGTGTGTTAAGATTTTTCAAGGGTGGTCATCCAGTCAATCGCTGTCTGCACCTACAACTTCCCGGGAAACAGGACAGCAACGTCTCCCCCTCTTTTCGGAACTGACTGATGGTGTCAGGATGGATACTAACTGCAGATCAAATGAAAAAACACTCATGAAGGAGAGGTAGTAGATGCATACGTTTCATTTCAAGATTATGAGCAGAAGGCAAACGGAAAGGCCTAGGCGCAGGACAGGAACGTGGATTGAGGAACCAAGGCTCTTACTCCTTGGGCCCCGCACCCTGATTGTTCATTTTGCCGTCACTTTGGCTTCGGCGTCGTTAGCGCTTCCGTGTATATTGCAGCTCGCTTTTCCTTTTATATCCAGATCGCCATCCACCTTAAATTTTATCTCCTTTGTAAAGGTGGCACCTTCCGGACGGTTGCCGCTGCTGTACTCCCACTTGGCAATTTCTTTGCCGTTGACTTGAACCCACAGCCACTCCGTGTAATGGAAGTAGTTGTTGGCACTGTGGATCACCGTTACCTTGATGGTGATTTCCGAACCTTTTTCAGCACCCTCCGGCGCCTCGATTTTTGTCTCCGCTTTATTTGCCCAGGCAGGAACGCTGATGAAAAAAGCGATTCCCACTGCGATAGCCAGAATTCCAATAAGCCTTCGAGCTTTCATCTCCCCGCCTCCTTCTTGTCTTGTTGAAATTTCCGCTATCTCGGTGTGAAACGTGTAGAATATTTTACCAAATAGAACAAAATATTCAAAGGAGATTGATACGTTTGATATGACATTGTTTTGTGACGTATTATTATAAGGGGAACATCCTTGTATGTCAATGAAATAGTGATGAAATAGTGATAACCGAAATCTACCAACTAAAATAGAGTTCCGTCGTTATTGCAAATGGTTATATGCGAATTTAATACACCAATTGGTGAAAAAAATCTTCTATAACATCACGATAATAATGAAAGAACAGAAATTATAGCGAACGGTTTAAATAAGTTGACATGAGCGGGGTTGTCATTGCGAATGAAGTGAAGCTATATTATGAGATTGCCGTATCGCTTCGCATCTGCAATGACTGCTTTATTGGGCCGTTTGCTATAGGTGGTGGATTTAGGGAAATAGTGAAATAGTCAAAACAAGTCAAAGAGATTTTGAGTATTGGCCAAGTCAGAATTGGATGTTATCAGATTATGATTGACACGATACTCAACTTTTCCTATATCTTTTTCAGTTGGAAAGGATTTATTGTCGGACAGGGAAACCGTACCGGCATTTGCCGATCCAAGCCGTTGGATCACCCCCGGATGGGGCCGGGGTTCTTGGGAACCGTCCGTAGAAATCTCCTGACAGGAACGAGTGGTCTTGAACCCAAGGAGGGTTGAACCGTGCATCTTGACCCCCTGTACCTCTCCCGGATACAGTTTGCATTCACTGTTTCCTTTCATATCATGTTCCCCTCTATCACCATCGGATTGTCTGTATGGCTGGCTGCGCTTCAGGGCTTGTTTCTGGCCACTGGACATGAGAAGTATAATAAACTATTCGATTTCTGGCTAAAGATCTTCGCGATCCTGTTTGTCATGGGCGTTGTCTCCGGCATCGTCATGGCATTCCAGTTTGGCACTAACTGGAGTGTGATGTCAGCGAAGGCGGGGTCCGTTCTGGGGCCGCTGCTTGGCTATGAGACCTTCACGGCGTTCATGCTCGAAGCGACCTTCCTGGGTGTTGTTCTATATGCACGCCACCGTGTGGCGCCATGGTTCTACCTCCTCTCCTGCTGCATGATCGCCTTCGGGACGATCCTGTCTTCATTCTGGATCCTCTGCAACAACAGTTGGATGCAAGTACCAATCGGCTATGAGGTCATCAACGGGAGGATCGTCCCCGTCGATTGGCAGGCGATTGTCCTAGGGCCGGTCTTCCTGATCCGCTGGCTGCACATGCTCTTGGCGACCTTCTTGACCACCGCCATGTGTATCGCGGCTGCCGGCGCCTGGTACATCCTCCGCAACCGCCATCTTCCCGAGGCGCGGATCATGCTGCGCTGGGGCTTGGGGTTGACGGCCGTGCTGATCGTCCTGCAAATTATTGTCGGGGACATCAGCGGCAAGTACATCTATCAATATCAGCCCGCCAAGTTCGCTGCGATCGAGGCGCGCTGGCAACCGGAACAACCGGCAAGCGAGGTCTGGTTCGCGATTCCGGACAAAAAGAACCGGAGAAACCTCTTCACGGTCGAAACGCCCTACGTCGGCAGTTGGATCGCGACCGGAAACTGGACCGCGCCCGTTTCGGGTCTCAGTGATTTTCCCAGGAAAGACTGGCCTCCCGTTCTAATCAGTTTCTTTTCTTTCCGGATCATGGTCGGCCTGGGGATGCTGATGCTTGCCGTCAGCTGGTTGGGTCTCTGGCTGAGCTGGCGCGGGAGGATGGAGACCCCGCGCTGGTTTCTCTGGTGCACGGTCCTTGCCTTTCCCAGCGGCTTTCTGGCCGTGATCATCGGCTGGATCACGACCGAGGTCGGCCGCCAGCCCTGGGTCGTGTATGGCATCCTGCGCACCGCCGACGCCGTGACGCCGACCCTGACCGGGGAAAATGTTCTGACAACCCTCCTGGGCTACCTGGCTGTCTACACCTTGATCTTCCTGTTCGGGAGCTGGTATCTCTCCGGAATCCTGCGCAGGGGGCTGGCCGAGGCCGGGGGAGAGATCGCCGGCGTCCCTGATGCTTCAGCCACCGGCGTTGCCGAGGCAAAGGAGTAACCCCATGGATCATTCCTGGCTTCCGACATTCTGGGCCGCGCTGATCGCCTTCGCCCTTTTCGTTTACGTCGTCCGCGACGGCTATGACCTCGGCGTCGGCATCCTATTCGGCTTCACCCGGGACAGGGCGCTCAGGGACACCATGGTGAAGGCTATCTCCCCTTTATGGGACGGCAATGAGGTTTGGCTCGTCCTCGTCTGGGCCTCCCTTTTCGGTGCGTTTCCCATGGTCTATGCGATCCTGCTTTCGGCCTTCTATCTGCCGGTGACGCTGATGCTGCTTGCGCTGATTTTCCGGGGGGTCTCTTTCGAGTTCCGTTATCTCAGCAAAAACAACCGGCTGTGGGACTGGGGATTCTTCCTTGGATCCCTTATCACCAGTTTTGTCCAGGGCATGGTCGCCGGTGGACTGATCCAGCAGCTGCCCGTGGCCGGCGGGCAATATGCGGGCGGCGCTTTCGAGTGGCTGACGCCGTTCTCCCTGCTCTGTGGAGCGGGTCTGGCGATCGGCTACACCCTCCTCGGCGCGGCATGGCTGGTTTTGAAGACTGAGGGCGACCTACGGGACTGGTCCTACCGCCGCCTAGCCCGGCTTCTTCTAAGTGCGCTGGCGGTCCTTGGCCTCGCTTGCGCCTGGACGTTCGCCGCCCAGCCGCGGGTTGCGAACCGCTGGCTGGAGGCCCGGTGGTTGATCCTCTTTCCATTTTCGGGTGTGCTCGCATCCCTGGGCTTGTGGGCAGGGGTCCGCAGGCGGCGGGACGGGCTACCCTATGCAATGGCGGTCGTCATATTTCTCGCCGCTCTCCTGGCTTTTGCGGGGAGCTTCTGGCCCCATCTCATCCCCTTCACGGTCACGATCGAAGCGGCGTCGGCGCCGGTCCAGACGCTCAAGTTCCTCTTCTACGGAGCAGGAATCGCGGTTTTCCCGCTGGTTCTGTTCTACACGGGGGTGGTCTACTGGGTATTGCGGGGAAAGATTTGAAAAGAGAGGGGCCTATTTTCTTTCCAGGGGAAAGGTCAGGCTTGCGCCATACCAGCCAATCACGGACACGATGGGGATGAGGGTCAACAGCAGCAGGAGATAGAGGATTCCCGTCCCGGCAAGAGAGAGGACCGCGGTGGGGAGAAAGAGCCGCAGGAGAAAGGCGGCCAGTGAAATCGCCACAAGCAGGGCGGAAAAGAGGATCTTGATCCGAACCGGCCGTAAAGGTCTGGCTTGATAGTTGAACCACCAGGTGAGAAAACCGGTCAGGATGGCTGGTGCGGAAAAGAAGATGCCGGCCCCTAGGCAGTAGAAGGCGGTCGTCTCGAAAGCGTTCACATCGGTAACCAAGTAGTGAAGATAGAAGAGCGCCGGCGATACCGTAAAAGCGATCGGGAAGTGAACCATCATAGGGTGGGGATGCCGGCGCAGAACGGGGAACCGTTCCAGCAGCGCTTCCAGGGGCTTGGGCAATGTCCCGTCCGCCTCTTTTTTCATCTTCAGCGTCCCCACCTGGGGATATCGATCCAGGACCTCCGGGCCGTGAGGTGCAGCTTCAATATCGGTAGTAAGGTCGTGCCCGACCGCGTGGCGCTTCATGTGCAGCCCGGTATTCCACAACTTGCTCGCGCTGACATCGAATACCCTGCCCTTGTGGGCGATATAAAAGGGTTGCCCCTCCTTTCCGTTGAATTGGGAAAGCGATTTCAGATCGAATTCTTTCATGACGTCCTTTCCCGACCGATCAGCAAACAGATATTTCATATCATGACATAACCCCTTCTGCAAGATATCCTGCTATGAGACAAATCATTGTTAGCGCATGGACTTTTATTATGGCAAGGTTAGCGGGTGCCATTTTTATCTTATCCCTGTAATGATCCTTAAGTATTCGAAAGGAGCCATAGGCAATGGGTACTGTGAGGAGGCCCAGCAGAATACTGAATGATGTTACCCGAAAGTATGCAGACAGGAGCATGGTACCATAAGCGCAAGTCAGTCCCGCAACATATAATAAAACACCGCGTTTTCTTCCAACACGCGCGACGAGGTTCAACTTACCTGATTGGCAATCTTCCTCATAATCGGGTATCTCGTTGATGACGATCATGGACCACATGAGGAATCCCGGGACCAGCGAAAGGATAAAAGGTTCCCAAGCGATCGATCGGGTTTGCACATAGAAAGCCCCAAGACAAATAACGGGACCGAAATTAATGAGGAGACTCAATTCTCCGAATCCCCGATAGCCATACCGTATGGGTGGCATGGTGTAAAAAACGGAAGAAAAAACGCCGATTGCAGTGAAGATCAGAACGGGCCAGCCGACAACCATGGTCAGGTAAATTGCAATAACGATCCCGATGAGATAACAAAAAATCGCTGCCGAGAGTACGTGGCGCGCGGCAAGGAGTCCTCCCGCCAGAACCCCGCTGCCCCCGGTATAGGGATTCTTCTCTTCGCCTTGTAAACGATCTACGGCATGGAGATAATCAAAGACATCATCGATCATGTTCAGGCCTATATGGTGCACCGTCACGCCGACAATGACTAGTGAAAAATACCAGAAATTGAATTCGCGGAATCTCGACCAGGCGATGATACTTCCCAACAGGGCCGGAAGGATACTGGTGGGCACAAAATGAAGGCGGAATGCCTGAATCCATATGCTCATGATGCCCGGATGCTGTCCCTTTTCCCGGACCAAATTCATCTTTAACGGCATTGCGGGCGGCCTCTAATATCCGTAATATCAAAAGTAGGGACTTCCACCATGGCATTCCTTACAGATTGCAGCGGGCGGCATCTGTAAGACGGCTCGAACGGCTTGCTTTGCTGTGCCATTTTTCCTATCGGAGAAGTTTCTTCAGGTCCTCTTCGTCCAAATGGAACTCCCGGGCAAGATGATCGGGCGTAGCTCCCGTATGTTCGATGACTTCCTGAAGATAATCTTTCAGACTCGTCTGCTTTTCGCAGCTATTAAAAGAACCCTTCAGGATCATGGCGAGCCCCTCGGACGGTATCTTATACCCCTTTTTTGTTGCTTCCTTTTCACCCGTACTTTCCGGGATGCCGAGAACCACAATTCTCTCATCAACAATGCTATAACGGATATTGTGGACCATAAGACAGCTGCTGAAGAGGACCTCTGCTCCCGCCTTCGTATACTGAACACCAATCTGCAGCCGGTCCGGGAACTTCGGCAAAAGATACTTGATGCGCACCCCCTTTTGGGTCATGTTCTCGATGGCGTCCGTGATATGCCTCGTCATCTTAATATCATCACCGGACGGGGACCTGCCGGTAATGCATCCGATGATCTCCTTTTCCGCATCAAGCATGGAGTCCATTAGGGAGAGGAAGTATTCCTGCCGTGAAAGGACTCTTGTTGCCCTTCCAACTTCCCTGATCAGCTTGTCTCTCTGTTTTCCTTCGTGGATGTTGAAAATCAGAAGGGTAACGGTAACAATGAGCAGTACGGATTCCAGCAACAGAAGCCCTACTTCCAGGGTCATGATTTAGCCTCCTGCAACCTGATAAGACCTTCATGAGACCGTTGAACAGTCGTTCTATGATCGTGACTATTTTCAGCAAACAAAAATCTTTGAATATCCCTGATTGTACGCAATTCTATGGTTCATGGCGACATTATGCCAAATCTCCCGCTTAGAATGCAAGTGCAACACATTTTTCTCATAGTGTTCACTAAACAGGTTTTGAGTTAAAATTCTTTGATCACTTGGCCATACCGTCCCGGCAATAATAGCCGGCGGGCTTTGCCGTACCCAGGTTGTATTCGCTGAAAACGGCGCAGCTGCCGCATATACAGGGCTGCTTGGCGTCAATATCTGAGCACGTTGCCATACCTGTAGAGCAATAGATTCCCGGGATTTCTTCACGATTCATAGGCGACTTGGCCAAAGCCTCCTTGATTTTGGCAAGCTTGCCGCCGACACACTTGCTCTTCGACTGCACGGAGCACTTGGGACACATGCATTTGCCGACATTGGCGGTGCTAAAAGGGACCTTGGCACTGATTGTTTGATTCATTTTGATTTACCTCCTCAATGGTTTTCATTCCTAACTTATTATCAATGTGTTACACTTGCATTCTTAGAATGTATTCTGTTTCTTATAAAGAACAATGGGGATTCAATGGAAGAAGAAAGGTAGGCACAATCTACCAATAACGAAATGGACTGCAGAAGCGATCATGCCTTGTTCATCCTCTATTCTTTTTGATGGGTCATTGATGAATTTATGCAAAAATATTAGCAATGTTATTGCTGTTTTTTGGGTAAACAATTCTATTTCCCTCAACTTTTGCAAACGACGTCAGGAGATGAGGTTTGCTGGTTTTTTCATTCATTATTAAGGGTCTCATAATTAAAAAGACATTAGCCAATATTTTTAACACGCCCTGCCTGCATTAGTATTATCGTTCTTTGTCGTGACTATTATGAGACTGTTAATATGTCTATCACCGCAATATTCAAGATCAACAGGGCATCGCCGATCAGGGACCGGTGACAACGCCAGGGTAGAGCTTCAGCGCACATGATCGCTGTCGGCTGAGCTTTGATAATATCGATTAGTCGATCCATGTTCTCCTTGAATTGCGTTGTCTGCATGTAATCGGCGTAGCCACGAAAGGATGCATTTTCCCAGGCGGTATTGATTGAGGCTTTTGTCGTATGACGCAGTCCTCCAAGTCCTTTCAAGTGGATATATCCGATATCGTCCTTGGTTAAACTTTTGCGTAGATCCTCTTCATTATACTGTGGGTTGTGTCTTGACGCGGCAATGGTTCGTACGTCGACGACTGTTTCAATCTCATAGGATTGAAGGATCTTAATAAATTCTTGAATAGTCCGTGTTGAGTGGCCAATGGGGTATAGACGGTGTTCATATTATTCCCTTCAAACCTCATCCTTTTCGAGAGTTACCATTTATCTTTGACCAGGCGCTACCGTTTTCGCATCTATTCCAGACGATCTCATGCGGTGCACCTTATGCAGAGGGCTTTGCTTCCGGCCTCCGGATGTAGCCATAGGTCATAACCACTGCGATAAAAAGCGGTATAACTCCCAGGATAATAAAGACGGCGTCAGCCGGCAGGCGCGCCCACTCAATTATTGTCGAGATCCTCTGATCGAGAAATTCCGGTCCTCTGGCATGCCAGTAGCCGTTTTCCAATACGTCCCAGAGTTGCAGCACCCCGCCGGGGAAGAGATTGAGGATCACCATCAGGGCAAGGCCGATGTTCAATCCCCAGAAGGATACGCGAATGTATTTTTCCAATCGTATCCATTGATGAGCCGGCAGGACCTGGCGCATGGCAAAGACCATGAACGCGACGGCGAACATCCCGAATACGCCCATGAAGGCCGCATGGCCGTGGTTCGGGGTGAGGATGGTTCCCACTTCGAAATAGCTGACAATGGGCATGTTGATGAGGAACCCAAAGATGCCGGCGCCCACGAAGTTCCAGAATCCAACCGCCATGAGAAAATAAAAAGTCCACCTGTGGGGGACAGAGATCGTCTTGCCGCATACGTCACAGGTCCCGCTCGAAAGTTTGATAAAGTCCCACGCGTCCAGGGTCAGAAGAATGAGCGGCACCACCTCCAAGGCCGAAAACATGGCTGAGAGAGCCAGGGAGATGTTGGCCTGCCCCGTCCAATACCAGTGGTGGCCGGTACCAACGATGCCGCCAGCCAGAAAGAGGATGGCATCAAGGTAAATCACCCGGACGGCTGTAATGCGTGCGACCATGCCGAGTTTATAGAAAATGACAGCGATCATGGCGGTGACGAAAAGTTCGAAGAATCCCTCCACCCAGAGATGGATGATCCAGAACCTCCACATGTCCACCACGGAAAAATGGGTCTGCCCCGTGAAGAAGAGGGCTGGCAGGTAAAAGAGGGGAATGGCCGAAGCGGTGAGCAGAAACAGGGTGGCAATCTCGCCCTGTTCGGGGTCTTTCCGCACCGCACCTACCGCCCGGATTAGCAGAAAAAGCCAGAAGAGCAGTCCCACGACCAGCAGGAGTTGCCATCCCCGCCCAAGGTCAAGATACTCCCATCCCTGGTGGCCAAACCAGAACCACCACTTTCCCATCATCTGGAAGACCCCGAACATTTCGCCGAACAGACTACCAAAGATGACAACCGCGAGGGCGGCAAAAAGGAGGTTGATTCCGATTCTCTGTCCTTTCGGTTCACCTTGGCGGAAAGCCGTCGCAAGAAAAAGGCCGCCTCCCACATAGCTGGTGGCGATCCAGAAAATCGCCGTCTGTAGGTGCCAAGTGCGGAAGATATTGCTGGAAAATAATCGGGAGAAGTCCAGTCCGTAAAAGGTTCCCGGATCGGCCCGGTAATGTGCTGTTGCACCTCCGACGAGAACTTGAGCCAGAAAAAGAAGGACCGCCACGGCGAAAAATTTTATAGTTGCACGCTGGCTTTCCGTCGCTGCTCCCGGCAGGAGCTGCGGATGGAGGTGCTTTCCCGTTCCCTTCCACCCGAGAAAATCGAACTTGCCGAAAACAAAGAGAATAGCCGCGGTTCCGGCCAGCAGCATCACGAGGCTGAGGGCGCTCCAGAGGTAAAGGCCGGATGTCGGCCGGTTGCCGACGGTCGGATCATAGGGGAAATTGGCGGTATAGGAGTAATCTTTTCCCGGACGATTGGCTACGGCCGCCCAGGCCGTCCAGGCAAAGAAAGAAGTGAGCTGTCTGATCTCCTCCGGATCGTGGATAAGCCCGACCAGAAGTCCCCGGCTGAGGGCAGGATTTTTAAAGTAGTCTCCCCATTTGCCGATCTGTCTATGGTAGGATGCCTCCTCGGGCGCCGTGAAGATAAGAGAGCCCGTATTGGGATGATAACGGTTTGTCTTGAGCAGTTGACGGACTTCCGCGCTCAGCGCTGCCCGCGCCACCGCGGTAAGGTCTTCTTGCGGACGGCCGTACAGCGACTGGGAGAGCATTGCTGTGGCATCAACAGCCAAGGAATGGAGATACTCCGCCGAAAAGTCCGGCCCCAGATATCCCCCGTGCCCCCACACGGTCCCGTTTTCCATGAGGCCATACTTGAGGAACACCTCCTGGCCCGAAACAATATCATCACGGGTAAGGATGGTGTCGCCCGCAAGGTTCAAAACCTTCAGGGGGATCGGTGGGGCATACCGCGGGGTCAGGAAGGCAATACCGATCAGGATGGCGAAGCCAATGACACAAATCAGGAGAACTGATCTTTTCCACCAAGGCGACAGTCTTTCAATAGGGTTTTCCTGTCTGCTCATGTTTCCAACCTTTACCGGAACGTCATCAGGATTTACGCTGCAATCGCCCTGGCCGCCTCGTCGGGAATGGCCTTTTCGTCTATTCATGTTGAGCCGCTACCGCTGCCGGTTTTTCCCCCTCTTCCCGCATCTTTTCTTCATACCAGAGATCATGGTTCTGTTGGGCCCAGACCGTATCGACATAACCGGTCCACATGCTCTCGAAGACGCCTTCGATACCCAGAGTCCCCATATAAATATGGCCGAACAAGACGCTGACGAACAGGATCGCCACGGTGGCGTGAATCGCATGAGAGAGCTGCATAGTGAAGCGAGTCTGCCCCCAGATGGGAAAATCCAGCAGCACGCCGGTGATCCCCACGGCGATCCCAAAGAGAAATACGAGCCAGTACCATGCCTTTTCGCCCCCATTGATCTTTTCCGCGTGGGGTCGCGGTCTGCTGCCGGTCATACCGCCCAACTTTATGATCCACTGCAGATCGATCTTCTTGGGGATGTTGTAGCGAAGCCAGATAACGAATTCCAAAAAAATTCCGACGAGGAGCAACGGCCCGCAGTAGTTGTGCAGCACCTTTGACGCCTGCAGGTATCCGGAAACGACCGGGTGTCCGAATATCGGTATCAGCGCAATCCGCCCCAACAGAAGGCTCAGGCCGGTGAGGGCCATGATAATGAACAGCACGGCTGTATACCAGTGCAGAAACCGCTCACCGAAGGTATAGCGTTCGATCGTCACCCCGGAACGGGGTTTTTCCAATTTATCCTGGCCTACCAACAGGTATAAGAGAGCTATGGCCGCCAGCACCAAACCAGGGACCCATTGAGAAAAGCGCATTAGAAGGCCGTTGCGGATCTCGCGCCAGTTTTCCCCGCCGTTGATGATCAATACCGTGTGCCCCTGGGCCGGTGTGGATGTGTAGGCGGGGATTCCCTCCCTTACCACGCGCCAGAAGTTGGCCCGCGGATTGCTGATGTCCACGCCACCGGCCTGCCAGTATGTCATCCAGCTCACCAGAAAAAGGAGCAGCATGCCCAGTGTAAGGACACTGACGGTTCGTTTTTTGTTATGCGTTGTCATGACCTCCTCCTTTTTTCAGCGATCGGTTTGCACCAGCTTGAAGCGATCGATCAGCTCCTGCTGTCGCTGCTGTGCGAGCAACGGATCTTTCGCGCCCTTGTACACTCCCGGCTCATGCATGGTTACACTTCGGGGCTCGGAAGAGCATCCGGCCAGCCCCGCAAGGACGATGAACGCCGCCAAAACATGCCATTTGCGTTTCATGGTTTTTTCTCCTTGTCGGATTTGAAATTGTAAGCCGCATTCCATCCCCACGTGTCGGGCCTGCCGCCGCGCTTGTTGACGCGCTGGATGTAGATGTCGGAAACCACATTGCCGTCTCCGCCGAGCAAAGCCTTGGTGGCACACATTTCCGCGCACAAGGGCAACTTGCCCTCAGCAATCCGGTTGCGGCCGTACGCTTGAAATTCTTCCACCGATTTGTCCGGCAAGGGCCCGCCGGCGCAGAAGGTACACTTGTCCATCTTGCCGCGGGCGCCGAAGGCTTTTTCTTCCGGGAACTGCGGGGCGCCGAATGGGCAGGCATAGAAACAGTAGCCGCAGCCGATACACAGCTCCTTGTCATGCAGCACGATACCGTCCGGGGTTGTGTAAAAGCAATCGACCGGACAGACGGCCGCGCAAGGTGGATCCGTGCAGTGCATGCAGGCCACGGAAACGGACTTTTCACCACTTACGCCGTCGTTGAGCGTCACCACGTGCCGCCGGTTGATACCCCACGGTACATCGTGTTCATTGTTGCACGCCGTAACACAGCCGTTGCACTCGATGCAGCGTTCGGCGTCACAGAGAAATTTCATCCTTGCCATGATTCGTCTCCTTTCATGCCCGTGTTATGCGGCAGAGCGTGGCTTTGGTTTCCTGCATCTGGGTCACGGAATCGTAGCCATAGGTGGTGGCGGTATTGCACGCTTCACCCCGGACATACGGCGCCGTGCCTTCCGGGTAGCGGTCAAAGAGATCCTTGCCCTGGAACCAGCCGCCGAAGTGGAACGGCGTCCAGACGGTTCCGGGGCCCACCCGCGGCGTGATCATGGCCCGGACCTTGATCCGTCCCCCTTCGGCGCCCTCCAGCCACATATACTGGCCATCGGAGATGCCGGCATCGTTGGCGTCTTTCGGGTTGACCTCCGCGAACATCTCCGGCTGCAATTTGGCGAGCCATGCATTGGAACGCGTCTCCTCACCGCCCCCTTCGTATTCGACCAGCCGGCCGCTGGTGAACACGAGCGGATATTGTTTGCTGTGGTCGACGGACTGGATCGACTGGTAGCGGGTGGGCAGCCGCCAGAAGGCCTTGCGGTCCTGATATGTCGGATATTTTTTCACAAGATCGAATCGCGGCGTATAGAGCGGCTCGCGATGAATGGGGATCGGGTCCGGATATTCCCAGACCTGGCAGCGGGCCTTGGCATTGCCGAAGGGCGCGCAGCCGTGCTTGATGGCTACCCGCTGTATACCGCCGGAAAGATCGGTCTTCCAGTTGCGTCCCTCGGCCTCCTTTTTCTCGGCCGGGGTCAGGTCATCCCACCAGCCCAGTTTTTTCAGAAGCGCATCGGTGAATTCCGGATAGCCGTCCTTGATCTCAGAGCCCTTCGAATAGACCCCTTCAGCCAGCAGGTTCTGTCCGTCCCGCTCCGTGCCGAAATTCGCCCTGAAGACCAGCCCCCCTTCAGCCACGGGTTTGCTGGGGTCATACAGGATCGGGGTGCCGGGGTGCTTCATCTCGGGCGTTCCCCAGCAAGGCCAGGGCAGACCGTAATAATCTCCATTGCACGGGCCGCCTTCGGCCTTGAGCGTGGTGGTATTGAAGGTTTTGCGGTGTTTCGCATGCAGTTTGAGGCGTTCCGGGCTCTGACCCGTATAGCCGATCGTCCAGGCGCCGCGGTTGATCTCCCTCAGGACGTCCTCGATGAGCGGCTCGTCATTGGTGACTTTGATATTCATGAACATTTCTTTTGCAAAACCGAGTTTTTTTGCCAGCTTGTATAAAATGACATGATCCGGCAGGGATTCGTAGAGCGGTTCGATGATCTTGTCACGCCACTGCAGGGAACGGTTTGAGGCCGTGACCGAACCGTACGTTTCGAACTGGGTCGCCGTCGGCAGCAGGTAGGTGTCGTTCTTGCGGTTGCTCATTACCGCCATGTGCGTCGGATAGGGATCCGAGATCACGACCATCTCCAGCTTTTCCAACGCCTTTTTCATCTCTACCCCGCGAGCCTGGCTGTTGCAGGCATGGCCCTGGAAGAAGACCGCGCGGATGTTGTCCTTCTGGGAGAGATTCTTCTTATCCTCCATCACGCCGTCAATCCAGCGCGAGACGGGGATACCCGGGATATACATGGTATAATCCATCTTGCCGCCGCCGGAATCGTATTGCTGGCTCATGTCAAAGCGGGATTTCAGCCATTCGTAATCCACGCCCCAGACGCGTGCCCAATGTTTCCATGCGCCCTCGGCAAGGCCGTAATAGCAGGAGAGGGTATGGGAATTGGGTCCCACATCGGTTGCACCCTGCACGTTATCATGACCGCGGAAAATATTGGCGCCGCCACCGGATTTCCCGATATTCCCCAGGGCCAGTTGCAGGATACAGAAAAGCCTCGCATTTTGGGTGCCGATATGGTGCTGGGTGAGGCCCATGCACCAGACGATCGTACCGGGCCGGTTATCCGCCATGGTCTTGGCGATCTCATACATTTTGTCTTTCGGAATACCGGTCACATCTTCCACCACGTCGGGCGGCCAGTGTTCGGCCTCCTTGCGCACATCGTCCATCGCCCAGACCCGCTGGCGGATATATTCCTTGTCTTCCCAGCCGTTTTTGAAGATGTGCCAGAGCAGTCCGTAAAGAAACGGGATATCGGTGCCGGCCCTCAACCGGGCGTAAATATCGGCATGGGCGGCCGTGCGGGTGAAGCGCGGATCCACGACGATCATCTTGGCGCCGTTCTCCTTGCCGCGCAGAACGTGCTGCATGGCCACCGGGTGGGCCTCGGCGGCATTGCTGCCGAGAAACAGCATCGCCTTGCAATTGTGCATGTCGTTGAAGGAATTGGTCATGGCACCGTAACCCCAGGTGCTTGCCACCCCCGCCACGGTGGTGGAATGGCAGATGCGCGCCTGGTTATCGATGTTGTTGGTGCCCCAGAAGGAGGCGAATTTTCCCTGGAGATAAGCGCCCTCATTGCTGGCCTTGGACGATCCGCACATGAAAACCGCATCCGGTCCCGATTCGTTCCTGATTTTCAGGAAACGATCGCCGATCTCGTTGATGGCCTGATCCCAGGAGAGACGCTGCCAGGCGCCGTTCACCAGCTTCATGGGAAACTTTACACGCTTATGGCCGAAACCGTGGTCGCGCGCGGCGGCCCCTTTGGTGCAGTGGGCGCCGATATTGAAGGGCGATTCATAATCCGGTTCCTGACCGGTCCATACGCCGTTTTGAATCTCGGCGATCACCCCACATCCCACAGCACAATGGGTGCAAATGCTCCGTCTGTATTCGGTCTTCACGTCAGGTTTCGGGAAATTTTTCTTTTCCTCTTCCGTGGTCTGCCGCACGCACGACAACGGCAGAAGCCCCATCAGGGCGCCGCTTCCCAGCGTTATGGCGCCACGGCGCAGAAATGTCCGCCGGTCGATGCCTTTTTGAGATGCAGGTTCAGAGGAAATCCGCTGCAGCCACTTTTTATTGAATGGTTCCATCTGTCTCAGCCCTCCGATCACATTGCGTGGTTTGTTACGTTCTCGCCGTTTCATAATACTTCTTGACATGCTCAGTTAATCGATACCCTTGGCCGGATGGTTCCGGTTCAGGTGAGGACTGTTTCGGTTTGGCAACTGCCGGCCTGTCCATTGTAATCAAGACGGCAAATCCGCCGAAGAACGCTGCACTTTTTTTAATAAATGTCCGTCGGTTGCTGGGGAATTCCATTTTCATTTTGCAATCCTCCTTCTGTTTTAGGAAATGGTGTATTTGCACCCTGGTTTAAGGTATTCGCTCTCGGTTTCCAGAAAACAACTGCCGAATAAGCCGACCGTCCGGTAAAAATCAGCACTTTTTGCAGACTGCATATCCTTAAAAAAAGTCATCATCCACGGAGCGACATGCCGGTCAAAGAACTTCGCCTGTTCGGCATGGGCGATGTCGTTCGGTTTCCGGGAGATAATCGCCATGATTTCGCAGAGCGCGCCCGCATGATCTTCCGATTCATGGCAGTCCGTTTGCCTCACAATACCCAGTTCAATGAGGTCCGAGCGCAAGGATGCCAACGGTGACGACTGAATCTTTTTTTCCCGGTACCACGATGCATAGGGCACCATCTCACCACTTCCCAGGCCAACGAAAAGTTTGTTGAATTCGTCTCCCAGAGCGGCAGGGGGATAGTCGTGGGCGGCGCGGCGAAGCGCTCCGAGCGCATGACCCAGCTTTTCCGGGAGAGCTTCATCCCAGTGCAGATTCCGTAATATATTCAGGAGCTCTTCCGAGGGCGTCTGCCCCAGAAGTGAGGCCAGCATCACATAGCTGTCCGTGCGGACAGTCGCATGCGCGGCAAACCATCCCGGTGCAGCCATCGTTTTCATCGCTGATTCCATGACTTCATATCCTGGGAAACAAGCGCATCCCGTGTGCGGCAGGTGTGGCACATTTGCAGACGGCGTAATTGCCGGTCGGCAGCATACATCCAGTGGCCCGTGAGTTTGCCTTGTATGCGGTTTATCATGGCCTGCGAGGCAAAGGGCACGCCACATTCGATACATCTGACCGGTTCGGCTTCATTGAGCACTGCCGGGGCTTCAACTGCATCCGGGTCGCAGAGCATCCGGGGCAGCAGGCGCATCGCCCTTTCGGGGCATGCTTCTTCGCACAGAAGGCATTGGTGGCATCGGGATTCGAGAAATTCAAGCCTTGGCACATCACCCTTGGCGGACAGTGCACCGGTGGGACAGGCAACGGCACAGGCCATGCACAGGGTGCAGGCGGCGGAATCTACCTCCACAGCGCCGAACGGGGAACCCGCCGGCAGAGGGATCCATGGTTGTCGCACGCCGGATTGATCATAAAGATGCTGGGTTGCCAGCCGGACCAGGGTCCGCTTGTCATGCCTGGGAGAAAATGTTGCCGGCGGCAAAAGAGGTTCGTCGGGTCGCGCCTCAGGGCCGGTCGTTGCGGAAATCACTTTTTCAGACCGGTTGTTTTCGGGCGGAATGACGGCAAACAGGATTTTGTCCTCCGGCATGCCGAGTCCCCGCAGGATGGCTCTGCCCATTTGAGCCTGCCACTGAGCAGCCTTTCTGATGTTGGATGGGTTTTGCGCTCCACAGGCCACGACAACCGCGCCGGCGCCATACGCCAGGGCGGCCAAGAGCATCTCCAGTCCGACATGTCCGATTTGTTCCACTTCGAAATAGACCCGGCGGTCATGATTTCCCTCATCCATCCCTGAGAGTCTGTGACCGTCGGTAGTTTCCATATCCGAGATCACCAGGGTCGGTGGAAATGCGGCGCCTGCCGACCGGTCTTCCAGCGTGCGCCGCAGGATGCTCAGCAGTTCTTCCTGAGACGGGTGAACCATATGAATTGCATCTGCAGGGCAGACCATGGCGCAGCCGCCGCAACCCTGACAGCGGTAGTGATCGATGGAAATTGTCCGATCTACGGATTGGATCGCACCGAAGGGGCAGACCGCAAGACATTGGCGGCAATCAAGGGTGCGCGACCGGCCATGGAGACAATGGTCTTTCAGAAAAGTCGAGAATTGCGGCCGATGAAACCGGCCTCGCATCTCCGGCAGCTCCGCCATCACATCTTGTAGGATTCTGGGATCCGTTCCTTGTGCGTAGTATCCCATAGGCAGGCCATCTCCCGCGTAAGAGGGTGCGGATTGAAGATCCAAAACAAGATCGAAGACGGACGCCTCGTCGCCAAACCACTCCGATAGCGGTTGCTGATCCCCTTTTGCGGTCACCATTGTGGAAAATCTCCCAAAAGCACCGGTAATCGATACGGCGTTGACCTCAAGCAACTTGAATTGATCAAACCGGTGAGAAGATGCGTCTGTGGATTCTTTTTTCGTTACCAGCAGCATGCAGGTCAATCCTTGATCACTGAGGAGTTTGCCGCAGGCGATGGCGCGCTCGGCATCCGTAGCGATAATCAAGGTTCGCCCTTGGGAGATTACGGTTAACGGTGGTGCGGCATCGAGGGTTGCCGCTTCGTTCCTTTTATGTTCAATTTTTTTCGAGGGGACCGGGTCATCCTCAGCCGTATCGACGGCGTCTCTGCCGCTCCGGAGCTCCATCTGATGGCGCATGTCCGCGGTGACAATGCCATCGAGTGGTTGGAAGGTTCGATAGTTTCCGGAACAGTCATTCAGATCGTCCATTTGATTGAACTCGGCTGAATGGAAATTTATGGTTATTCTGTCTGCCGCCTCATTCGCAGAGGGCTCAACCGCCTCTGTTCTCTCAGTAGTGGAGGAAGCGGTATAGTTCCCATGTTTTATGATTCTATTTCCTTTCATGAAACCCCCTACTCCGGGTTCGGCCCCATCGTGACCTGAACAAAGCCCGAGGGCCGGATCCATTTTGCAAAGGCGTTTCGTACTTGCTTGGCAGTGGTCTTCCGATAACGCTCTGCGGCACGGATAGGCTCGTTGAGCGGCAGATTCTGTATGGACCGGGAGAGTAGCCCCTTGGCAATGCCATCCATGCTTGCTTCAGAGAGCGGGATCTGACGCAGCAGCAGGATTTTTGCCTGCCGCAGCTCATGATCAGTAACGTCGGTCATTTGCATCTCGCGCAGGTTATGTTCCACCATGGATGCGGCCTTTGCAACATTGGACGGGTCGCAGGCATAGGAAACCCCGAACAGGGAACGGTTTTTTCCTGCTTCGAGGAACGACTCCACGTTGTAAACCAGGCTAGCCTTCTCCCGCAAATCGCGGTACAGCCGGGTGGCGTAGAAGGCACCGGAGAGCACATGGTTGCCAAGCTGAAGGGTATAGTAATCGGGGTGTGAACGGTTTATCCGCATCGTCTGCGCAAGCGTCACCTGATCCTGAACCCTGCTTGAGTCCGGTACTAGGACAACAGACGGCTTGTTAAGCGGAATCGATCGCAGGTCTGTCTGTGATTTTTTCCCTTTCGCCTTCCAGGAGGTGAAAAAGTTCTCGATTGCGATGCGCGCCCGTTCCGGCGTCACTTGGCCGATGACGACAATCGTCGTCATGTCCGGACGAAATACCCGGGTATAGTGGGCTTTGACATCCCACAGTGAGAGACTTGCCACGGTTTCGGGTTTGGCGAAGCGGCGCATCGGGTCATTCTTAGGATAGAGAGCCCGGTGCAGAGCACGCTTTGATAGGTGGAGGGGGCTCTGAATCTGGCCGCGAAGGCTATCGATCGTTTCCTGTCTGACGACGCTGAACGCATTTTCCGACAGGGCCGGCCGCAACATGTTATCCGCCAGCAGCTCCATGCCCCGTTCGAATCTCTCTGACAGAACCCGGAGCGAGAAGGAGGTCCCGGCTGAGATATCCGCCCCGATGTCGTCCTGTGCCTTCTGAAACGCCAGCCGGTCCAGAGACAACGTTCCGTAAGAGAAGAGGTCTTCCAGTACACTGGAAACTCCTTCTTTTCCTGCGGGTTCCTGGAGCTTATCGTTGTTCTTCACCTGCCCGATGACCGTAATCGTCGGGCTCACGCTTTCCTGCCGGACGATCAGACGGATCCCGTTACGAAGCGTTGTGACCGCGGGTTTTACGTTCAACGAAGGGAGGGCGGGGACAACCGCCGCCTTCTTCGCCCATGTCGGAAGTTGGACCGGCTGCGTCCAGCTGGGGGCAAAAGATTCTTTTCCCCCGAATCCTTTCGAAGCGGTGGGCTTTCCCGAAGGACGTGGCTTGACAATGGCTGTCAGCGCCGTATGATTAATCAGGTATTCTCTGGCGACACGATTCACGTCTTCCACAGTCACCTTCCTGATCGCGTTCACCAGATCGTCCGGAGAGTTCAGGCCTGCGACCGCTACGGCATAGGACCATATTTCAGCAAGGCCGGCAATCGAATTCCTCTGGAATGCGGCATCGGTTATTTCGTGCAGCTTTGCCGCTTCTACGAGGTCCGCGGGTATGCCATTCTCCACATACCCGGCAACGATATTCCTGATTGCACCCACCAATGCGTTCCCGTCTCCTCCCTGAGGGAAACCCGCCGCGGCGAACCCGTATCCCGCTTTCGGAAGAGCATCGCTTTCAAAACCGGTAAAAAGCGCTTTTCCCTCGGGGACCAGAGCATAGAGATCACCCCGCCTGCTTTTCAAAACATCCGCCAGAATCACCCCCGCGGCATAGTCGGGACTTTCAAACCCAGGAAGACGATATGCCACAACAGATAACCCATAGGGCTGATCGGTATCGAGAGACAGGACGACAGGCTTGAGCGTCTGGAGGTTGATTTCGGCCCTGGCGGGAACAGGACGCGCCGGGATGGATTCAAAGAATTCTTTCACTTTTACCAGTGTCTGCTGCGGATCGACGTCGCCGGCAATCACCAGAATGGCATTATTTGGGGCGTACCACGTATCGTAGAACTGCTTCAGCATGGCAGCCGTCGTCTGTTGGAACGAGGGGCGGGTTCCCAGGGCGTCATGGGCATAGGGTGTCCCTTTGAACATGTCGGTGAGGAGTTGCATGTTGAGTAGGTACTCTGGATTGGAGAGGTCTTGCGCCACCTCCTGTTCGATGGCGCCTCTTTCTTTCTCCCAGAGTTCCTGCGTTGTAAGGATCCCCTTCATCCGTTCGGCCTCCAAATGGAGCGCCGTCTCGAGGTCGTCTCCGGGAACGGTGAAGAAATACTGTGTAACCGTCTGTTGCGTATCTGCGTTGAATTTCCCGCCAATCAGCGCAATGATGTTTGCCAACTGTTCGGCGGACAGTTCCGGGCTGCCCCGGAACATCATATGTTCCAAGGCGTGCGCCGTACCGGGGAATCCTTCCGGCGTCTCATTGGAGCCAACCAGGTAATTCATCTGCGTGGTTACGACGGGAGCCAACGTGTTTTTCACGATCACGGTCCGAAGTCCGTTTGCGAGCGTTGCGCGTACCACGTCCTGGTTTTCTGCAGTCCAGGCAGGCCATGGGACGAACAGGAAAGAAAGAATCACAGTGCGGCAGACAGAGAGCCTGATGAACTTCATGATACTCTCCTGCGACAGAAAAACGGTGGAAACAAAACGATGATTCATCGGCATGACGGCAAAACTAAAACAATTAAGTTGCTCCTCCGACAGATAAACAGATGAGGTCCCCCCTGATAAATCAACTCTTCCGGTTTCTTCCCCTCTTTTCTTTCAGCCTCCAGGGCGAAATCGATCATCATGATCGCGTTCTTCCTGACAACCGCGATCAGCACTTTTTACGGTCCGTACATCTTGCTCAGATAGTCAATCGCCGTGGACCGTTCCGCCGCATTCAACTGCGCGCCCTTGCCGACCATGCGTGTGACGGTCTGCGCCCATTGATTGCGCGTCTTTTTCGCTTGCTTGACACGGTCTAAACTGTGGCAGGCCGCACAACGCGCTTCCAGGAGCGACGCGCCATCAGTCACTGGTGCGGTCGAAGGCGGTTTAACCGTCTCCGATGCTAACGTGGAAGTCAATCCAGCGACCAATTGCTGCTTTTCTGCATTCGTAAACCGCGCGTTTGGATGAATCAACAGGTACTGCGGCAGAGGCATTCTACCGCTATTGATTTGCGCATCCATCGCAGCACTACGCATATCGCCAGCATGCCAGTCTGAGAAATTGAACGCGGCGCGCGCATTCAGCACGTCGTTCGCCAGCAGCCAAGAAACTGGCGCGATGTAACTGTACCAGGGCCACTTGGTTTCATTGCTGTGGCAATCGAAGCATGCGCGCTTCGCCAAAGTGCGCGTTTGAGGGCTATCCCACTTTGGTTCGGCGGCGACGGGTGGATTGGTGAGTCGCGGTCCAATCGGGATGATTTGGATCAGCAGAAAAAACGCCGCGCCTACCGCGACGACAACGATACCAACGCGAATGATTCTTTTTCTCATTCAGACCTCCGCGCAATGGCTTGCACTTGTCTACTGCCCGTAGGTCTCGGTCAAGTAATGCTTATTTTTCAACATAAACTTTTGTTTGTCCAGGTATTTTTAGCCATTATGTGATAAAGTGTCAAGATTATGAATATAAATACGAAATAATGAGGTAATTGCAAAAGTACCAATAAATCCCCTCCCCCCTGGCGGGGGAAGGTTAGGGTGGGGGGGAGGTTTCNNTATTTGGAAGAGTTTTGCAATTATCTCTAATGATTATGATTATCCTTTAGTCACGAAACCGTAAAGTTGATCCAGTTTTTGGCAAGATATTTTTCATGACCTGTGCAAACCCTTTGCTGTAAAGTGATTGCTGAGATTATTTTTTAATCCAACTTTTAAAATATGAGTCATACCGACTGGCTCCACCTGGGGAAAATCCATGCTGATGCACTTTAGAATTCTCCGTTTTTGGAGCACTCTCTTTGTTGCTCCAAAGCCATGTGGCACGCCCTGCACCTCTCCATCGATGTGATCTATGGTAGCACAACCGGTCGCGTGAACAGATAATCGTTATCCTTGACGGGAAGGTGACAGCCGAAGCATTCCTGCGCGAAGTTGGCGTCTTTTCCGTATGGTTTTTGCTCCAGCCCGAGCCATCGGGCGAAGCCCCAGCCACCGGTGGAGGCGAATTTCTTTGCATCCTTGAACATGAATTCCGCATGCACGAAATTGCCGGGAATGGTGGCCGTGGGCCACTCGGGATGGGTCGTATCTTTCCAGACCAGTTTGGCCAGGACGGAGCTATCGGGCCACGGACTGATCCGGCCCATACGCGCTGCTTCAATGGCCTTGTCATTTCCCAGAATGATTCGCAGGGTATTGTTGTCCGTACGATGCGAGGAAGCAATGATCCGCCAGTTCTTGTAGCCGTCGGGCAATACCAATCCGTTCGGAGCTGGTAAAACCTCTTCCTTGGCTGAAACGGCGACACCCGCAACCGCCACGAAAACGACGGCGACCACAACCAGGAATATCATTCCTCGCAAAGTTTTCATTGCTTCACCTCCTCGTTGAATTTGTTTTGATTTGATAAGAACTTGCTTTTTAGAATAGCGAGTATATTAAAGTCGCGCTTGTATGTTAACGACATGCAGATATAAACATGTCGTTGTCTCACGTCACAGTAACATCGAGACTTCCTTCCCACAAGCCATGGAGGTTGCAGGACTGCCTTGCCACCAGAGAGACTTTACCTTCGGGCGCGACTTCCTTGGGAAGCACCACGGTGAATGCCACCTTCGGCTTTAGGTACCCCTTAGGCTGCAGGTCGGCCCTTCCGGCCGGTTCATTGCCGATATTGAGCTCAATGTATTCGATCCAGTGGCTGGGCCCCATCGGATGGAGCGATTCGCCGACTGCAACCTCTACGATGAACGGTTCACCGGCCCTTACCGATAGCGGGGCAGTAATGACCGGTGCGTGCCCTTTCTCCAGCGGCGAAGTAGCGGCGGGGTCCTTCACCCGGTTGATCCCTTCGAAAAGCGACTGGACCACCTTTGTCGGGAAGTAACGCTCGGCTGCCATGGCCGATCCAGCATAGCCCGCGACAATGGAGCCTGCAACCGCAGTGTGCAGAAATGTTCGTCTGTTCATTTTATTACCTCCTTATTAATATTTTACTGACAAAGCATTGTCTTTTCACGATTGGAGTATATGAAGAGCACTCATGTGTGTCAAGGGAATTTTAGTCACAATATGTGGGGTGTGGTGTCGATGACGGAGAAAAGGATGTGTCAATGTGTCCGCCATTTTGAGAAATCAGCTCACCTTTTGGTCGAGTCGATCGTCAAGAAGGCATTTTTGAGCACAATTCAGGCAAACTTCTTCTGCACGCCTTTTTTGATGAAGCGTTATGCCTGGATGTATTCATCCCAGGAGTAATCCGGGTCTCGATAAAGGTGATCGTCGTTCATTTCCGATTGAAAGGATGGATGCCCGTTAAATCGTCGGCTGCTTTGTTACAGTTACAAACACCCCCGATCATCAGAAAAATCACCATCCGAAAATAACACCTTTTAATCCGTATTCAATGAGCTGGCCTGATCAGTCTCCCTGCAACTTTGTATTTGAACTCAGTGAGCGCGGTTCATTAAAAAATGACATGCGCAGCACCTTGACGCCACCTTATCAATGATTTTTGGTTTGGAATTGAGGTGCGGATTCCCGCTCAAGTACAGGTCGCCGCGACAACACCTGTTGAATCGCGAAATTGCTATCGTCTTGCAATAATGTACTATGCCCATCGCCTGCCGTATGCTCCGAACGGCGCTCAGGGCATCTTATTTTTATCCATGTAAAGCATCCGGGTGCATCTTTATATGCCCGGATAAAAACCTTTCTGATAGGTGAGGGCTCGCCTTCTTCGCCCAAGTCCGGGTGAAGCTGGCTCCCCGGTGTACGTCGGCGGCTACCTCGGCTATGCCTCGGGCGACGACACCGACACGACCGACAAGATGGAAGGCGGCTTTGCGAAACTGCTCAAGGTCGGAAGCGACTTCAAACCCTGCCTGATGCTCTATAACGATGATTACGCCACGCAGTTCGCCGGCAGCACCTCCGCCGTGCTGACCTTCTAAGGTTAGCGTGAGATGTTGTACCGAGGAGACATGTAAACCTTCAACATAATTGTCGCCGTAAACCGGCGACCCAGGATGAAAGCCTCGGACGGTCTGACGGCCCCCGGGGCTTTTTTTATTTTGGTGTACGCCGCATGAAGTAGACGAGGGGAACGATGAGGAGCATGAGGACGGTCAAAAGATAGAAGACGTCATTGAAGGAGAGCATGGTCGCCTCCCTGATGAGGCGCTGATAGATCAGCCCCATCCCGCCCTGGGCGGCCTGGCTGGCTTCGATACCCTTCTCCAGCAGGGTCCGGGCGCTTTGCTGTGCGCTCAGCACATAGGCGGGGTCGAAAGGGGTCAGGTGCTCCGTCAAGCGGGCCTGGTGGACCTGGGCCTGTCGGGCCAGGATCGTCGCGGATAGTGCAACCCCGAAGCTTCCGCCCAGGTTGCGGAGCAGGTTGAAGACGGCGCTGGCGTTGCCCATTTCCTCCTTCCGGATATGCGACAGGGAAATCGTGGTTAAGGGAATGAAGACAAAGGCCACCCCGATCCCCAGCATGATCCGGGGCCAGACAACCGCATTGAAATCGACCTGAAGGTTGAACCGGGACATCTGATACGATGCATAAGCCGTTACCAGTATCCCGAAGAGGATCAGCCATTTGGGATTCCCCCGCGAGACGAGCTGGCCGACGATGGGCATGCACAGGAGGTTGGCGACGCCGCCCGGCCCGAGGACGAACCCCGAGAGGGTCGCCGTGTAGCCCATGAGGGTCTGAAGATAGATGGGCAGCATGACGATGCTGCCGAAGAGGTTCATCACGACGAAAAACAGGATCACGTTGCCGAGGACGAAGGTGGCGTCCTTGAAAACTTTAAGGTCGACGATGGGCTCCTTCACGGTCCGTTCCACAAGAATGAAGAAAACCAGGGCAGCAACGCTGGCCACGGTCATCCAGGTGATGAGATCCGAAGAAAACCAGTCCTCCCGCTGGCCCCGGTCGAGAATCAGTTGCAGGCAGCCGACGCCGACGGTCAGGAGAATGAGCCCCCAGTAGTCGATCTTCATTTTCGTCTTTTTCATGTAAGGCGGGTCGAAGATGAAGAGGATCGTCATGAAGATGGAGATGATCCCGAAGGGTATGTTGACGAAGAAGATCCAGTGCCAGGACCAGCTGTCCGTAATCCAGCCGCCCAGGACCGGCCCGATGATCGGCCCGAACATGATCCCGATCCCGAATATCGCCATCGCCATCCCGTGCTGATAGACGG
The DNA here is from genome assembly GCA_003141195.1 of Syntrophaceae bacterium. GTDB lineage: Bacteria > Desulfobacterota > Syntrophia > Syntrophales > UBA5619 > UBA5619. Next base: position 25,277 of record PLLC01000080.1, read on the forward strand.
GAAAGGTTTCGAGCAGAATCGATTGGGAAATGGGTTGCAGGGCTCCGCCTGCGAGGCCCTGAAGGACCCGGAAGACTACGAGACTCTGAATGCTCCAGGAAAGCCCGCAAAAAAGCGAGCTTACGGTAAAGAGGGCGACGGAGGAGATCAGGTAGCGCTTGCGGCCGAAAAGGCGGCTGAGCCACCCCGCCATGGGGATGATAATGGCGTTGGCGGCGAGGTACGAGGTGATGGACCAGGTGGCCTCGTCGATGCCGGCGGACAGGCTCCCACGGATGTGATCCAGGGAGACGTTGACGACGGAGGTATCCACGATCACCATCAGCGTGGGAATCATCACCGTCAAGGCAACGAGCCACTTGTTGACCCTGGGCATAGGGCTTCAGCGCTCCACGCGGATCGTCGGGACCACGGACATCCCGATCCGGAGGTTATGGTCGGGGTCCGTCCCCTGTTCCAGGACGATCTTGACGGGGATCCTCTGCACGACCTTCACATAGCTTCCCGTCGCATTCTCCGGCGGAAAAAGGGAAAAGACCGAACCCGTCCCGGCCATGATGCTGTCCACCCGGCCCCGGAAAACCTTGCCCGGGTAGGTATCGACATTGATCTCCACCTGCTGGCCCGGACGGACGCGTTCGAGCTGGGTCTCCTTGTAGTTGGCCACGATCCAGACGTCGGTCAGGGATACGACGGCCATCAGCGGCTGGCCGTCGGCAATCTGGTTTCCCACCTCTACGGTCCGCTTTGCGATGTAGCCGTCCGCCGGGGCAACGAGTTTCGTGTATCCCTTCTTCAGATCCTCCGCCTTCCGGACCTGCTCCTTCTGGCCGATCACGGCCGTCTGGGAGCGGGAGGCGGCCTCCGCTTGGCGGATCATGGCCTGCTGGGTCGCGAGGGCCGCCTGGGCCTGCCGGAGCTGTTCCCGCGCCGATTCGGTCTGGGCGAGAGCGATGTCGGCATTCGTCTTCGCCTTTTCCCAGCCTTCCTCGGGAAGAATCGCCTTCTGATAGAGACGGTCCGCCCGCTTGAAGTCGGCATCGGCCTGTTTCATGTTCGTTTCCTGGAGCCGGACGGCCGCCTGGGCGGCGGCAATGCGATACTCAGACTCGGTGAGTTGCCGCCGGGCCACCTCGATCCGGGAACCCATCTCGTCCAGACGGGAACGCTCCGCCTGGAGGGCCGAGTCGGCATCGCGAAGGCGAACCTCATAGTCTTGATCGTCAATCGTCAGCAGCAGTTCGTCCTTTTTCACGAACTGGTTGTCCCGGACATACAACGCCCGGACGGTGCCCGGAACCTTCGCGGCAATGGCATGCACCCGTCCGGTGACGTACGCGTCGTCCGTGGCGATATGGTATTTCTTGTAGTTAATGTACCAGGCGATGGCCAGAACCACCGCAAGGGCCAGGATGCCGGCAAAGATGAAGCCGGTGACTTTTCTGCCGTTTTGTTTGGTTGCTGCAGGCGCCGGATCCACGAAATCGTTCTCCCCTCTTGAGTATGTATTTTTTATTGATAGCCTTTTTGCGCCGCGCTGTCAATTAGCTCCGCTGATTCTTGAATTCTCAAAGCGTTATGACTGGATGTATTCGTTCCAGAGTATTCATGGTCCTGATAAAGGTGATCGTCATTGATTTCAGATTGAAAGGATGTGTGTCTGCTAAAATTAACGGATGCTTGACTTCAGAAAATTTTCGTACTCTCCTCAATCTGCGATCTTAGGGGTAATCTATTGCACGCGGGCCCGCACAATCGAGCGCATGCCTTCATCGCTGCGCACGAGTTGAACGTCCGCAAATCCGGCCGACTGAAGATCTTCCTGAATCTCGGTCAAGCAGTAGATGTTGCCTCCCTCGGTGGCCGACAGCATGTTGACGGCAAACAGTGCGCCGGCAACCGGCGCCGTGCGGGACGGCTCCATAACGATGTCACGAATGTAGATCCAGCCCCGCGGCTCCAGCGCAGCGGCAATCCGGCGGTATAGCGCACGGTTCTGGTCCGGAGAATTCTGGTGAATAATCGCGCTTACCCAGGCCAGATCGGCACCCTTGGGCAAGTCGTCGGTGTAGAAGTCCCCGGCACACAGTTCGACTCGGTCGGCAAACGGCGAGGTGGCGAAACACTCACGAGCCATCGGAATCACGTGCGGCAGGTCGAAGATAATGGCACGCGATTGCGGTTCTGCCTTCAGCCAGGCCATGGTCCACGATCCAGATGCACCACCCAGATCCAATACGCAACGCACGCCGCCAGGATGGATTTCTTGAACCAACTCGTTGGCTACACCACGCGACACCACGTGCATCGCTTCGATGAACGACGCCTTGTCCGCGTCTTCGCCGCGGATGCTCGGCCCCGTATACTCCGGCTTACCCGAGAGCACAGTCCACGGCAATCGCGACCAGCGACGCAGGCAGTTCGCCTGGTGACGCAACATGGCCATGACGCTCTGCGGAAATGCCGCACACAGAAACGGAGCAAGCTTGGGAGAAATCGAGTACTGCTCGTCTTGCTTGACGATCACTCCTACTGCTGCCAGCGCGTCGAGCAGAATAGTTACCGCACGCAAGTCGCAACCGGCAGCGGCGGCAACTTCCGCGGCGGTCCGGGGCACAGGAGCGAGTTTCTCAAACAGATCCAGATCGGCCGCTGCGGCGAGCAGGCAGGGAACCTGATAGGCTCGCATCATCTCTAAAATCTGTTCACCGTCACGTATACCCATGGATTGAATCCTCCTATTGAATTGATAAGGCACTGTTTTTTCAGGGGAGGAGTATATGAATTACGTTCTTGGGTGTCAATGGAATACTGGCCACAAAATATGGGGTATCCGCGATCCTTACCAGAAAAAATAAGGAAGACATCCGGATTCTGCCCGAAAATACGCTGTAAAGGCATCGCATGTTTCTATCCGTATAACGCTTGGCATACCTGCCTCGTACACCGTCCTTGAGCAGGACTGAAAGATCGTATTCAGACCGAAGTTCGTCAGCATATTCGTCTTTGGATTTCGTTTTCATATGCTTCACGCTCCTTTCGGGTAAGTTCCCGTGCGCCGATGATGCGCGTTCGCTAACTCCGGTCGATGTGCGAAACCATCAGAAGGCGGCCGATGCCCCGATTGTTTGAGATCATTTGCCCCTTCGCCGCAGGCTTCCCGGAGTTTGGCCAAAAAACTCCGGAGTGATCTACGATTCGGGAAAACGGGATCGCAGTTCTTCCAGAATCCGGAATTGAATGTCGGGCTCCGGTATTCCGGCAGGAATCCCCGCGATCGAGGGAATCGCTTGCCCCATTCGGTCGAGAAGGCCCTTCAGACCCTCAAACATGGGGACGGGAGGAAATGCAGAGCGGCTGAGGTGGTGAACCAGCCTCAGGGTCTTCAGGCCGTCAAACCAGACATGGAACTGACGTCGGAGATGTTCGGCATCCGGGCAGTTCCGGCGGATAACCGGCCAATCGATCGCGAACCGGGAAAGATCGAGATACGCCTTCAGGCCCGAATGGATCTTTCGGGCGGCAGCCAGGATCGCTTCCGAACCCCTGTCCGGGTTGGCCTCCATCCCGGCCAGCCACTCCCGAAGGATCGCGAAAATTCGGGGATCATAGAGGCGGTATTCATCCGTCCCGCCGGTCATGAACCGCAGCACCCGCCGACCGGTGCCGAAGGGCACCCTTTCCGAGGGCCGCGGCGAGGGGAAAACGGTCGTCGTTTCGATCACGCCGATGCTTCCGATCTTGGCCAGCTTGTTGAGGAAGTGAAAATCCTCCGCCGCCGTCCGCCGGTTCATCCCCCGGACATCCACATACGCCTGCGCCGTACAGGCCATTGTCGAGCCGATGGCGTGAATGGAGTAGGGCGAGCCGGCGAAGGAAAGGCCCATCACATAGGCCCGAAGATAGATCTCGTAACAGCAGATCGCAGATAGAAGCTCAAGGTCGGCAGGCCTCTGATGGGCATATCTCGCCACGGCTGCGGAATTGCGTGTATCGGAAAAGTGATTGCAAACCGCGGAAAGGTAGTTCTCCTCGACCAGCGTATCCGCATCGAGGCAGGAAATCACCCCTCCGCCGGGTCCCCGGCCGTCGAGGATGGTCAGGGCGGCATCCATGCCGATCTTCCTCGCCGTCCCCACCCCCCCGTCCCGTTCCGGAATCTCCAGACCCGGCGAAGAGGCGTCGATCCATCCGAGACGAAGCCCGCTGCCGGCGATTTGTCTGAGATCATCGTGCATCTCCGCAGGCTGCGAGTGCAAACTGGCGTCTCCGCGAAGGAGATCCTCTAAAAGCGTCAGCGTGTTCTGATTGTCGCGGATCTCTTCCGGGGCGGCAAGGGGAGGCCGGTGGTTGTTCACGACGCAGAGGACAAGGGTCTTGGCGAGCTCGTCCGACGGATTTCCTGCGATACCGGCAAGGGTGCGGAAGAGAGATGAACTCTCCGCCAGGGCCGGGATGACGACGACCCTTTCCACCCCCTCGGTCGAAACCGTCCGCAGGGGGCGTTTCAGGCGAATCCCGTAACATTGAAGATATTTGGTAATTTTGGACGAACGATTCATTCCGTCAGGCCCGCAATCAGGCCGCGTGCGGCGTCTTCATCGGCGCCGTCGATCCAGCGGATCAAAACGCCGCTTTTTTCCATCCTCCGGAACCAGGTTTCCTGCCGCTTGGCAAACTGGTGTATGCGGGTGTTCAATGTCTGAAACATCTCCTCCCACGTGATTTTCTGCTGCAGGTAAAGGCTGATATAACGATATTCCAGACCGAAGGATTCGAGCCTCTCCCATGCGATCCCCCGGTCATGAAGGCGTCGGACCTCATCGATCATCCCGGCCTCCAGACGGCGCTGAAGACGAAGGATGATCTTCCGGCGCAGATCGTTCCGGTCACAGCGGATCCCGATGACCAGCGGCGAAACCGTTACGGGCGGCTCTGCGGCATGGGGATGTTCCCGGGAAAATTCGGCGATCTCAATCGCTCGGATGAGCCTTTTCCGCTCCAAGAGGTCTGTGGTATTGTGAACATCCGGACAGAGCGAACGGAAACGTCGGCGGAGGGATTCCATTCCTTCCCCGGCGAGTTTTTCGCGAAGCCTTTGATTTTCAGGAACCGCCGGCATTCGATATCCCCGAAGTACCGAATCCAGATAGAGACCTGTCCCTCCTGTTAGAATCGGGATCTTCCCCCGCCGCAAGATTTCCTGAAAACAAGGGTAGAAAAGTTTCTGAAATGCAAAAACGTTGAATTCTTCCGCCGGATCGCAGATGTCGATCAGGTGAACCGTAACGGCGCCCCCTCCCTGTCCGTATTCGGAGAGGTCCTTTCCTGTTCCCAGATCCATTTCCCGGTAGACCTGACGGGAATCCGCCGAGAGGATCTCTCCGCCGATTCCCCGTGCCAGACGGATGGCGAGCCCCGTTTTCCCCGATGCGGTCGGTCCCAGGACGACGAGAAGATTCCAACGCTCTCTGAAACTCCTGATCACCCTGTCTTCGATGACCATGGACTTCGCTCCTTTGCCGTCTCTCGGTTGATCCGAAATGGCCTGCGGGAATATCCTGCAAGGAAGCCGCCAATATGACATCTGAATGATGCTGGAATTCGGAGGTAAAAAAATGTCCCGGCCGCTTTTGGCGGCCGGGACATACACGGTTGAAGAGGTTTCCTTATAATGGCTGTACGTTCACTGCGGCAGGACCCTTATTGCCCTGCTCGATGTCAAAGCGAATTCTCTGACCCTCATAAAGCGTCTTGAAGCCTTCGCCCTGAATGGCACTGAAATGTACAAAGACATCCCCGCCTTCATCATTCTCGATAAAGCCAAACCCTTTCTTCTCGTTGAACCACTTTACCTTACCTTCTGCCAATGCTGTACACCCCCCTTTCCTAAGATTTGTTCAAGCGGGCTTCGCATCCTGGAGGCATAAAAAAACCACCCCTTCTCAGAATCGAGTCCTGAACCAGTGGTGGCTTGATTGTCTGCAAGATATGAACACCCAACTTTTCCCTGCCCCGCCCTTCTTCGTTATCTCATCAAATCCAACGGACGAGCTATTTCCCGGGCGGATGTGTGTGCCTAACATCGATTTTTTGAAAATGCAAGCATTTTTTATCAATTTGATGGCAGGCCGCCCAATGGTCCTCACCGTCCTCTTCCAATACCGGTTCCCGTTGTTCGCAGATTCCCATCCGCAAGGGACACCGAGGATCGAAGGCGCATCCCGGCAGCGGATCTGCGGGCGAGGGCATCTCCCCGCGCAGGATCGTCCGTTCCGACTTCCGCACGAGAACGTCCTCCCCTTCGAACCGGATCAACCCCGCCGACGATCCGCCTGGAGGGCGAAGGAACCAGCCTCGGGATGGAGAGGGCCAGAACCTTATTTTTTCCCCATCCGATACCCGTTCCGAAGAAACTGGATCAGGAGACGGACCCCCACACCTGATGCACCCTTGGGGATGTATGGTTTTTCTTTTGTGAGCCAGGCGGGACCGGCGATGTCCAGATGGACCCAGGGGTAACCGCCGGTGAATTTGCTCAGAAACGCGGCCGCCGTGATGGCCCCGCCCGCCCTGCCGCCGGAATTCTTGTAATCCGCGGCATCTCCCTTGATCAGTTCATGATACTCCTCCCAGAGCGGCAGCTCCCACACCTTTTCCCCGGTGAGCTCGGCGGCCACACGGATCTCCCGTTTGAGATCGTCGTCCGTTCCCATCATGCCGATCACGTGATCGCCCAGGGCCACGATACAGGCCCCCGTCAGGGTCGCCAGGTCGATGATCGCGGCGGGCTTGTAACGGCCGGCGTAGGTCAGGGCGTCTGCGAGGATCAGGCGTCCTTCGGCGTCGGTCGTCACGACCTCGATCGTCCGGCCCGAGAAGGATTTGAGAATATCACCCGGTTTGTACGCCTTCCCGCCCGGCAGGTTTTCCGTCGCCGGTACGATCCCGACCAGATTCACCGGCAGGCCGAGCTCCGCTGCGGCCCGGACGACCGCAATCACCGCCGCCCCGCCCGCCATGTCCGTTTTCATCTGGTCCATCTTATCGGACGGCTTGATGGAGATCCCACCGCTGTCGAAGGTGATCCCCTTACCGACCAGGGCGATGACCGGACTCGACTTCTTCCCCCCGCGGTATTCAAGTATGATCAACTGAGGCGGCTCGTCGCTTCCCCGGGCCACGCCCAGGAGGGCATTCATCCCAAGTTCATTCATCTGGCCGGCATCGAGCACCGTACAGCGGATGTTCCTCCCCTTGGCGCTTTCTCTGGCCTCGTTCGCAAGATCGGACGGGGTCATCTCATTCGCCGGCGTGGAAACGATATCCCGCGCAAAGGTGGCCGCGGCGGAGATGATTTCGGCCGTTTTCGCCGCGGCCCGGATAACCTTGTAAGTCCCCTCTTCCGCCACCAGGATCGTAAACCCCGCGACCTCGCGGCTCTGTTCCCGATCGAGGGTCTTGAACGGCAGAAATTGGTAAAGACCGAGGATAACCCCTTCTACGGCGGCCTCCGCCATCCGTTCGAGTGGAAAATCTATATTCTGGATGTTCAGCGAGGTAGAAAACTCGCTGATGTTCAGGGAACGGATCTGCTGCGCGGCCCTGGCGAATGCTTCCCGCAGACGATCCGGCGAGAAATCCAGTCTCTTCCCCAGCCCCACGACGACGATCCGCTTGACCGGAAGATCCCCCCGGGTATAGAGCACGGCGATCTGGTTCGTCCGGCCCGTAAAATCACCCCGGTGGAGGATCTCTCCAATCAGACCGCCACTCCTTTCATCCAGCAGGGCGGTAACGCCCGTAAGCCCGGTTTCGCCCTCGAAGAGGGTCACAACCGCCGCTTCGGTCATATGCTCCGGCAGACTGCCCGTTCTGACTTGAATCTTCATATCCTCCTCCACGCAGGGATTATTCTCCAGGCCCCCTGCCCATGACAAACATCTTGGTTGAGCGGGGAATTTCCGAAAGGTGATTTCACCGTCAGGATAACACAAGAAGGACAAAAGTCAATTTTGAACCAGGAATAATCGGATGAAATTATGGCCGCCTCCACGCTTCTGATAGGCATGAGCGCCCTTAAACCAGGATTGCCCTGCGGTGGTCAAAAAAGGCGTCTGCAACCGGCGCGCAAAAAAAAGGGGCAAGCCGAAGATCGCTGCCCCCTTTAACGTCTGGAGGCGGCATCCGGATTTGAACCGGAGAATAACGGTTTTGCAGACCGCTGCCTTAGCCACTTGGCTATGCCGCCGTTCGGAGAAAAAATGGAGCGGGCGAACGGATTTGAACCGTCGACGTCCACCTTGGCAAGGTGGCACTCTACCACTGAGTTACGCCCGCTCAGTTTGTGATGGCGCGTGACTATAACAAATAAAATCCGTTTGTCAATAAAATAATTGTCCCTTTCGCACCTCAAACCCATCGGCGGGTCTAGATCATTTCAATAATATTTTCAATTGCTTTTGATACTCTGCCCTCCCCCGAAAAAAGATGCCGTTGTGGAGGTTTCAGGCCTTTTTCCGGATGCCGGTCTGGTAAAATTTGAGAAAGTAATCGATCCCGGAGGTGACCGTAAGAAACAGGGCGATGAAAAGGATCACCATGCCGACCGCATGGGCGTCGGCGCCGATGAACGGGTAATGGATCATCAGCGCGGAGACGGCGAAGATCTGGCAGAGCGTCTTCCGCTTCCCCAGTGGGCTTGCCTGAATGACCATCCCTTCGGAGGAGGCGATGTTGCGGATGCCGTCCACGGCGAAATCCCGGATAATGATGAGGGCAACGATCCAAGCGGGGATCCGGCCGATCGGGATCATCAGGATCATTGCCGTGTTGACGATCAGCTTGTCGGCGATCGGATCGAGGAACTTGCCCATCGTCGTGACGATCTCAAATCTCCGGGCAATGTATCCGTCGAGAAGATCGGTCAGGGCCGCTCCGATGAAGAGGATCGTGATGACAAGGCTCATGGCCGGTCCCGGGGAGAAGAGGAGGCCGAAAAGCACGGGGATCACCCCGATCCGGAGCATGGTGATCGTATTGGGGAGGTTAAAAATCGCTCTCCTGTCCTCCGGAATGGGCAACCGGTCAAACGACCGCTTCAGAAAATCGATCATCACGGGGAATCTCCTCGCATTCCCGTTTTACTTTTTTCCATACTGTTCCAGACATTTCTGAGAGCAGAAATAGACTGTCCTCCCGTCGATCTCCGTCCGGAAGGCCTGGCTCAACGGAACGTAGATATGGCAGTGAGGATCTTCCACAAGTTCCTCGCCGGCAGCGGGGGTTTGGATCCTTGCCGAACCGGGCTTCCCGCCGACCGCCGGAAAGCTCTTACGGATCAGCTTGTACAGGAGATAAATCACGATAATGCCGATGACCCACCTGAGTATCATCTTTATATTGCCCCTCATCATCATCGTTTCTTCCGCGGCTGATCCGCCTCGGATCGTTCATTCGCCTATTTTTCCGCTGCGCAACGCTCGACGAGACCCGGGTCCGTCAGGCGATCCAGCAGACCGCGGACGGAGACGCCGAAGGCGGGATGGATCACATAGGAGGCGAGCTCGCAGAGCGGTTCCAGGACAAAACGCCGCCGGTGCAGTTCCGGATGGGGGATGACCAGATCCTCCTCCGCAACAACCTTCTGGCCGTAGAGGAGAAGATCCAGATCGATCACCCGCGGCCCCCAGCGCGGACCGTCCGTCCGCCCCATCTTCCTTTCAATCCCCTTCAATGCCTCGAATAGTTTCCTGGGGGGTAGATCCGTCCGAATTTCAGCGACGGCATTGATGAACCAGGGCTGATCCTCCGGACCGACCGGCTCCGTCCGGTAGAGGGAGGAGCGGCGGAGGAGACAGATTTCCGGAATTGCCCCGATGCGCCGGAAGGCATCCCGGCACTGAACGGCCGGATCTCTTAGATTGGAACCGATCCCGATGAAGGCGATGATTCCCCGCACCTCTTCTCCGGACGGCCCCTCGAATCCCATTTCGCCCCCGCTACCCCGCCTTCAGACCGAGGACATCCTGCATGTCGTAGAGGCCGTTTCCCCGGCCGACGACCCAGAGGGCCGCTCGGATCGCACCCCGGGCGAAATTGTCCCGGCTGTGGGCCCTGTGGATGAATTCAAGCCTCTCCCCCATCCCGCCGAAAATGACCGTATGCTCGCCGACGATATCCCCGGCCCGGAGGGTCTGAATCCCAATCTCCGATTTCGTTCGCTCTCCGATCATTCCCTTGCGGCTGTATAAGCCGACCTCGTCCAGATCGCGTCCGAGACTTTCCGCGATGACCTGGGCCATCTTCAGGGCCGTCCCGCTCGGTGCATCCTTCTTCAGATGATGGTGTGCCTCTACGATCTCCACATCGTAGTCATCGCCGAGGATCCCGGCGACATCCGCGAGGACCTTGAGCATGACGTTCACGCCGACGCTCATGTTCGGGGCAAGGACGCACCGGGCGGAGGCGGCCAGTTCACGTACCCGCTTCATCTCCTCTGCGGTAAAACCAGTGCTCCCGATGACGATGGACTTACCCTTCGCCGCCACAATTTCGAGGTTCCCCAGGGAGACCTCATGGGAAGTGAAATCGATCACGACATCCCCGCGGTCGATGCACCCGGCGAGGGAATCCCCGATGAGTATCCCCGTCCGACCGAGGCCCAGCCCCTCGCCCACATCCTTCCCGACGGCGGGATGCCCCTTCCGCTCCACAGCGCCCGCCAGTTTGATGCCGCCCGTCTCCGCGATGAGGCTGACGATTCGTCCCCCCATCCGCCCCTCGGCGCCCGTCACAATGGCTCTGATCATGATTCCCCCCTCACCCGATCAATCCGTAATCCTGCATCACCTTCTTCAGCGCCGCTTCGTTTTTCTCCGCCATCCGGCAGAGGGGGAGGCGCAGTTCATAGGCGATCTTCCCCATCATCGCGAGCGCCGCCTTCACCGGGATCGGGTTCGTTTCGATGAACAGGGCGTCGATCAGCGGACTCATCCGGTAGTGGAGCTGACGCGCCTTCTCCAAATCGCCGGCGGCAAAGGCGTCGACCATCCCCGCCATATCTCCCGGAACCACGTTGGAAATGACGGAGATGACCCCCTTGCCGCCGAGGGCGAGCAGCGGCAGCGTAAAGATGTCGTCGCCGGAGAGGACGTCGAAATCCGCTCCGCAAAGCAGGATCATATCGCTCATCTGTTTGATGGAGCCGGAGGCCTCCTTGACGCCGATGATGTTCGGAATCTTTGCCAGCCGAGCCAGCGTCTCCGGGAGCATATTCGTTCCCGTCCGGCCGGGGATGTTGTAGACGATGATGGGGACCGGAACCTCTTCCGCAATGGCCCGGTAGTGCAGGTAGAGTCCCTCCTGTGTCGGGCGGTTGTAATAGGGGCAGACGATCAGCGCCGCGTCGGCCCCCGCCTCCCAGGCATGTTTCGTCAGGCGGAGCGCCTCCGCCGTACTGTTGGATCCGGTCCCGGCGATGACCGGCACTCTCTTTTTCACCGCATCGACCGTGATCTCGATCACGCGGTCATGCTCCTCATGGGAGAGGGTGGTCGATTCGCCCGTGGTGCCGCAGGGCGCAATGCCGTCCGTCCCGGCCATGATCTGTTCCTCGATCAGGCGACGTAACGCCTCCTCATCCACTTTTCCGTTCCTGAACGGCGTCACAATCGCGACGATAGCGCCTTGAATCATAAACCCTCCTTGCATCTTTCTCAAGTGTTCATGAAATCGGGGATTTCTTCCCCCCGGGTCAGATCTTCGCAGGTCTCCCGCTTCCGGATGACGTACCAGCGGTCGTCCCGCACCAGGATCTCCGGGATCCTTGGACGCGAATTGTAGTTGGATGACATGGTGAACCCATAGGCGCCGGCGCTCATCACCGCCATGAGCTCTCCTCGCTCAAAGGCGGGCAGCCGCCGTCCCTTGGCCAGAAAATCGCCGGACTCGCAGATCGGGCCAACCACATCCACTGTGATCTCCTCCCGCGCCCGCTGGAGAACCGGCTGTATCTGATGGAAAGCGCCGTAGAGGCTGGGGCGGATCAGGTCGTTCATTCCCGCATCGACGACAACGAACCTCTTCCCGTCGTTCCCCTTGGTGTAGAGAACCCGGGTCACCAGAATCCCGGCATTGCCGACGATCACCCGGCCCGGCTCGAAGATGAAGGTGCAGTCGAGATCCTTTGAGGCGTCGATGATCGCCCGGGCGTATTCCGAGGGATGGGGAGGGGTCTCCTGATCATAGGCGATCCCCAGACCGCCGCCGAGATCGAGATAGCGGATCGCAATCCCCTCTTCCCGGAGCCGCCGGATCAGATCCTTCAGTCGCCCGAGGGCGTCGATGAAGGGCGAAATCTTCGTCACCTGCGAACCGATATGGCAGCTCACCCCCTTGATGTCCAGATGCGTGAGCGAGGACGCACGCCGGTAGGCGACGAGGGAGGCCTCGACGTCGATCCCGAATTTGTTCTCCCGGAGGCCGGTGGAGATATGGGGATGGGTCTCGGGGTCGACATCCGGGTTTACCCGAAGGGCAATCCCCGCCCGGAGGCCCAGAATTGCAGCGCGATCGTTGATCGTCTCCAGTTCCTGAGCGGATTCCACGTTGAACATCAGGATGCCGGTTTTAAGGGCAAAATCGATCTCATCCTCTCGCTTCCCGACCCCGGAATAGACGACCTTGCCGGGATCGACGTGGGCCTTCAGGGCGCGGTAGAGCTCCCCGCCCGAGACGAGATCCACACCGCCCCCCTCCCGGACGAAGAGCCTGAGGATCGCTGTGTTCGAATTGGCCTTGACGGCAAAGCAGACGATGTGGGGAACCTCCGCAAAGGCCGCGTCAAAGACGCGAAAATGGTGCAAAAGCGTCCGGTGGCTGTAGAGATAAAAGGGGGTGCCCGCCTCCCGGGCGATCCGCTCAACCGGAACCTCCTCGCAGAAGAGGGCCTGATCCTGATAGTGAAAATAATTCATCGTTCCCTTTTCTTTTGTTTCTTTGCGCTGCGACATTCTCAGCGCTTCTCCCGGAACCGTTGGGCGGGAGCGGACGGCTCCCCGCAGTGCCCCTGGGAATCGCACGCCGACACCCGGTATGAATAGAAACGGCCCGCCGCGACGGCCGCATCGACGTAACGGAACCCCCTTTCCCCCGCGCGCTGCAATGTTTGATCGGCGACCTTCAGCGTCGCGAACGGCCGGTAGTCCTGCGGGCATCCGGGACACGCCTGGTCTGCGGCCGCATCGCTCCGGAGGATCCGGAAATGGTCGATCCGCCCGTCCGGTCCAGGCGCCGACCAGCCAAGCAGGATCCCCTCCGCAACAGAGTCGGCGGTGAGATCGGCGATCGCCGGAGGCAGTATGAGCCGCGGGGGAATGGGATCCCCCTTCTTCCCGCATCCGGCGTAGAGCAGGACGCCGAACAGAACCCCCCCGAGAACCCCGCAGAGAATCCGGTGGCGTTTCAGCATTCCTCGATCTCCGCGATCCGTCTGCGGACTGTCTCCTCCGCCGTGCCGCCCGTCGCTTTCCGCGCGTTGACCGACTGTCGAACGGTCAGACACCGGAACACATCCTTTTCGAAGCCCTTGTAAAACCTCCGGAACTCCCGAAGGGTCAGTCCGGTCAGTTCCTTCCCGTTCTGAATGCAGAACGAGACGATCCTCCCGACGATGCCGTGGGCCTCCCGGAACGGCACCCCCTTCATGACCAGGTATTCGGCCACATCCGTCGCCGTGGCGAATCCTCCTGCCGCCCCCACCTCCATCCGTTCCCGGTTGTAGGTAAGACGGCCGATCATCGCGGTGAGGATCCCGAGACAGGCCTCCACCGTATCGACCGTGTCGAAGAGGGGCTCCTTGTCCTCCTGAAGATCCCGGTTGTAGGTCATGGGCAGACCCTTCAGGATCGTAAGCAGTGCAATGAGGTTCCCGTAGACGCGCCCCGTCTTCCCGCGGATCAGCTCCGCCACATCGGGGTTCTTCTTCTGGGGCATGATGCTGCTGCCCGTCGTGAAGGCGTCGGCGATCTGAACATATCCGAACTCGTCGCTGGACCATAGGACCAGATCCTCGCAGAAACGGCTCAGGTGCATCATGATAAGCGATGCGACGAAGATGAACTCCGCGACGAAATCACGGTCGGAAACCGTATCGATGCTGTTGGCGGTCACCTCGGGAAACTTGAGCAGCCTGGCGACATAATGACGGTCGATGGGAATCCCCGTCCCCGCCAGCGCCGCCGCACCGAGCGGCATGACGTTCACCCGCTTCAGGCATTCCCGGAGGCGCGCCTCATCCCGGTCAAACATCTCCCGGAAGGCCAGCAGGTAATGGGACAGCAGCACCGGCTGCGCCTTCTGCATGTGGGTGTAGCCGGGAAGGATCACGCCCATTTCCTTTTTCGCGAGTTCGAGAAAACCCGTCTTCAGGGCGTCTGTGAGTTCGACCACCCGGCCGATCTCCGCCCGCAGGTAGAGGCGGATGTCGAGGGCGATCTGGTCGTTCCGGCTCCGGGCCGCGTGGAGCTTTCCGCCGGTCTCGCCGATCCGGGCCGTGAGGGCCTTCTCGACCGCCATGTGGATGTCCTCGTCGTCGGAGTGAAAGGCAAAGGTCCCCGCCTCGATGTCGGCCAGGATTCCCCGGAGGCCGGTCCGAATCGCCTTTGCCTCTCCCTTTGTGATGATCCCCTGCTTCGCAAGCATCCGGGCGTGGGCGACGCTCCCCTCGATGTCGTACCGATAGAGGCGACGGTCGTAATGAATCGAGGAGGTGAAGGCCTCCACCTCCCGATCCGTCGGCTCGCTGAACCGCCCTCCCCAGGGTTTTTTGCCTTTCTTCATCTCTCTTTACCGGCCATCCTCATTATCGTCGCGAGCGGCCCACCTGCAGAGAACCTTCCCTGCCGCGCCCCCCGCAACCTCGTTCCACCGTCCGCGGCTCATCCCCGTGCATTCATCATCGCCAGAATCCGGAGGCGCAGCGCGTTCAGGCGGATGAACCCCGTCGCATCCTTCTGGTCAAAGACCTGATCCTTCTCGAACGTCGCGAAGTCCTCGCTGTAGAGGGAGAAGGGGGATTTCCTCCCGACGACGATGCAGTTCCCCTTGTAGAGCTTCAGACGCGCCGTCCCCGTGACCCTCTGCTGGGTATCATCGATGAACCGCTGGAGGACCTCCATCTCCGGGGCGTACCAGAAACCGTTGTAAACAAGCTGCGCATACTTAGGGATCAGGGAATCCCGCATCATCATGACCTCGCGGTCCATCGTGATCGATTCGACCGCGCGGTGCGCGGCCCAGAGGACGGTTCCGCCCGGCGTCTCGTAGACCCCGCGCGACTTCATGCCGACGAAACGGTTCTCAACCATGTCCATGCGGCCGATCCCGTTCGCCCCGGCGATCCCATTCAGATGATCGACGAGCGCGGCCGGGGTCATGGCAATACCATCCACGAAGACGGGGTTTCCTTTCTCAAAACCGATCTCTACGTAGGTCGGTCGGTCCGGCGCCGCCTCCGGGGAAACGGTGAGAACGAACATGTCCTCCTTCGGCTCCGCCCAGGTATCCTCGAGAATTCCCCCTTCGTGGGAGATGTGGAGGAGATTCCGGTCGCTGCTGTAGGGCTTCTCCCTCGTCAAGGGGATGGGAATCCCGTGCTTCTCCGCATAATCGATCATCGAGGCGCGCGAATCGAACGTCCAGTGCTCGTCCCTCCAGGCCGAGATGATCCGGATCGCCGGATGGAGAGCCATGTAGGTCAGCTCGAACCGCACCTGGTCGTTCCCTTTCCCCGTGGCCCCGTGGCAAACCGCATCGGCGCCCTCTAACTTCGCGATCTCGAGCTGCCGCCTGGCGATCAGGGGCCTCGCGAGCGACGTCCCCAGAAGATAGGTCCCCTCGTAAATCGCGTTCGCCCGGAGGGCCGGGAAGACGAAGTTCCGGGCGAATTCCTCCCGAAGATCATCGATGTAGACCTTCGCGGCCCCGGTTTTGATCGCCTTTTCCCGGAGTCCCGACAGCTCCTCCTTCTGACCGATGTCGGCGGCAAAGCAGATCACCTCGCACCCATAGGTTTCGATCAGCCATTTCACGATCACGGACGTATCCAGTCCTCCCGAATAGGCGAGGACGACCTTCTTTACCTCCTTCACGATTCCAACCTCCCTATTGCATCAAGATTTCCATTATGGACTTCTGCACGTGGAGACGGTTCTCCGCCTCGTCGATGACGACGGAGCGGGGGCCGTCGATCACCTCCGCCGTGATCTCCTCCCCCCGGTGGGCGGGCAGGCAGTGCATGACGAGCACGTCCTTTCTCGCCAGGTCGATCAGGGCCTGATTGACCTGGTAGCCCTGAAATCGCTTCATCTTTTCTTCCCGTTTGGCCTCCTGTCCCATGCTGACCCAGACATCGGTGTAAACGACATCGGCGTCGCGGACGGCCTCCGCCGGCTCCCGGTGGAGAACGACCCCGGCAGGCGCCTCGGCCGTCCCCCGCTTCAGGATCACCGCGTCCGGATCATACCCGTCGGGACAGGCCAGGTCAAGGTGAAACGGCAGTTTCGCCGCGGCGTTGATCCAGGAGTTTGCCATGTTGTTTCCGTCGCCGACATAGGCGACCTTCAGTCCCTCGTATCCCCCCCGCTTCTCGATGATCGTGAACAGGTCGCTCAGGAGCTGGCACGGGTGTAGGAGATCGGTCAGGCCGTTAATGACGGGTATGGTCGCATAGCGGGCGAACTCATCTACGGATTCCTGGGAAAAGGTCCGAATCATGATCCCGTTGAGATAACGGGACATGATCCGCGCCGTGTCGGCGATGATCTCCCCGCGGCCCAACTGCGTATCCCGACTGTTGAGAAACAGGGCGATCCCGCCCAACTGGAACATCCCGACTTCAAAGGAAATTCTCGTTCGCGTTGAGGATTTGTCGAAAATCATCCCCAGGGTCTTTCCCTTCAAGGGGGTATGGTCCTTTCCCTCCCGGAGCAGTCGCTTCAGCCGGTGCGCCCCCTCGAAAATGGATTCATAATCGGCCCGTTCCAGGTCGTATTCACTGAGCAGATCCTTTTTCATTTTCCCTCCAGCGCCTCATCCAGGATCCCCACGGCCTTGTCCACATCCTGACGGGTCAGGATCAGGGGCGGGACAAAACGCAGCACGTTCCCGTTCGTGCAGTTGATGAGTAGCCCTTTTTCCATGCACTTCAGAACAAACTCCGCCCCGGGCACGGTCAGCTCGACGGCGAGGATCAGTCCCCGTCCGCGGACCTCCCGGATCCGGGAATGTTTTTCCTTCAATTCTCCGAGCCGGAAGAGGAAATATTCCCCCACCTTCCGGCAGTTCTCGAGTATCCCCTCTTCCAAGATGGTTTCCAGGGTGGCCAGGGCCGCCGCGCAGGCCAGGGGATTGCCGCCGAAGGTCGATCCGTGGCTCCCCGGGACAAAGGCCGCGGCGATCTTTTCCTTTGCCAAAAGCGCCCCGATGGGGAATCCGTTTCCCAGGGCCTTCGCCAGCGTGATCATGTCCGGCACGGCCTCCGTCTGTTCGCAGGCGAAGAGCGTCCCCGTCCGGCCGATCCCCGTCTGGACCTCGTCCGCAATCATGAGGAGCCCCTTCTCATCGCAAATCCGCCGGATCCCCTGGAGATACCCGGGATCGGGAATGATGACGCCGCTCTCCCCCTGGATCGGCTCGACGAGAACGCCGCAGGTTTTCTCCGTCACGGCCGCCTCCAGCGCCGGAAGGTCGTTGTAAGGCACATACCGGAATCCCTCCGGAAGCGGTGCAAAGCCGACATGAAATCTCTCCTGCGCCGTAGCCGTCACGGTCGCCAGTGTCCGGCCGTGGAAGGAGTCCTGCATCGTGATCAGTTCATATCTGCCTCCCATGTTTTCCGAGGCGTACTTCCGGGCGAGTTTGATCGCCGCCTCGTTGGCCTCCGCCCCGCTGTTGCAGAAGAACGCCTTGTCTAACGGAGAATTCTCCACGAGAAGACGCGCCAGAAGGATCTGCGGCGCTATGTGGTAGAGGTTCGAGACGTGGAAGAGGTTCTCCGCCTGCTCCTTGATCGCAGCGACGACCCTGGGATGGGCATGGCCGAGGGCGCAGACGGCGATCCCCGCGACCAGATCGAGATAGCAGCGGCCGTCGCTGTCCCAGACATGAACGCCCAGCCCCCTGGTGAGGACGACGGGAAAACGCTTGTAGGTCGACATGATGTAGCGATCGGACAGATCGATCCATTCCTGTGTGGTCATCTTTTCCTTACCTCTTACCTCGTTCGTTAGGGGACAGATTTCAAATCTGTCCCCGTCCCCGTGTCCCCGTGCATGCACCTATAAAACGATCTCTGTCCCGATCCCCTGGTCGGTAAACATCTCCAAGAGGATCGTGTGTTTCAGGCGGCCGTCCACGATATGGGCCTTCTTTACCCCGGCCCGGAGGGCCTTGAGACAGCACTTCACCTTGGGGAACATTCCTCCCGCGATCGTCCCTTCCTCAATCATCTGCCGGGTCATGCGGTCATCCATCGCTTGGATCAACGCTTTGTTGCGGTCGAGGACACCCGGAACGTCGGTCAGCAGGATCAGCTTTTCCGCAAAGAGGGCGGCCGCGACCGCGCCGGCCACAAGGTCGGCGTTAATGTTGTAGGTCTCCCCCCCATCTCCGACCCCCGTCGGGGCGATGACCGGGATGACGCCGTCCGCCATCAGCGAGGTGATCAGGGTCGCGTTGATCTCCTTGACTTTCCCCACGAGACCGATGTCGATGATCTCGGGCGGCGTGTCCCGGATCTTCTCCGCGCTCAAATAGTACTTCTCTGCCCGGATCAGGTTCGCGTCCTTGCCGCTTAGCCCCACCGCCTGGCCGCCGTGGCGGTTGATCAGGCCGACGATCTCTTTGTTGACCTTCCCCACGAGGACCATCTCGACGATATCCATGGTCTCCTCGTCGGTCACCCGCATCCCCTGGACGAATTTCGACTCCTTCCCCAACTTCTTCAGCAGACTGCCGATCTGCGGGCCGCCGCCGTGGACCACGATGGGGTTGATCCCGATATACTTCATCAGGACCACATCGCGGGCGAAATTGTCCTTCAGCTCTTCATCCGCCATTGCATGGCCGCCGTACTTGATCACGACGGTCTTGTTGAAGAACCGGCGGATGTAGGGAAGGGCCTCGACCAGGATGTCGGCCCGCTCCATGGATTTCTTCATATCGTCCATCGACCTCTCCTCGTATGCTATCCAACCCCGATCTGCCTCCGGCCGTTTTGCCTGCTACAGGATATACCGGCTCAGATCCTCATCCTCGACAATCTCATCCAACTGGTCGGCGACATAATCGGCGTCGATCACCACCTCCTGACCCCGCATCTCCGGGGCCTCGAAAGAGATCTTGTCGAGAAGTCTCTCCATGATCGTGTAGAGACGCCGCGCCCCGATGTTCTCCATCCGGTCGTTCACCAGCGTCGCCGTCTCCGCGATCGCGGCGATCGCCTCCTCCGTAAAGGTGATCCGGACCCCTTCCGTCGCCATCATCTCCGTATACTGCTTGACGAGGGCGTTGTGGGGCTCGGTGAGGATCCGGATGAATTCGTCCCTGCCCA
This sequence comes from Syntrophaceae bacterium, assembly GCA_003141195.1. GTDB lineage: Bacteria > Desulfobacterota > Syntrophia > Syntrophales > UBA5619 > UBA5619. The sequence goes on from PLLC01000080.1 coordinate 44,889, forward strand.
GGGAGTCGAGTTCCACGCGGATGGGAAAACGCCCCTGCAGCTCCGGGATCAGGTCCGACGGCTTCGTCGCACTGAACGCCCCGGCCGCGATGAAGAGGACGTGGTCGGTCCGGACCATCCCATAGCGGGTGTTCACGGTCGATCCCTCGACGATGGGCAGCAGGTCCCGCTGCACCCCCTCCCGCGAGACGTCCGGACCGTGCGTCCCGTCGCCCCCCACGATCTTGTCGATCTCATCGAGGAAGACGATCCCCGACTGTTCGACCCGTTCGATGGCTGTTTTCGTCACCTTTTCCATGTCCACAAGCCGCTGCGCCTCCTCCTCGGCGAGGATCTCCAACGCCTCGGGGACCTTCACCCGCCGCTTTTTCTTCTTCTGGGGGAAAAGATTTCCCAGCATGTCCTTGACGTTGAGCCCCATATCCTCCATACCGGCGGAGGAGAAGATCTCGACCATCGGTCCGCTCCGGACCTCGGCCGTCTCGATCTCGACGAAACGGCCGTCCAGACGTCCCTCGTGGAGGAGGCGCCGGAGCTTATCGCGGGTCGTATCCGGCTCGGGAACGTATTCCGCCTCGATCATCGTCCCGTTTCCGTTGGTGATCATGTCCGTCACCTTCTTCTCCACCGGTTTCGGCGGGAGAAGGATGTCGAGAAGCCGGTCTTCCGCCAGTTCGGCGGCCTTCGTCTGGACGCGGCCCTGCTCCTCCGACTTGATCATACCGATCGAAAGCTCCACGAGATCGCGAACCATTGATTCCACGTCCCGTCCCACATAGCCGACCTCGGTGAACTTCGACGCCTCGACCTTGATGAACGGGGAGTTATCCAGTTTCGCGAGCCGCCGGGCGATCTCGGTCTTGCCCACACCGGTGGGCCCGATCATGATGATGTTCTTCGGGGAGATCTCCTCCCCCATCTCCTGCGAGACATTCTGGCGGCGCCAGCGATTCCGGAGCGCGATCGCCACGGCCCGCTTGGCCTCCTGTTGTCCGATGATGTACTGATCCAGTTTTTCGACGATCTTTCTCGGCGTTAAATCATCCGGTGACATGGCTACCTTTTTTGTTTCCGGGGACAGATTTCAAATCTGTCCCCTTTATAGATTTCAAATCTGTCCCCACCGGTTGTTCTTCTTCAAGGTCGATCTCCTCCACGGTAATGTGGTCGTTCGTATAGATGCAGATCTCGGAGGCGATCTTCACGGATTCCCGCGCGATCTCCGTCGCCGTCAACTCGGAATAGCGGACCATCGCCCGGGCCGCCGCGAGGGCGAACGGTCCGCCCGAACCGATGGCCATGACGTTGTCGTCCGACTCGATTACGTCGCCGTTCCCGGAGATGATCAGAAACGAATCCCGGCTGACGGCAATCATCAGGGCCTCTAAGTGGCGGAGCACCCGGTCCGTCCGCCAGTCCTTCGTCAGCTCTACGGCCGCCCGGACCAGGTTTCCCTTGTACTGTTCGAGCTTCTGGTCGAAACGGTCGAAAAGGGTGAAGGCGTCGGCGGTCGCCCCGGCGAACCCGACGATCACCTGGTCGTGGTAGAGGCGCCTCACCTTTCTCGCCCCGTGTTTCATGACCGTTGTATCGAGCGTCACCTGGCCGTCCCCGGCCACGGTGACCTTTCCCCGGTGTCTGACGGCCAGGATGGTCGTTCCCCGAATCTTCATCTCTTAGGTCTTCCCTCCTCCGGCCCGCGGATGGGCACGGTCATAGATCTCCATCAGCCGGCTCACACTGACCGATGTGTATTTCTGCGTCGATGAAAGACTCTTGTGTCCCAGCATCTCCTGAATGGAACGCAGATCGGCGCCCGCATCCAGAAGATGGGTGGCAAAGGTGTGCCGCAGCGCATGGGGGCTGATCTTCCGCCCGATCCCGCTCTCCCGGACCACCCATTCCACCACCCGCGAGACGCCCCGCGGATTCATTCTTTTCCCCCTGGTGCTGAGGAAAAGGGCTTCCTGCCCTTCCTCATCCGTTCCCTCCTTCCGAAGCTCCGGCCGTTTCTGCAGGTAGGCTTCCATCGCCAGCAGGGCCGGCCGCCCAGCTGGGACGATCCGTTCCTTCCGCCCCTTCCCCCGGACCTTGACGAGCCCTTCCTGAAAACGAATATCCCCGAGGTTCAGCCCCGTCAGCTCACTCAGGCGGATCCCCGCGGAATAGAAAAGCTCGATCATTGCGCGGTCCCGGCGTCCGGCCGCATCCTCTGCAAATTTCACCTGGAGGAGCGCCAGCATTTCATCCGCCGACAGGACGACGGGGATGTATTTCTCGCACCGGGGGAGCTGCACGAGCTCCGCGGGGTTGACCGCCACCACCCCCTCCCGGAGAAGGTACCGGTAGAAGGAGCGCAGCGCCGCCACCTTCCGGGAGATGGTCACCTTCCGGAGTTTCTCCCGGTACAGCGAGGCCAGAAAAGAACGGATCACCAGCGGATCCGTGGGGATCGCCCCTTCCACCCCGCCGGAGGGGACAGATTTCAAATCTGTCCCCTCCAAAAAGGCCCGGAACTGTTTCAGATCGGTTAGATACCCCTCCCTGGTATGGGAGGAGAGATTCCTCTCGACCTTCATGTATCTGCCAAACTCGCCGATGGCCTGCTCCAGAAGACCCATCTGTTGCCTCATCAGGGGACAGATTTCAAATCTGTCCCCAGTATTCCAGTGTCCCAAATCTGTCCCCAGTGTCCCCAGGATCTTCCCGGCCGTCCCTTCGTGGCGGGAAGGAAAAAAGGGGATCCTTTCACATCTTGTACTTTCCAAAATCCTCCGGGGAGAGATTTTCAAGGAACTCCGAGAGTTTTTCCTTCTTCAGCCGGTCCAGATCGGTCATCTTCGTCCCGAAATCGATATTCCGGGACTTTTCGATCACCCGGTCCTCCACGAAGATCGGGGCGCCGGCCCGGAGGGCAACGGCGATCGCGTCGCTGGGACGGGCATCGACGATAATGGAGTCTCCCTTGAGCAGGAGGTGGAGATTTGCGAAGAAGGTGTTGTTCCGGAGATCGTGGATCTCCACCCTGGTCACCACGACCTTCAGGACCTTGAGGATCTCGTTCAAGAGGTCATGGGTCATGGGGCGTGAAAAGCTTATCTTCTCGATCTCCGTTGCGATAGCGCTCGCCTCAAAGATGCCGATCCAGATAGGGATCGCTTTCTTCTCTTCGAGGTCTTTCAGGATGACGATCGGGGTATTGGTGATCGGATCCATCGTCAGACCCGACACCTTCATCTCAATGAACATCGGCGCCTCCTCGTTCCTCCATCTCGCCCCGCAGGGAATGGGGAAAGGCCTCCACAATCCGCACGGATATCGTCTTTCCGATGAGCCCGGTTGTCCCAGGGAAATTGACAATCCGGTTTCCACGCGTCCGCCCCGTCATGTCCTCACTCCCGTTTCGGCTCGGCCCCTCGACCAGGACCTCCTCCAGCCTTCGCACACAGGCCCGGTTCTTCTCCAGGGTATGCTCTTCCTGGAGGGCCTGGAGCATTCTCAACCGTTCCCGCTTTACGCTGTCACATACGGGCCGGTCCATCCCGACGGCGGCCGTCCCTTCCCGTTCCGAATACTGGAAGGAGAAGAGGTTATCGAAACGGATCTCCCGCATCAGTTCCAGCGTCTCCTGAAAATCCCCTTCCTCCTCTCCCGGAAATCCCACGATCACATCGGAGGTGATGCTGATCCCCGGGCAGGCCCGACGGAGGGCTGCCACCTTCTCCCGGTACGCCGCGGCCGTATAGCCGCGGTTCATCCGCCGGAGCACCCGGTTCGATCCGGATTGCACCGGAAGGTGAATGTGCTCGCAGAGGGAGGCGACCCCCCCGAAACATGCAATCAGCCGCGCCGACAGATCCTTCGGATGGGAGGTGGTAAAGCGGATCCTTTCCATCCCGGAAACCTTCCCGATGGCGCCGATCAGCTCCGCAAAATCGGTTTTTTCCGGCAGCGTCTGCCCGTACGAGTTCACGTTCTGCCCCAGGAGCGTCACCTCCCGGATACCGTGACCGGCCAACATCTCAACCTCGCGGAGGATCTCCGGCAGAGGCCGGCTCTCCTCCCTTCCTCGGAGATGCGGCACGACGCAGTAGGCGCAGAAGTTGTTGCACCCCTGCATGATCGTCACAAAAGTGCCCACCGCCCCTGCGGCCAGTTGCGCCGGAATACCTAGCGAGCGGACCCGGTCGTAGAATCCCGTCTCAACGATCCGTCCCCTCGTCCGTTCCAGTTCGCCGACCATTTCGGGAAGCCGGTGGATCTGGTGCGTCCCGAAAACCAGATCGACATAGGGCGCCCTCCGGAAGAACCGGTCGCCCCACTGCTGGGCGAGGCAGCCGCCCACGCCGATCCGAAGACGCGGATTCCCCTCCTTCAAGGTGCGGAACCGCCCCAACTGACTGTAGATCTTCTGGGCCGCCTTCTCGCGGATGCTGCACGTATTGACGAGGATCAGGTCCGCCCGCCCCGGATCATCCGTCGTCTCATATCCCGACGGCTCCAGCAGGGCTGCCATCTTCTCCGCATCCTGAACGTTCATCTGGCATCCAAAAGTTTGAATATAGAGCTTTTTTTTCTCCAAACCTCCGCTTCCTCACCGAAACATCCTGAAAGTGCATTAATATAGGAAGGGGGGATAGTCAATACCTTTTTACAGGGATTATTGAAAATCCGGCAGGGAATTCCCTTTCATATTTCCTGGAAGAACATCATAATGTAGGTGTTCATCTTTGTCCCTGTAACGGCACCGGTTATAAAATACAGATAGGTCAGCCCCGCGATCCGAGTCTCAAACCTCCGTGGATAAAGAATACTTCGCCCGCGATCGCCTCATTCCGGAAAAGCTCGCATACCAGCGAGGCAATTTCTTCCGGTTCTATCAGACGGCCGATGGGGACATCGTCGAGAATTTTGTTCAGGGCCTTGCCGTCCATCCCTTTGACCATGGAGGTGGCCACGTAGCCGGGTGCAACCGCTACACAGCGGATGCGGCCCGTCAGGTTTCTCCGGAAAAACTCGGCGGTAATAACCTTCGGAATCACGGATATGGCCGCCTTGGAGGAAGAATAGTTGATTTGACCTGCCGTACCCAATGATCCGGTCGACGACATGAGACAGAGCAGTCCTTTTGAGCCGGAATTGATCATCTGTTCCGCACACTCCCGGATCGTTAAAAAGACACCGATCAGGTTAATATCCAGAACGGACTGAAATTGCCCCAGCGACATTTTCTGATTCACTTTTCCGGTCTCTCTGTCCGTTGAAAGCAGCAGTCCGTCCTTGATGATGCCTGCACAGGGAAGCACGAGATTGATGGCTCCGAATGTCTCGATGGCAAGGACGGCCAGCCGACGGTTATCTTCCTCCTTCGTCACATCGCAAAGGGTAGACTGGACCTCCCCGCCCAGCTTGACGATTTCCTTTTCCACCCGCGAAAGATTCTCCGGGATGACGTCGGCAATGACGACCCTGCCGCCTCGCTGCACCCAGTATTTCGCAAAGGCCTCCCCGATGCCGCTTCCGGCACCCGTGATCACCGCAACCGCATCCTTGATCTCCAGCATCGACAATCCCTCTCAATCGTTCCGCAATATAATTATGTTTCAGACACCTTGATCCCTGTCACAAGAGGATTCCAAATCCATTTTGAATCAGCGCAGCGGGAACGCCGCACGGCATCCTTTCGAGTAAATTGCTGCCTGAAAGGGTTCTGACGGGTCATACTTACGAACGAGTCACGAAGTAGTTTTCTGCGTAATCCAGATGTGTCAGAATGGCTTCCCTCGCCTTTTCCGGGTTTCGTTCCCGGATGGCGCTGAGGATCGCATGATGCTGTTGCAGCAGGCGTTCTTTGTTCACCGTTTCCGTGAACATGATCTGCCTTGTTACCCGCTGGGTCTGATGCAATAGAGCCAACAGTGTAGAAGCGATATGGGAAAGGACGGTGTTTTGCGTGGCCCGATAAATGGACAGATGAAAGCGAACGTCCGCGTCCACACCCAGTTCGTCATTTTGGAAATCCCGTTCCAGGTCCTGGTAAACCGTTTCGAGGGTCTGTATATTTTCCTCCGTCGCCAGCCGGCTTGCCTCGGCAGCCGCCCAGGATTCCAATATCTTACGCACCTCCAGCAACTGGACAACCATGGCGGCATCGCCCTGAATGACTTTCGCCAGAGGATTCTGGAGGGAGAAATCGGCTACGGACTTGACGACGCTCTTGCGCCGCTGCCTGATTTCAATGAAACCGAGACATTCCAGCGTTTTCAGAGCTTCCCGCAGGGGAGGTCGGCTGACACCTAATTTTTCCGCGATCTCCCGCTCGGAAGGAAGGGAATCGCCCGGCTTGAGACGACCATCTTTGATCAGGCCGATCATCTGTTCGACGATTTCATCGGAAAATCGTTTTCGCGGCAGGGTGGTAAACATCGTGTCTCTCCATCGTTTTGGTTCCCATAGCATGGCGCATCCCTGATTGTCAATACGGTATCTGATATTACCAGATATCCTGAAAAGGGATTGATTACAAAGCGCTAACATAATCATTGTATAATTGAGTAAGTACAGATATCTTGCCGATGGCGAAGAAAATTCTTGACAGGGATTTTCTTTTGCCATATTGGTCATACCAGACGATTGATTACAGAAGCGGCGTTCGGCAGTCTCGAGAATCCCCTCTCCGCACCCGATGATCATCCTGATCGCAGGATCTGCAAAAGATTGACTTTGGCAACAAGCTTAAAAGAGGAGAACAGGTCCCATGAACGGCAAGGAAAGAACAACCAAGGAAATCCTGACCGAAAAAAGTTCGGCCCGAAAGCGGACACCCCTGTACAACCCGGCCGCCGTGAAGATCCTGCGCAAGGAATTCTCCGGATGGATGCAGTCCGCGGTGCGGGAGAAGGACCGCAAGGACTGGTTCAAAACGCCCCGGACGGTACTGGGATCGGATATTCCCCGGGAAATGCTCTACACCCCCCTGTCCCACCCCGATTTCGACTACCGGGAGGACCTGGGAAATTCCGGCCAGGAACCCTTCACCCGGGGGATCCACGCCAACATGTACCGCGGCAGGGAATTCACCATGCGCCAGCTCACCGGTTTCGGGTCTCCCGAGGACACGAACGAGCGGATCAAGTTCATGCTGGACCACGGTGCGACGGGTCTGAACATCCTCTTCGACATCCCCACGATCCAGATGTACGACTCCGACGATCCCCTTTCCCAGGGCCAGGTGGGGATGTCCGGCGTTTGCGTCGATTCGGTCGATGACATGGATCTCCTCTTCCAGGATATCCGTCTGGACGAAATTACCGCATCCATCGTCACCCATTATCCGTCCAACACGGCGATTCTCTTTCCCATGTTCCTGGCCCTCGCCGAGCAAAGGGGAATCCCCTGGGAAAAGCTGCGGGGCAGCGTCCAGAACGACACCTCCCTGGAGGAGCTGATCCGCAGCGGCGCGGAATTTATCGCGCCGCGGGACTGCTTTCGGGTGCAGTGCGACAACATCGAATTTATCCGGAAAAATGTGCCCCAGTGGAATTTTATCACCCTCAACGGTTACAACCTGCGCGAATTCGGAACATCCGGGATTACGGAAATGGCCGTCGCCGTGGCCAACGGCATCGCGACCCTCGAGGAGATGGTGCGCCGCGGATACGACGTGGATTCGGTAGCGGACCGCCTATCGTTCTTCTGGTCGCCGGCGAGCGATTTCTTCGAAGAGGTGGCCAGGCTCCGGGCCGTTCGCCGGCTCTGGTACAAGATCATGAAACACCGATTCCATGCGAAGAACCCCCGATCCATGTGGATGCGCTGCCATGTCCAAACCTCCGGCGTATCCCTGGTCCAGCAGGAACCCCTGAACAATGTCATCCGGGCGGCGTATCACGCCCTCTCCGCCGTTCTGGGCGGCGCGCAGTCGCTGCACGTTGACTCCTACGACGAGGCCTACTCCGTCCCGACGGAGGAGGCGGCGCTCCTGTCTCTCCGAACCCAGCAGATCCTCCAGGAGGAGACGGGGATCATTGATGTGGTGGATCCACTGGGCGGCTCGTATTACATCGAGACCCTGACGAGCGACATCGAAAAGAGGATCCTGGACGAGGTGGATGAAATCGAAAGAGCGGGAGGGTATGTGTCCGCGATCGAATCGGGACAGCTCCACCGGAAAATCTCCGCCTACTTCTATAACCAGCAGAAGGAGATCGAAAAGGGCGATATCAGGATCGTTGCCTATAACCGATACAAGTCCGAGGCGCCGCCCCCCCCCATTAACGTGTTCCGGTATCCCGGGGGCGTGGAGGAGCGGCAGCGGGAAAAACTGGCCCGGTTGCGGCTCAGCCGGAACAACGAACGGGTGGGCGTCGCCCTGGCGGAACTCAAAGAGGCCTGCAAAAAAGGTGTCAACATCCTGCCTTGTAGCGTCGCCTGCGCCCGCGTGCGCTGCACCGAAGGGGAACTGTTCAAGGTCTTCAAGGAAGCATTCGGGTTGTGGAAACCCCCGGCCCTCTGGTAGCGGCGGCCGGCGCCGCCGGAAAGAATCCCGTTCCAGGGACAGGACAACAGGAGGTCAACGATCCGTGGCAAAGAAAATCAAGGTGCTTTTGGCAAAGTTGGGTCTGGACGTGCATAACAGGGGAATTATCACCGTGGCTAAGGAACTGGGAGATGCCGGCATGGAGATCGTCTACATCGGGAACTCCCTCCCCCGGGAAATCGTCCAGACGGCCATCCAGGAGGATGTGGACGTGATCGGGGTCAGTTCGCTGGGCGGCGCCCATCTCACTCTCGGCAAGCCGCTGATCGATATCGCCCGGCAGGAAGGGCTGACGGACAGCGTGGTCTTTGTGATCGGCGGCGTCTTTCCCCCGGACGATACGGTCCGCCTGAAAGAAAGCGGGTTTGACGCCGTGTTCACGCCGGGCGCCACCCGGGACGAAATCGTTCACACCGTTCAGGGGTTGGTGGAGAAGAAAACGATTTGAATGACCTCAGGTCATCCGAATAGATCATCGCTGGAGGTGAAACAAGATGAAGATGCAATGGCCGCCTGTATACAATCCATCCTATTTTCCGGCGCCGGACGAGCCTTACTGGAACAGGACCCTGGAAACGATGGATCCCGGCGAAAGAGAGCAGCGGGTCATCCTGCCCAAACTCCAGGCGCAACTGACTTATGCCTACGAGAACTCGCCCTTTTACCGAAAAAAATGGGACGAGGCCGGGATCAAACCCCAGGATATCCGGTCTCTGAAGGACTTCGAGAAGATGCCCTGCGTCACGAAGGAGGAGATCCGCCGGGATCAGGTGGAATATCCGCCTTTCGGCAGCAATCTGTGCGTGCCTCCCCGTGAACTGGCCCGTGTCCAGGGAACTTCGGGGACGACGGGAAAACCGACCGCGTTCGGGATCAGCCGGGGAGACATGGCCCGCATCGCGGAGGCGCACGCCCGGATCATGTGGGGTTTCGGAGTCCGGCAGGACGACATCGTTTTCATCGGCTCCTTTTTCAGCCTCTACTGGGGAAGCTGGGGGGCCCTCCTGGGGACGGAGCGTCTCGGCGCCGCCGCCTTTCCCTTCGGTGCAGGCGTCCCGGGCCAATCAGAAAGGGGCCTCGAGTGGATGAAGGAGGTAAAGCCGACCGTTTTCTATGGAACGCCCTCCTACAGTCTCTATCTGGCGGAAAAGGCCCGGGCGATGGGAATAGACCCGAGGAAGGATTTCAATTTCCGCATTCTCTTCTTTTCCGGTGAACCCGGCGCCGGGGTTCCTTCGACGAAAAAAAGGATCGAGGAGACCTACGGGGGCATCTGCATCGACAGCGGGTCCACCGCCGAAATGGCCCCCTGGATGGCCGACAGCGAATGCGCCCATCGCAAGGGAATGCATTTCTGGCAGGATATCGTTTACGCGGAGCTGGTCGACCGCGAGACCCACAGGAGGGTGCCCTACGGCCAGGAAGGGGTCACCGTCTATACCCATCTCGAGAGGAACTCGCAACCGATGATCCGCTTCTGGGCCGGGGATATTGCTCTCTGGGTGAATGATCCCTGTCCCTGCGGCCGCACTTACCCCCGCCTGCCGAAGGGAATCTACGGGCGGGCGGATGACATGTTCGTGATCCGCGGCGAGAACGTCTATCCGAGCGCCATAGAAAACGTGATCCGCGGCATCGAGGGGATGGGTGACGAGTTTAGGATTGTCATCACCCGGGAAAAGACCATGGACGAGATGACCGTCCAGGCGGAGCGCTCACCCCAGGCCGATCCGGCAATCATGCCCGCGCTGAAGTCCAGGCTCGCGGGGGAACTGAAATCGCGCGGCCTTCGGGCCGTCGTGCAACTGATGGAACCGGGAACGCTGGAAAGAACGGAATTCAAGGCAAAAAGGGTGATCGACCAGCGACGTATCCATGACGAGATCACCGGTCGGAAATAGTTCCCCCCTTTCCCGACCAAACCCGCCGCCGGGTTCTGTTTTGACCCGGTGGCGGGTTTCTTCCGAAGCTAGTCTTGCATCTATGGTCGAGCGGCCAACTAAAAAAGGAGATTCCTCACCAACCCCATGATCCAGCGAATCAGAACCCTCCAGGATCTTCTCGTCAAATCGGGCATGGCCGCCGCCGTGGTCTGGTATTCCCGGGACCTCCTTTACTACACCGGCACATGCCAACCTTCCTGGCTCGTCATTCTGCCAGACACTTACCGGCTCTTCGTCCGCAGTGGTTATGCGGAGGCAAAAAGGCAGGTCACCATCGGTGCCGATCATCTGGAGGAAGAGCGGGACGCGGAGCGGCTTGTCCTATACCTGTGTGACCATGGGGTAGCCAAGGGCTCCATCATCGGCATGGAACTGGATGTCCTTCCCGTAAATACCTGGCGGCAGTGGTGCAACCGGATACCGGACTGGAACCTGGCGGATGTGACCCCGCTGATCCTCGAGCAGCGTCAGATCAAGGACGGCTCAGAAATCGAGAGCATCCGGCGGGCCTGCCGTGTCATGGACCTGGGACACGACCGTATCCGGGCCACGCTGAAGGCCGGAATGACGGAGCTTGAGGTGGCTGCTGCCATAGAGGATGTACACCGCCGAGAGGGGCACGCGGGAATCTATTTCATGCGTCATCCCGACTTTTTCATGGCCCGCGGTCTGTGCGCCTCCGGACCGAATCTGATGCGCCTCTCGGGTCCCGCTTTTTCCCTGTCGGGCGTGGGGCTGGACGCCGCCGTACCCGCGGGGCCGTCCCTCCGGGTGATCCGTCCGGGAGATTCCGTTCTCATCGACATTCCCGTCCTCGTCGGGGGATACCATGTGGACATGGCCCGGACCTATACGGCGGGTGCCGCCGACCGGCGCAGGCGGGACCTGCACGGAAAATTAGAACAGCTCTTTGCATTCGCGGCATATATTCTGCGGCCGGGCATGACCTGGGGTCAGGGATACCAGGCGGTGGAGGAGCAGGCGGACCTGTTGGGCATCGGGAACTTTTTCCAGCGGATGGTCAGCGGCGGGAAGCTCCATTATATCGGACATGGCGTGGGTATGGAAATCAACGAGCCCCCCTTGGTGACGGCACGGAACGGGGACCCCATCCTTGCCGGAACGGTTCTTGCCCTGGAGATGCACCTCCTTCAGGAGAACGCCTTCGCTTTGAAGATGGAGGATATGCTCCTCATCGGCGAAGAGGAAAATGCGTTTATGACCCGGACTCCGCGGACCCTCCTGGAGGTCCTCTAACTCTGCAGATGAACCGGGGGCTTTGGGCCGGCCCTCCGGGAAAATCGCTCCATTGCCGAATCCATTTTGACGGCTTCGTAAAAAGTCCATATGCTGCGTTGCGCTTCATCCCTCGTCGTTGCGGCGTACACCAAATGTATGCCTCACTCCTCTGGATTCGCGCGCCTTGCCTCTGAAGCTTTTTAAAGAAGTCGCCCCAGAATCGCGGCTTTTACGACTGATTACGAGAAAGTCACTTTTCATGATTCATTTTCCGTACGGTTGACAAAAACGGCTTCTTGCGTCATAGTGCGACCCGACCGTGATCGGCGTTCGCATTCGTCACGGTTGGCCATGCTTGGCGGCCAAGCGGACAGTCCGTATCCACATTGCATTTTATCCGACAGGAAGGAGGAGATGGATGAGACTCTCATGGGATGATTACTTTCTCAAGATGGCCGAAACCGCATGCCTCCGCTCGACCTGCCTGCGGGCCCGGTTCGGGGCCGTCCTCGTCAGGAACCACACGCTCATCAGCACGGGTTACAACGGCGCCGCTTCGGGCGTCCGGAGCTGTCTGGAGCGGGGGGAGTGCGTCCGGGACCGCCTCCATATCCCCAGCGGCGAAAAATACGAAATCTGCCACTCCGTCCATGCGGAGGCCAATGCGATCATCCGCGCCAGCTTCGATTTGATGGACGACGCCACGCTCTACATCTTCGGTCTCCAGCAGGAAAAGCCCCGCAGCGGGATGCCCTGTTTCATGTGCTGGCGGATGATCTTCAATGCCGGGATCGGCAAGGTGATTTTTCTCGATGACGAGGGGCAGAAAAAAATCGTGAACGTCAAGGTCGTCGACCGAGGCCGTATCCTCTCTTATTCCGCTCCGGAGACCTGATCGCCGTCTTTTTCGATTTTTTACACATATTCGCAGTGATTCAGTTCCAGAAAATGCAGGATGGAAGAAGGAGTTTCCCGTGGCCCTGATTTTGGCCCTGGATCAGGGAACGACCAGTTCCCGCGCAATCATTTTCGATGACGCCGGCGCCATCGTCGCCTCGGCGCAGAAGGAATTCCGGCAGCACTATCCCCACCCCGGCTGGGTAGAGCATGATCCTTTCGAGATCTGGGAGACCCAGGCGGGCGTCGCCGCCATCGCCATGAAGAATGCAGGCCTGAGCGGCCCGGAGATCGCCGTCCTCGGTGTCACGAACCAGCGGGAAACGACCGTCGTCTGGGAACGTGCGACAGGCCGGCCCATCTGCAACGCCATTGTCTGGCAGGATCGCCGGACGGCCTCCGTCTGCGATCGGCTCCGACAGGAAGGCCTCGGACCTCTGATCCGGCATAAGACCGGCCTCGTGCTCGATGCCTACTTTTCCGGGACCAAGGTCGCCTGGATCCTCGATAACGTTCCGAATGCGCGGAAAATGGCCGGCGAGGGGCTTTTGGCCTTCGGCACGATCGATTCCTGGTTGATCTGGAACCTGACCGGGGGAGCGAGGCACGTCACCGACGGCTCCAACGCCTCCCGGACGATGCTCTATAACATCCACACCGGCGACTGGGACGACGAGCTTTTGCGAATCCTGAACGTCCCCAGGGACATTCTCCCCGAAGTCCGGGGTTCCAGCGAGGTTTACGGCGAGACGCACTCCCCGTCCTTTCCCGTCCCGATTCCCATCGGCGGCGCGGCCGGAGACCAGCAGGCCGCACTCTTCGGCCAGATGTGCACGACGCCGGGCATGGTGAAAAACACCTACGGCACCGGATGCTTTATGCTGATGAACACCGGGACGAACCCCATCATCTCGGGGAATAACCTGCTCACCACCGTCGCCTGGAAGATCGGAAAGAAGACGGACTACGCCCTCGAGGGAAGTGTCTTCATCGGGGGCGCCGTCGTCCAGTGGCTCCGGGACGGCCTCGGAATCATCCGCTCGTCCGCCGATGTGGAGGCGCTGGCCCGGCAGGTCGAGGATACGGAAGGGGTCTATCTCGTTCCCGCCTTTTCGGGCCTGGGGGCGCCCCATTGGGATCCGTATGCCCGGGGGACCCTGGTGGGAATGACCCGGGGCACAAAGGCGGCGCACATCGCCCGTGCTGCCCTGGAGAGCATCGCCTACCAGTCGCTGGACCTGCTTCACTGCATGACGGCCGATTCCCGGATCGACATCGAGGAGCTCCGCGTCGACGGCGGCGCAACGGCAAACGACACCCTGATGCAGTTCCAGGCGGACATCGCGGGCATTCCCGTCGCGCGGCCGCCCATCCGGGAGACAACGGCGCTGGGCGCCGCCTATCTGGCCGGTCTGGCCGCCGGCTGCTGGAAGGGCGTCGATGAGATCAACCGCCGTACGGCCGTCGCGAAGAGATTCCTGCCGAAGATGGACCGGGAGAAAGTCGAACAGTTGACCCGGGGATGGAAGCGAGCGGTGGAACGCTCCCGGAACTGGGTCGAGACCTGAGGGCATCATTTCAGAATGGCGCCGCTGCGCGGCGCACCGCCCGAAAGAATGGAGGAAGGACCATGAAACATGAGGACGGGTTTTTCAAGGGCATCCGGGACAACCAGATCTATTACCAGCACTGGCTTCCGGAAGGCGAAGCGAAGGCTGTGATCCTCGTCGTTCACGGCCTCGCGGAACACAGCGGGCGATACATGAACCTCGTCCATCATTTCCTCCCGCTGGGCTACGCCGTGTACGCAATCGACCACCTCGGACACGGCCGGTCCGAAGGCGCGCGGGTGTATGTGGAACGCTTCACGGATTATACGGATACGCTCGCGGCGTTCCGGGAGATGATCCGCAACCGGCAGAAAGACAAACCGGTTTTTCTGGTCGGCCACAGCATGGGAGGCCTGATCGGCGCCCTGTATCTGCTCGAACACCAAGGGGAACTGGCCGGTGCGGTCCTTTCCGGTCCGGCCGTGAAGATCCCCGACAACATCCCGGCGGTCACTATTTTCGCGGGGAAGGTCCTTTCGGTCCTTGCGCCGAGACTCGGGTTGATCGCGCCGCCGGAGGCGTCGGGCGTGAGCCGGGATCCCGCGGTGGTCCGGGCCTATGAGACCGATCCCTTGGTCTATCGCGGAAAGATGACGCCGCGCCTGGGTTCGGAAATGCTCAAGGCCATGCGGCGCGTCGCCGACGAGGCGTCCCGGATCACCCTTCCGCTCCTGATCCTGCAGGGAAGTGCAGACCGCTTGGTCTCTCCGTCCGGCGCGCAGATGCTCCACGATCGGGTCGCCTCCCCCGACAAGCGGATCATCCTCTACGAGGGCCTTTACCACGAGGTGTTCAACGAACCGGAACACGATCGGGTCCTCAAAGACGTTGAAACATGGCTGGAGGCCCATCTCGCACGAGATCCGTAGCTTCAGCCGGAGAAACCGGCGCCGGAACGTTCATGACGACGGGCGCCGCTGCTCATCAACACCTCCCCGTGCTCCGATTGTCGACGAACAGGCCCCGACCCGCTGAACGGTTTCGGCGTCGGCAAAATCCATGCTTGACGGCCTCGTAATAAGTCCGGATGCTGCGTTGCGCTTCATCCTTCGTCATTGCGGCGCACGCCACATGTACGCCTCATTCCTCAGGATTCGCGCGCCTTGCCTGCGGACTCTTTACGAAGCCGTCCCATTTTTTCGACTTTTAAAACTTTTTACGAGATCGTCATGCTTTTAACATCGCCGCGCCGGTTCAGATTACGAAGAGACTCTTCGTGGAGAAGTTGGGATCGCTCGTCACGTTGACCCCCAGCCGCCGCAGGCCCGCGCCTCGTCGCCCGGCGTGGGGATGTGGGTCATGTGGATCTCGCAGCCCCAGAGATCCTTGAGCTTTTCCATGGCAAGCTGCGCAGTCGGGTTCGTCGCGGCTCTGATGGAAAGGGCAATCAGGGCCTCCTCGACGTCAAGACTGATGGTCTTTTCATTGAGGATCTCCGTCTTCAGGGCGGAGATGGAGTCGGTGATGCTGGGAGGGAGGAGCTTGATCTTCTCCGGAATCTCTGCCAGCGCCTTGACGGCATGGCGAATTGCCTCAAATAAAATGTTACCGAAGGAGTGACTACAAAGGGAATCCTGCTTGCAGCAAGGCAAGATTCAT
>PLLC01000052.1 GCA_003141195.1 Syntrophaceae bacterium
TAATGAATTAGAAATGGTATTAGCCTGGTTCTGAGCCTGGCTCTGGCTGGCACGCTGCTTGCGGCACCACCGAAGGATACCCTCACCACAACAGCGACAACAAGTATGAATGGCTCCAGTCCCACTCAAGAGGGGAACGGAGCGAATTGGGTGTATGCGTACACACTGCCCTGCAATTCTTCGCTGAGCGACACGCTGCACGTTGAACTTACGATTTTCAACACCAACACCACGACTCCAGAATCCTACACCATCGGATTTAGCCAAGCCGGCAGCTCGCCCGTTGTCGCCACCCTTCCAGCCTCGTTCTCTCTTACAGACAACGGGGTTACAGTGACGAAAGATATCCCAATCGCTGCGAACAACCTGGCACCGGGAAACTACGAGCTCAATATCAACATTGATACACCTCCAAGTGATCTTACCGAAAGTAATGCTAAAAAAATCCATGTAATGATTCAGGTGAACGAGTGCGCCGCGTCTGCTCCGACCTGCTTCTTCACCGACTCCAATGGTGAATTCCTTGCTGACTGCTCGGGAGACCTCGTATCGACCAACGAAGGCGGAAAGTTCATGCTTGTCAACAAAAAGAATGGTGTGATCGTTTCGACGAATCCGGGCCAATTCTACTATAACTACATTTGGAGTAACGATGGCGCCGCTGGCAGCGCGGTCTGGACTTCGACTTCAGGAACCTTAACCAATCTTGTCCCGCAGGGAGCGAATGCAGTGCATGCGTATACTTTCGACACATCAGGCTTCACTCAAAACCTCGATGCCTTCGAAATAGTCAATCATGACGGTACGCCATGCGGGCCGTCCGGGCCATGCACAATAAACGTAGGAAAAGGCCAAACCTTGTGGGTTACCTGGCACCTCGCCTACAGTGGGATCGGTTTACCGAAGCCAGGAGCCACTTACCTTTGCGAAACAGCGGATGAGGTGATTGGAGCAGTTGCAAATACGAATATCGCGGGCGCATGCTCTACCAGCGCTAAGGGCTACAATAGCCGATGCTCTGGGCCAGGGCGAAGGGTCCGAAGGGGGAACCGCCGCCGTTTGCCATGGCCAGATCGATCTCCTTCGGATCGTCCGCGACGCCCTCTTCCAGCAGTTTCGTTGCCTCGTTGACCTGGAGGGCGATCATATGATTCAAATCAAATTCCTTGGTTGCCTTGGACAGATCGATGACAGGCCGGCCCTGGGACCAGTCGTAGATGCCCCGGCCGGTCTTCTTGCCCAGGGTGCCCGCCTTGACGAGGGCGGAGAGCGGCGCTGACGGCTTATACTCGAGGGAGAGGACCTGCATCATATACTCCATGCTGTGCAAGCCGATATCGAGACCTACATAATCCAGGAGTTCGAAAGGCGCCATGGGCATGAAGGGTTTCATGGCGGCGTCGAATTCCTCCGGCGTCGGATGGCCGGCCTCCAGAATCTTCGATAGAAAGGCTCCGTTCGGAATATTGACGCGGTTGTAGATGAAGCCGGGCGAATCCTTCTTCACGATCACGGGCACCTTGTTGATCTTCTTGGCGATGTCATAGGCGATTTGGATCGATTTGTCGGAAGATCCGGCCCCCTTGATGACCTCCACCAGCTTCATCAAAACGGCGGGGTTGAAGAAATGATACCCGATCACCTTTTCCGGCCTTCCGGTCGCCGCGGCGATCTCCGTAATGCTCATGTTGGAGGTGTTCGAAGCCAGGATGGCACGCTTCGGCGCATACTTGTCTAGATCGGCGAAGACGCTCTTCTTGAGTTTCAGATTCTCCGGCACGGCCTCGATAATGAAGTCGGCATCCTTCACCGCCTCCTGAATATCGACCATTGGGATGAGCCGGGCCAGGGCGCTGTCATAGGCCTCCGGGGTCATTTTGCCCTTCGCCTTGAATTTGTCGAAGCTGGCTTTGATGCCGGCCATGCCCCGGTCCACAAATTTCTGTTCGATGTCGCGCAGCACAACCGTATAGCCCCCGATCAGGCAGCAGGCCGCAATGCCGTGTCCCATGTCCCCCGCACCGATCATGGCAATCTTTTTTACATCCTCCGTTTTCATCGGACTCTCCTACCTTTGAAATATGGAATTACTCGCCCGTAAAATGGGGTTCGCGTTTTTGGAAGAACGCCGTGAACCCTTCAATCGCGTCCTTTGAGGTACTCACTTCGGCGCTGCCCAAGGCCTCCATACTGATGCCGGCTTCGAATCCCTGCTCGATGCCCGCCATGACCGCATTCAGAACGGCCTTTATCGCAATCGGCGGCCGTTTGGCCAGCAATCCCGCCATCTCCATGACGTCCTTCATCAGCTCCCCTTCCTTCGCCACCCGATCGACGAGACCGATCTCCAGGGCCTCCCGGGCGGTTATCCGCTTGCTGAAAAGGATCATGTCGAGTGCCTTCGACTTGCCGATGAGGCGGGGCATGCGCTGCGTGCCGCCCCAACCGGGGATGATGCCGAGATTGAGTTCCGTGAGACCGATCTTGGCGTTTTCCTGCATCACGCGGAAGGTGCAGGCCATGGCCAATTCACACCCGCCGCCAAAGGCGTAGCCGTTGATGGCGGCAATGATCGGTTTCGAAAAACGGTCGATCCGGGTCCAGAGCGCCCGGCCCCGGGGGCTCGTCTCGGCGGCATTGGCGGCATCGGTCACATCGAAGCCGGCAGAAAAGCCTTTTTCGCCGGCGCCCGTGAAGACGATGACCCGAACGTCTTTGTCTTTTTCCGCTTCGTCCATGGCCTTTTCGATATCGATCACGGTTGTCAGGTTCACCGAATTGGCCGGCGGGCGATTGATCGTGATCACAAGAACATGATTCTCTTTCCGGTACAGCAGGGTTTGGAATTCCATGATATCACCTCTTTAGTTTTTGTGGATGTCCAGGGGTGTGACGCGGTCCCTGCGGGTTGTTTGCATCATGCCGCCATCTGAACTCTCGGGGATCGCCCGACCGCAATCAGCACTGCAGGTTCTCGATGACCGTGGCCACACCGAGGCCGCCGCCGCAGCAGGAGCTGAAGAACCCGTACTTGCCGCCCCGGCGGATCAGCTCCTTCATCGTGAAGAGGCAGATCCGGGCGCCCGAGGCGCCGTTCGGATGACCGAAGGCGATGGCGCCGCCGTTGGGGTTCCATTTGACCATGTCGATCTTCCCCCCCGTCTGCTTTTCGAGTTCCTTGATCACCGCCAGGTTCTGAACGGCAAAGGCCTCGTTACACTCCATGACGTCCACCTGGGAGAGCTTCAGAGCCGCCCGCTGCAGGGCCTGGGGAATCGCATAGGCTGGACCGATGCCCATGATCTTGGGGTCGACGCCGAAATCTCCGCCGGAGAGCCATTTGGCCATGGGTTTGTAGCCGAAGGCCTCGGCCTTCTCCCGGGTCATCATCAGGACGAAGGCGGCGCCGTCGTTCCGCCCGGAGGCATTCCCGGCTGTGACCGTTCCGCCCGGGACAAACGCCGGCGGCAGGGCCGAGAGCGCTTCCATGGAGGTTGCCCGGGGATGCTCATCCACTTTGAACTCGAGGGGCGGCTGCTTCTTTCCCTGGGGAACCATGACCGGGATGATCTCGTCCATGAAATAGCCGGCGTCGATGGCCTTCCTCGCCAATACCTGGCTCCGCAGACCGAATTCATCCTGGGCCTGGCGGGAAATCTCGTACATCTTCTGCAGGGCTTCCGCCGTCAGTCCCATGTTGGAGGTTGCCGGGTCGAGGGTGGGGGAAAGGGACGGGGCGATCGGAAAGGGGGGAATCATTCTGAAGGGTTCGGTTGACATGGAGAATTTGACGCAGGCCTGGCTGTAGGACTCCATGCCACCGGCGATCATGATGTCGGCCTGGCCCGCGATGATACGCCAGGCGGAGTGGTTGATCGAATCGATGGCCGAACCGCACTGCATCTCAACATAGGAGGCCGCCGTGCTCTCGGGAAGACCGCCCGCGAGGGCCGCCCAACGGGCCGGGTTGAGGGCCGAGGTCCCGCCGATGGCCGATCCGGCAAAGACGGAATCGACCCTGCCGCCCTTCTCGATGATCTTCGTCTTCTCCAGGAGGCCCTTGATGGCCAGACCGCCCAACTGCTCCATCGTAAAGTTTCGGAGTGTCCGTCCCATCGTGCCGAAGGCCGTCCGGACGCCGTCTACAAATACAACATCTCGTTTGCTCATAACTCCTCCATAAAATTGGCTTTAACGGTGCGGATCATTATTGTTTCTTCTGCCGGGCTTCCTCCTCTGCCCGCAGGATCTTCCGCAGCACCTTCCCGATGACGGACTTCGGCAGGGAGTCGCGGAATTCGACTCGCCTGGGCACCTTGTAGGCGGCCAGTTTTTCCCGGCAGAAGGTGATGATCTCCTCCTCCGTGGCCGTCACCCCCGGTTTCAGAACGATACATGCCTTGACGGTTTCGCCCCGGTACGGATCGGTGATGCCCACCGCGACCGCTTCCTGAACCTTCGGGTGCTTGAAGAGGACCTCGTCGATCTCCCGCGGGTAGATGTTGAACCCGCCGGCGATCACCATGTCCTTCTTGCGGTCCACGATGAAGATGTAGCCGTCCTCGTCCCGGACGGCGATGTCCCCCGTGTAAAGCCAGCCGTCGCGGATCTGTTCCGCCGTCTCCTGCGGGTTGTTCCAGTAACCCTGCATGATGAGTGGGCCTTTCATGATGATCTCGCCCGGCTCTCCCTGCGGGACCTCTTCGTTGCCCTCACGGAGGTCCACCAGCCGCACGTCATTGTCCGGGAAGGGGATCCCGATGCTCCCGACTTTCATGAGTCCCAGGATCGGGTTGGAGATCCCCAGGGAGGTCGACTCGGAAAGCCCGTACCCCTCGCTGAAGAAGATTCCCATATCCCGGATCTGCTCGATGAGCTCCACCGGCATCGGGGCCGCCCCGGAATTGAGCAGCTTCAGCTTCCGGGCCAAATCCAGCTCCGGGGCCTTGGGGTGGTTGATCAGCGCGTTGATCAGGGTGGGGACGGTGGGGAAAAAGGTGATCTCCTTGAAGTTTGCCAGCAGGCCCATCATCTCGTCGATGTTGAAGCGGGGGACCTGGATCTGCGTGGCGCAGTTGAACATCGCCCAGTTCATCACCACGATGTTGCCGTAGACGTGGAAGTACGGCAGGATCGCCATGACATTGCGCCGTTCCGGGGGCGTCAGGTTGATGGTGGCGCTCCCCCACAACGAGCACTGGAGGGTGGCGGCGATGACGTTGGCGTGCGTAAGCACGGCCCCTTTGGGGATGCCGGTCGTCCCTCCGGTGAACTGGATCAGGGCGGGATCTTCGGGATTCACCTGGACGCGGGGGAGCTTCGTGCTCGGGCAGCCCTCGATCAGGGCGGAAAAATGGCGCCACCCCTCTTCCAGCGCCAGGCTTTGGGCCGTGCTGGCTCCGAACCCTTTGATGTAATCCGTGACCCCGGTGGCGATCACCCGGGGGATCGGGATCTCCTTGCACAACGCGCGAACGGCGGGGAGCACCATGTCGAAGGTGACGAGCGTCGTCATCCCCGTGGCGAGCGCCGTCATCTTGAGCTCGTCGGCCGTGTACATGGGATTGAGGTTCACGACGATAGCACCGAGCGACAGCGCCGCGTAATAGGCGATCGGATACTGGGGACAGTTTGGCAGTTGAATGCCCACCCGCTCCCCTTTTTTAACCCCCAGGGCGCCCAGCGCATTTGCGAACCGCAGGACCTGCAGGCGCAGCTCCCAGAAGGTCATTTCGGTGCCGAAGTAGGTCAGGGCCGCCTTGTCCGGGTAGGCGTTGGCTGGGATCCCGAGCAGGTCATGGACCGCCAGGTGGGGATAACGGATGGTCGTGGGCGTTGCGTAGTCGTAGTGACGATGCCAGGGTCTTTCGTCCATTTCTCGTTCCTCCTAGGTGTAGGATTCCGGAAATACGGGGAGCCGACAACCCTCAACCCTTGTTACGATATCGCGGCGATTTCAGATCATGCCAGATTCTGATGCATGTTTCTTATAATCTCGGTGGCCTCCTTCATGATCCTATCGATCAGATCCTGAACCTTGGGCAGGTCTTTCACCCGTTGCGCGCATTCTCCCCCCGCCATCATCGCCTTTTTCCGATCACCCGTGCAGACGGCCTTGATGCCCTCTCTTTCATATTCGATCAATTCCGGTGGAACGGTGGACCAGTCATCGGGAATGCCTGTGAACACACCGGGAGACTTCACGACCGTATTCTGCAGATGGATCACACTGGAGGGGGTTTTCAACCATCGGGCAGGCCCCACAACACCGCGGGCCACCAGAGTTCCTCGGTCCTCGGTTGAGACCACCTGCTCCTTCCACAACGGATGAAAGTCGCTCTCTTCGGTGGCCAAAAATCTTGTCCCCATTTGAACACCGGCCGCACCCATCGCAATGGCCGCGGCCAGGGTCTTGCCGTCACAGAATCCGCCTGCCCCCACCACGGGGAAACTCGGATCGGCAATCGCATCGATCACGGCAGGCAATAAAACCATCGAGTGGAGCGGCTCCCAGGCAATGTGAAAACCGCCTTCATGCCCGGAAGCAACGATGCAGTCCACCCCCGCTTTCTTGCATCGCAGCGCGCCCTTGACCGAGGGGACGACGTGCAGCCAGGTAAATCCGGCGGACTTGATCTTGTCGCGCCAGGGGACAGGGTCGCCGGCCGAGGTGAAGATCACCTTGAAATGATCTTTCATTCCAGGGTTCTCCTCTCGGACTCGGATGGCCGTGTCGATCAGGATTTGCGATTTGTCGAGCACTTCCGCCGACACCATCACGTTAATCCCGAAAACGCCGCCTTTTTCCTTGGTCAGGCGATAGGTCCGTTTCAGCACCTTTTCGAGCACCTGGGCCATATCATCATCCATCGAGGCCTCTCCGCTCTCGACGAATGCGTTGTATATCCAGGGCTGCCCCTCCTTGTCAAAAAGTCCACTGGTTGAAAGCAGTCCGAGCGCTCCGGCATTGGCCGCGGCAACGCAAAGGTTATTGTTGCTGAACGGACCCATGCCGGCCTGGATAATCGGGTGTTTGATTCCGAGTAATTCGGTAAGTCTGGTTTTCAGCATTTTCATCTCCCTGCATCGATGGTTAAAGGTTTGTTTTTAATTGAACGTCTTGCCTTCGGCGGCAAGTTTTACCAGGAGCGGCGCAGGCTTCCAGAACCCGCCGTGGCGGCCCTTCGCATATTTCTCCATCGCCGTGACCACGTTGGACAGCCCCACCGTGTCGGCATAGAACATGGGGCCGCCGCGGTGCATCGGGAAGCCGTAACCGGTGAGATACACGATGTCCACATCCGACGCCCGCTGCGCGATGCCCTCTGCGAGGAGGTAGGCGGCCTCGTTGACCATGGCGTAGACCAGGCGCTCGACGATCTCCTGATCGCTGACCTCACGCCGCTCTACGCCGATCTCCCGGGAGTGGTTGACAATCATGTCGTTCACCCGTTGCGACGGATAGGGCGTGCGGTCGCCCGGTTTGTAGTCGTACCAGCCGGCGCCGGTCTTTTGGCCGAAACGGCCCATCTCGCACAACAGATCAGCGGTCTTGGAGTAAACCACATCCGGGTGCTCGGCATAGCGGCGCTTGCGGATGTACCAGCCGACGTCGTTCCCGGCAAGATCGCCCATCCGGAACGGGCCCATGGCGAAACCGAATTCCTCCATCGCCTTGTCCATCTGCTCCGGCAGGCAGCCTTCCTCCAGCAGGAAACCGGCCTGGCGCGCATACTGCTCGATCATGCGGTTGCCGATGAAGCCGTCGCACACGCCTGAAACCACGCCGATCTTCTTGATTTTCTTGGCAAGCGCCATGGTGGTGGCCAGTACATCCTTGGCGGTCTTTTCGCCGCGCACGATCTCTAAGAGCCTCATCAGGTTGGCCGGGCTGAAGAAGTGCGTGCCGATCACGTCCTGCGGACGTCCGGTGAAGCCCGCGATTCGGTTGACGTCGAGGGTGGAGGTGTTGGAGGCGAGAATCGCGCCGGGCTTCATCACTTCGTCGAGCTTTCGGAACACGGTTTCTTTGATACCCATCTCCTCGAACACCGCTTCGATGACGATGTCCGCGTTTTGAATCTCGTCGTAGGACAACGTACCCCGGATCAGACCCGTGCGCTGCTCGAATTTCTCCGGCGTGAGGCGCCCCTTCTTCAGCGAACTCTCGTAGTTTCTGCGCACAGTGCCCAGCCCCTTGTCCAGCGCCTCCTGATTCACCTCCAGCACGACGACTGGAATGCCGGCGTTGGCGAAGTTCATGGCGATGCCGCCGCCCATGGTGCCGGCGCCGATGACCGCGGCCGATTTGATCGGGCGCTTCGGTGTCTCTTCGGGCACGTCGGGAATCTTGGCCGCCGCGCGCTCACCGAAGAAATAGTGGCGCAGGGCCTTGCTCTCGGTGGTCTGCACCAGCGCGAGGAAATTCTCCCGCTCCACCTTCATCCCCTCCTCGAAGGGCATGGTGACGGCGGCCTCCACGCAGTCGACGCATTTGAGCGGCGCAGGGAAATGTTTCGACGCTGCGCCGACGGTCTTGCGCGCCGACCGGAAGAAGGCCTCGCGGTCGGGCAGGTCGATCTGGATATCGCGCACCTTCGGGAGCGGCCTCTTTGCTGTGATCTCACCGGCGAAGGCGATGGCGCCCGCCATCAGGTCGCCCTCGATCATCCGGTCGAAGAGCTTGGCGCCGGCGAGCCTCTCCGCAGGAACCGGATTGCCGGTAACGATCATGTTGAGCGCGGTTTCCACGCCGATCACGCGCGGCAGGCGCTGTGTGCCGCCCGCACCGGGCAGGAGACCGAGCTTCACCTCCGGGAGCGCAATCTGCGCACCCGGCGAAGCCACGCGGTAATGGCAGCCCAGAGCGAGTTCCAGGCCGCCGCCCATGGCCACCGAGTGGATCGCCGCGACCACCGGCTTGTCGGCGGCCTCGATCGCCGCGATGACCGTGAGCAGATTCGGTTCGGCGAAGGTCTTGGGCGTGTTGAATTCCTTGATGTCGGCGCCGCCGGAGAAGGCCTTGCCCGCCCCGGTGATCACGACCGCCTTGACGGCGCTGTCGGCAAGGGCTTTTTTCAGCCCGTCGAAGATGCCGCTGCGAGTCGCATGGCCGAGGCCGTTGACCGGCGGGTTGTTCATGGTGATGACCGCGATGACGCCTTTGATTTCATAGTCTGCGCTCATGGGACCTCCTTGAAAAAGATATGGATCACCCTGAGGCGACCCCGTTCCTTGCCCGGAATGTTCCGCAAACTGCCGCCGATCCGTCCGATGGGCGTGCGGACGGCGTGCGTGATGACCGCATCCCTTATAACACGACCCTTTTTTAAAGTCCCAGGTAGGTTTTGCGCAGAACTTCGTCGGCAAGCAGTTGTTGGCCGGTTCCCTGGGCGAGGATCTTGCCCGAGGAAAGGACGTAATTGCGACTGGCCATTTTGAAGATCACGCTGACCTCCTGTTCTACCAGCAGGATGGTTATCCCCAGGCGGCTGATCTCGGAGATTTTTTCGAAAACCTCCTGGCGGATCAGGGGTGCCAGCCCTGTGGAGGGTTCGTCGATACAGAGGAGCTTCGGATCAGACATGAAGGCCCGGCCGATGGCCAGCATCTGCTGTTCTCCGCCCGAGAGAGTCCCGGCGATTTGATGAGAACGATGCCGGAGCAGCGGGAACAAGTCATAGACCTTGTCCAGGGTCTCCCGGCATTTTTGCCGGTCTTTCTGCAGGTAGGCTCCCGCCAGAAGATTCTCCAGGACCGTCATTTCCCGAAAAGGCCTTCGGCGTTCAGGACAAAGAACGAGTCCCCTTTGGACGATTTCATGGGCCGGGATCTGATCGATCCGTTCGCCGTTGAAGGTCACCGTCCCTTCCAGCACGATTTCACTTCCGGCGGACCGGCGCTTGATCTCCCTTTCCCATGCCACCAGGCCGCTGATGGCCCGCAGGGTCGTGGATTTGCCGGCCCCGTTCGGTCCGACCAGGCTGACCAGTTCTCCGGTGTCGACATACAGGTTCAGATCGTTGATGAGAACGGCTTTTTCGTAGCGGACGGTCAAATGGGCGATTTCCAGGAGCACGGCTATTGTCCTCCTCCCTGACCCAGATAGGCCTCAATGACCTGAGGGTTGTTCACCACTTCATCGGGCGTTCCTTCGGCCAGAAGGGTCCCGAAATTGAGGACGACGATGCGATCAACGATCTTCATGAGCTGCTGCAATTTGTGTTCTACAATGATCATCGCCGGTCCCTCGCTGTGCAGGCGACCGAAGCGCCCGCCCTTATGAAGCCTTCGAATGGATTTGGCCATCAAATCCGTCTCGGCCGGACTGAGTCCGCCGAAAGGCTCGTCCAGGAGGAGCAGCTCCGGGTCCGTTGCAACGGCCCGGGCTACTTCCAGCCTTTTCAGGTCGCCCTGGGACAGGCTGGACGCCTTTTCCAACGCCATATCCGAAATGCCTGCAAATTCGAGGGCATCCATGGCCCTGGCCTCCACGACCTTTACCCACTCTCCTCGCCTCATGGAGCGGGGGGAGAGACAGGAGACCATCACATTGGCAATGATGGGCAGCCGGCGAAAAGGCCTCATGTTCTGAAAGGTGCATGCCACGCCCAGGTTGACGATATCCCAGGTCTTCATGCCCACGAGCTGTTTTCCGTGAAAGCGAACGCTTCCCGAATCCGGTTTCAGGATTCCGGTGAGCAGACGCAACAGGGTGGTCTTTCCCGCCCCGTTGGGGCCGATGAGGCCCAGGATCTCCTTTTGCTCCATGCGAAACCGTATGTTCTTGACCGCTTGCAGTCCCCCGAAACTCTTGGACAGCGCCTCTACCTCCAGGAACGGTTCGGCCATGTCAGCACTCCTCACCCTCTTCCCTCAGTTCCCGCCGGGAGACCTTCCCCACATCGGTCTTGGGCAGCTCCCCCCGGAACTCGACAATCTTGGGCACCTTGTAGTGGGCCAGTTTCTGGCAGCAAAATGCGATGATTTCCTCTTCCGAGACCTTGCCCCTGGCCTCGCTTTCGAGGACCACATAGGCCTTGATCAGGCTGCCCGCCGCAGGATCCGGCACGCCGACCACCCCGGCAGCCTTGATCTGCGGGTGTTGATAGAGGACCTCCTCCACATGCCTGGCGAAGACCGAATATCCCTTGTATTTGATCAGGTCCCGCTTGCGGTCAAAAAAATGGAAATACCCCTCTTCATCCATGCTGACCAGGTCGCCGGTGCGCAGCCACATCTCTCCGTCTATTTCCATCATGACCTCTTTGGTGCTCTCCGGTCTTTTCCAGTAACCCTGCATGATGTTTGGACCGGACAGGATCATCTCCCCCACCTCTCCCACGGGAAGGAATCCGGTTCCATCCGGCTCGATGATGGCGGCTTTGACATTGGGCAGGGGCACTCCGAAAGAACCCCTCTTGTGCCGGTGGAGGGGGGTGCTGTGGCTGACGGCCGTGGTTTCGGTCATTCCATAACCTTCAAAGATCTTGGAACCGGTCCGCTTTTCCCACGCGTCGATGGTCGATTCGTGGAGGGTATCGGCCCCGCAGGCGATCAATTTGAGCCGCTTCCAATTGACCCGGTCGGTTTTCTCATACTCTTTGAGATATTCAAAGAGGGTGGGCACGCCGTAGAATCCGGAGGCCTGATAGCGCTCCATGGCCGATAGAATTTGATCAATATCCGGGGTGGTGAACAGGACCAGGGTCGCCCCCTGGACCAACCCGCCCAGCATGACGACCACCTGACCGTAAATATGAAAAAAGGGCAAAAAGGCCATGATCACCTCTTTCCCCTCTTCCAAGGTGGGCCAGAAGGACAATGCCTGGCCCTGGAGGGCAACGAGATTGCGATGGGTCAACATGGCCGCCTTCGGAAGCCCGGTCGTTCCCCCGGTGTAGGGGAGGACCGCCAGGTCTTTCCGGGGATCAATGGCCACCGGGGGAGGCGCCGGGGAATACTTTTTCAGAAGCTCCTGAAAGGAGTAAACACCCTTTTTTTTCAGCGATTCAGCCGCAGGGGCCTGCTTTCCGTTACAGGCCTTGGCCTTGGCGCTCTTGCCGAACCATTTCTTCAAGGTGGGCAGATATTCGTCAATGCTGGTCAAAATCACCCGTTCCGGATGGAGACCGGCCTTATCCAGGTTGTCAAAGAGGATATCCTGGCAGACAACGGTCCGGGCCTCGCTGTCCTCGATCTGGTGTTTAACCTCGATGCTGGTATAAACTGGACTGATGGGCGTGACCTTGGCGCCCAACCTGAGGGTGGCGAAATAGGCAATGACATACTGGGGGCTGTTTAAGAGATATAGGGCCACAGTATCCCCCTGGATGACCCCCAAATCGGCCAGGGCTGTTGCCAGGCGGTCGACCAGCTCTTTGAGCTCCCGGTACTTTATCTGTTTACCGTAAAAGATTAGCGCGGGTTTGTTCCCGTATTTTTCCACCATCCGGTCGAAGAGTTCCGGCACCGAGATATCGAGGATATCAATTTCGGCCGGCACCCCTTCCGTGTAGTACTTCAGCCAGGGTTTGGACAGATAGACCTCTTTCGGGTTCATAACCAATTCCTTTCAATCCAGACCCGCGGTACAAACCCGGCATGTTTTCCGGGTGGCCACGTTTCTGATTTTGCACCGGGGGCATCCTTTTTCAATTTTGTCCCTCACCCAGGGGATCAAACCTTCCGGCATATAAAGCAGGATCAGCAAGACGACGACGGCAAATATCATCGTGCGATACTCGGGCCAGAAGCGGACGAATTCCAGCAGCGGGAAAAGGATGAATACCGCGGCCACAGGGCCGTAGATGGTTGCCATCCCCCCGAAAACCGCCCAGATCACCACCGAAAAAGACATGGAGACCTCCAGCGTAGAGGGGCCGGCAATCCTCATGTAGTGGGCGTAGAGCCCGCCGGAGATACCGGCAAAAAAACCGCTCAGGCAAAAGGCCAGCAGTTTATAGCGGGTGGTGTTGATACCGGAGGCCTTCACCGCCAGCTCATCCTCACGGATGGCATGAAAAATAATGCCCGTATGGGAATCGGTTATTTTCCACATGATGGTGCACAGCACGAGCATGATCACGATGTAAATGTAATAATTGCCGATGAGGGAGTTGGAAATGCGCTGCAACCCGGAAATCCCCAACTCGCCGCCCGTTACATCAGGAAGAGCAAAAACGATACCCATTAAAATAATCGGGAAGGCCATGGTCGTCAGGGCCAGGTAGGTGTGTTTCAGGCGAAGACAGGGAATCCCGACAATCAGGCCGGTCAGGACCGCGGCTGCGGCACCCAGGGGAACGCTGCCCCAGGGGGGAAGATGAAGATGGATATTCAGCAGGGCGGAGGTGTAGGCCCCAACGCCGAAGAAAAGGGCATGGCCGAAGTTCATCTGACCGGTGAACCCGGACAGGAGGTCCCAGCTTGCGGCCAGGATGGCAAAGATGCTGGTCAAAACAATAACGCGGATCAGATAGGGATTCCGGCTAATCAGCGGCATCCCCAACAGGACGATGAAGAAAAGGGCGACGATGATTCGACTGGGGAGGACCAGCACCTCTTTGCGTACAACCGTATAAAATCTTTTCAAATACAATCCGGCAGCGACCATGGTTACCTCTCTTCTTCAAAGGAGATACCAAAAAGGCCCTCCGGCCGAAGCAGCAGGACCAGGATCATGATCGACAGGGCGACCGACCCTTTTAAGAAAGCGCCCTTGGGGATCATAAAAACCACCAGCGCCTCGGTAAACCCCAGGATATAGGCCGCCACGAAACTTCCCTTGATGCTGCCCAGCCCGCCCAGGACGACAACGGCCATCATCATGATCAAGGGTTCCATCCACATGTAGGGACTGAGCACGGTCAGAGGCGCAAGCACCGCCCCGGTAAATCCGGCGAGCGCAACGGAGATGCCCATCGTGATCATGGCCAGGCGGCTGTCGTTCATCCCCATCAGGTTGGCCACCTCCCGGTCCTCGGCTGTGGAACGAATGGCCAGGCCCAATTTTGTCTTCATCAGGAGAACCCAGAGGATACCCAGGATCACCAGAACCACGCCAAAGGTCAGCACCTGTTGATAGAAAACCTTGACACCCGTCACGATGAAATATCCCTCAATCAGGGCTGATACGGTCCGGTAGTCTCCGGTGAAGATCAGCATGACCGCTTCCTGAAAGATCATGGCCAGCGCGATCGTGGCAATCAGAACCGCGGCCTCGTGTTCACGGATCGGGTCAATGAGGAACTTGTAGGCCAGCAGACCTAAAACGGTAACGACCACAACCGCGATCATCATCCCCGCGACGGGATTGAGCCCGAATTTGCCGGTCAGGCTGAAGATGCAATAAGCGGCGACCATGTAGAAGGCGGTGTGGGCGATGTTGACGATGCGGGCCACCCCGAAGATCAGCGAGAAACTGATGGCCAGCAGGGCCAGCATGCTGCCGGTGATGAGACCGGTAATGATAATATTCATAACGCCTCAGAAGAATTCATCGATCGACAGATAAGGGAGAACCGTTCTTCCCATCCCTCCCCTTTGGCACGGGGAGGGATGGGGCTTATTCAACACGAGGCATGCGTTATTTTTTCATCCAGGGCGGTATTTTAAGGGGAACCATCCCTTTATAGGTGACCTCGGGAGCCCCGGGGGCCGCCACCCATTTGTAGGGCCAGACCCCGACAAATTTGCCGTCCTGCCATTGGCCGGCGAGGCCGGTCAGGTACCCCGGTCCCCAGGTCAAATCATGCGTGGGGCGGCCCTGGGCATCCTTTTCATATTTCACCTTTCCGCTAGGCACCAGGTACTCGCGGTTTTCCAGGTAGGCCACGATTTTGTCGGCATCCAGACTCCCAACGGCTTCGATGCTGGGGACCAGCGCCTCGGCAATGGCGGTATGCGTGTCGGCCGTATATGTGGGGACCTCACCGAATCGCTTAAAATAGCCCTCTACAAACGGCTTGGTCAGTTCGCTGTATTCGACCCCCCGGATATAGGTGCTCGACGTATAGACATAATTTCCCATCCCCTTGGTGGCCTCCCAGAAGCCTTCTTTTTGGGCCTCTACATTGATGCCCGCCTGAAGGGCCGGGATCTTGAGTTCCCCGGCCTGCCGGGCAAAGGTGATTCCCACCGAGGAGGAGAAAAGGGTAAAGATCAAATTGGCCCCGCTCTTCTGAATGGCCGAAAGCTCCGCCGTGACGTCCGTGGCCACGGCAGAAGGCCGCCAGACCCCGACCAGCTCAAAGCCCATTTTGGGGATCGTGGCTTCGGCTACCTTGACCATGCCCTCTGTCCAGGCGGCCTTTTCCGCCACAATGGCGCATTTAACGGGCACCTTCAATTCGTTCTTGATCACTGCCGCTCCCGCACCCAGATGGGAAAAACTGGTCCGGACCAGATAATTGTCATTGAAGGGAGTGCCCCGGAACCAGTATTTGTAGCGGTTGTAATTCTCAGCCACCCGATCGCAGAGTGATTTCGTGGCAGCCCCACAGCCGATAAAGATTTTTTTATAGTCCATGGCAATGTCCTGCATGGGCAGAACGGCCTCGGTTCGGAACCCGCCGACGACAAAATCCACCTTGTCCTGGGTCATTAACCGTTCCATGGCATTTGTGGCGTCGGTCACGTTCAGGAATTCATTGGAGTCGGCCTTGACCAGCTCTATCTTCATTTTTTCGTTGCCGACCTGAACGCCCCCCTTGGCATTGATCTCCTCGGCGGCCATGACGGCGCCGTTCCAATGGCTCTTGCCCTGGACAAAATTCATCGGTCCGATGACGCCGATCTTGATGGTCCGCCCCCAGGCGGGTAAACACATCGCCATAACGATGCACAAAGTAAGCAACAATCTCCAACCCAAGGTAAGTATCTTCATTGCCCTTCTCCTTTCCATGTTGTTGTTTATTCTATAAATGCCTTGTAAGACATCCGCTGGGAAAGATCTATTGACAAGGGGTGTTTTCCCCCGTGTAAAGTCTTGCCTGTCGTGGATAGGGTGGAAGTGCCGGAAAAACTACCGATAATATCAAACGATTTTTACGTTAAAAAGTCAAACAGATTTTTTCGGTTCTTAAAACGCCATGGGTTGGAAAAGTGTGGGATAAACGATCCGCGCGTCCGGGGTCTCCTCGGCAATCCTGTTCAGAAAACGTTTTTCCGACCTCCACGGCACGGAAGGCGCCCGGTAATCTTTCGACAGCGGGGCCGAAAAATCATCGAAATGGAAGGGGATCACGATCTTCGGCTTGACCCGCGACAGGATGCGGCCGGGGTAGTCCTGGATCGTTTTCCATCCCGGCATGCACAGGAACAGCACATCGCAGGTCTGCCCTTCCAGTTCGTCGTCGATCAGATTGGCCGTGCCGACGTGCAGGAACGATTTCCCGCCGATTTCCAGCCGGATATTGAACACCCGACCGTGGCGGTAGTGAGAGGCCTTCAATGGAGGCTTTTGCCCCGGCTCGATCTCTCCGGCATAGGGTGCGCGGCCGAAAAGCACCAAACCGTGAAGGGACGGGATCATCGTTACGGATGCCCCGCCGGGCAGATCCACGCGCGTTCTCTCTTTGCAGACGGCGACCTTTCCGGGCATCCCGTGGAGGGCCATCAGTGTTTCGAGGCTCCCGCTTCCGACCAGCGGAACGGGAAAACGCCGAAGGATCTCGGGAACGTCCAGGGCGTGATCCAGGTGCGTATGGCCGACGACCACGGCCTGAAGTTTGCCGGGAAGGGCGTCGAGGTAATGGGAGACCGTCTTCCGGGCGGGTTGCGGGCGGCCGAAGAAAATGGACACCTTGCCGACCCGGGAAATATAGGGGTCAATCAGCCAGGTTTTTCCCTCGTGCGTGAATTCAAGGCCGGCGGCGCCGGTCCAGCGAACGGATACCATCACGTTGCACCTTAGGTGATCCTTTTCCTATTATTCCCCCAATGTCTGATGGTTAGTGTAACAGTGATCATTGTGGCCGGTTTGTTTTCGTCCGGTCAGCCTCGTGATGTAGACGATAAATCCGGAGCAAGCCGCCAATCCATTGGATCAAGGCGGTTTGAGCCTTTTCCCGGTCCGTCAAATCTTTTTCCTGGTGGGCCACGTAGGTGTTCCGGAAGTCGCGCAACTCTTCGATCAGCCGGTGAAATTCCGAGTCGTTGAATCTTGAGAAATGTTTCCGGATAGAACCAAAAACACCGCCAACGGGGTGATCCGTCTGCCGACCATAGTCGAGGCAGAAGGAGAGGAGACCCAGTGGCATCAATCCGTTCCGATACACCAGCGTCCGTTTGAGGTTGTTCGCCTGACCCTTCAACCAGGCTACGTCCTTTCGGGGGAGGTTGCCGTAGTAGGGATCGAAAAAGGCGGCCTGTTCGGCGGCAGTCGCCGGAAGATCCGGAAGAAGGAGGTCCAGGATCAGCCCCCGGGCCGCCTCGTCGAGAGGCCCCAGCAGCGACGTAAAGGCCGGGGCAAACGACAACCCCTCCTTCTTTTCCGTGAACCGGTAGAGGATGACGGCCTGTTCGACCGCCTTCCGATAGCGCGACGGCAGGGATTCGAGATCCTTGGAGGCGATGAAGCTCTCCGGAATCGCCGCGCTCCCATCCGTCTCGTCGAACGGTAACGGCAGTTGACCTTCGTCTTCTTCCCGAAGCAGGTCTGCCAGCGACGGCGCACAGGTCCGGACCAGATCCGCCATCCGGTCCGCGCTCAGTTTTTCCATCACCCCCTGGGGGACGTAGAGGTACTCCCATTTGCTTTTCCTCGTCGAAGCGGCCCGGCACCAGGCTGAGGCGGCCAGCGCCTTGGCCGGGACGTCCCGGTCTTCGCGTCCTTTGGTTTCCACGAGCAGATAAGCGCCGTCGGTCAGACGGACAAGGAAATCCGGGGTGTAGAAGGAAAGTCGTCCGGATTGGGTCTGATAATCTATCCGGAGGGCCTGGGGACCGGCGTTCTTGCAGAAGGCGGCTGTATCCGGCGCCCGGTCGGCGAAGCGGGTCATGGCGACTTCCAGCTCCCGGTTACAGGGGACGAGGTTGAAGGGGGTCTTGCCGGCCGGGATGGCGGGATGCCGTTCCGAATGGGTCGCCTGGAAGGGTTTCCAACCGGTTACGGAAATCGGTTCCGCCCGAGGGACCGGCGTCTCTTTCCGGGTGATCTTCTCCAGAATCAGGGGAACAAACGTCGCCCGGATATGCTCTTGGACGTCGCTGTCGGCCAGGCGGCTGCACAGACGGGGATCGCAGAGATCCGCCTTTTCCGTAAAGAGAAGTTCTTCAAGGAATTTCTGAAGGAGCGGCGCCAGGATGCGCTGGCTGTTCTGGCACCGCGTCTGGAGCTCCAGCGCCTTGCGGAAAAAGGAGATCGCCGTGATGCCGTTCTGGAGCAACGGCAGATCCACCTTCATTTTTTCGACGACCTCATTGGTGAAAAGATGCCGTCCCTCGTATTCCACCGTCGTCGAACGGGGTTTGCCGAGAGGAAGCGGCTTGTATCGGGAAAAGGCCTTTCTCACCTCGTCGAACGAGATCGGGCCGAGTTCGGAGACGATCCGATGGCCGGGCGTCAGGCGTGGAATTTTCAGATCCAGCGTCTTGAGATCCTTGTTCTGGGCGTCGGGGTAGATCGTGACTGTCGTTTTTGGGATCTGCTCGATATCGACTACTTCGATCGGAAGACCTTCCTGACTCAGCTCCTGGACGTAGAGGCTGGTGAAGGCCTTGTGTTCCACGACGGAGACGACCTCCAGGGCCTCTCCCGGCGGCGTCATCCGCCGGAGCCCCCGGCCCAGGGTCTGTTCGGGGAGGATATTTGCCTTGGACGTGTAAGGCCGAAGCGGCACGATCGTCGTCACGTTCCGGACGTCCCACCCCTCCCGGAGCATCAGAACGGAGACGATGCAGAGATAAGGGCTCTGATCCTCGTCCAACTCCCGCGAAAGCTTCCGGAGTTCCTTCAGATCATCGTCGCTGATCTCCTTGTCGTTTTCCACAAAAACGACTTCCGCCTCGCTT
Source organism: Syntrophaceae bacterium (assembly GCA_003141195.1). Lineage (GTDB taxonomy): Bacteria > Desulfobacterota > Syntrophia > Syntrophales > UBA5619 > UBA5619. Next base: position 19,015 of record PLLC01000052.1, read on the forward strand.
CCCCGACCTCGCTTTTTCAAGGACCCTTTCAGGCGGGTATGGAGGTTGATCGTTTTCCCGTTGAGTTCCTGATAGAGAGGATCGGTGTTGAGGCGTTGGGCGATCTGGTTCGCCGCTTCGGTATCCTCCGTCATGATGAACAACAGCGCTTTTTTGCCGCTCTTCTCCCACTCTTCTTTGGATTTCAGCCAGCGGCTGTAGCCCAGCATCAGGTGGTGCTGGTATTTGACCGAGGCGTCCTCGCCGGGCTGTTCGATCAGGCTCCGACCCCGGCCGATGATGGGGGATTTCACGATTCCCGCGTCCACCGCCTCGCCAAGGGGCGTGTCGCAGACGATGTGCTTGAAGAGGTTTCCGTGGTTGTCCTTCGGCGTGGCGGAGAAGTCGAGCTGAAAGGCCAGGGCGCCGCCGGTCCGTTGGTGGATCGTCCGATGGAGCCAGGCGATCGCCTCGTTCCAGGCGGAACCGGGGTCCCAGACGTGGTGGGATTCGTCGTTCATCAGCAGGACCCGTTCGTGGGAGGTGATCCGTTCCCGGAGCGCCTCGCCCGTATCGAGGGCCTTCGCCTTGGAAACGGTCGGTCCCATCCAGGGATACGACTCATCCTCTTTCCTTTTGCGCCGTTTGTCGATGTCGTAGAGGCGGTGGATGTTCGTCAAGTAAAGGGCGCCGCCGGTTGCCGCGCCGCTTGCCGCGTCCTGGAGGATGACGGAGAGGTTCCAGTCCCCGCGCCAGGCCGGGGGGATCAACGGGTCTCGGTCGAAGATCCGGCCGTCGCCGAAGTCCTCTTTGAGACGTTCGAAAACGGTGAGGTTGGGCGCCACGACGACAAAATGCCGGGCCAGCGGCGAATCCGATTCCCGCAGGGCGTGGAAGTAACTCCAGACGACGGCCAGGCTCATGACCTTCGTCTTTCCCGCCCCGGTCGCCACCTTGAAGGCGTACTTCGGCCAGAGGTCCTCGTCCGGGTCGATGCCCAGGGCGGCGATGTCGCTGAGGGGGCCGCCGAATTCGCCGGTCATGGCGGCCATGCTACGGATTTGCCGTACCTCGTAAAGGTAGATCAGGGTTTCAATGGCCTCGCGCTGGCAGAAGTAGTACCGGAAGGGGATCTGCCCGCCGTCTTTGGCGGCCGACAGGTGGCGCCGTTCGAACCAGTGGTTGAGCAGCTCGCGGGTCGTGTCCGAGGCCCCGGGGTATTCGCTCAGTCGCCACTCTCCCACCATTCGGCGGAGATTTTGGGCGACCGTGACGGGGCTCGGCCGGCGTCCCTGGACGATTTCGGCAGATTTTCCCTCCGCCTTGGCCCGCACCCGGTGGTGGGTCGGTTCCTCGTGCGGTTTGTAGAGCGGTTCCAGGGCGGCGATATTGACAATGGTTTCAGAGCTCATAGGAGATCTCCACGGTTATCGACGTATCGCAGCCGAAGGTGTCGATGACCTTGACGCAGGCCGTGTAGCGGCCCGGCGCCGGATAGACGAAACGCTGTTCTGAGACGGTGACCAGTTTGCGGTCCTTCCGGGTCCGGTAGGCCTGCCAGTGATGTTTGAAGGGCCGGTCGGGGTGGTAGTCGAAATCGATGGCCCAGAAGTCGATGAAATCGAAACCGGAGCGGACGGCCCTTTCCTTGAGCGCCTGAAGTTCCCGGGCCGGGACCTCGGCGAGGGAGGGGATGAAGCTCGTCAGCTTGATATCGACAATGGTCCGGCCATCCTTCTTTTGCAGAACCGGCTTGGCCTCCAGGACGGCCATCTCCAGGAAGGGGGGCGGCTCCTTCCGGTTTTTCTCCATGATCTCGCGCGGGATGGGGATGAGCCGGAGCCGGATGCCGTGCTCCGCCTCCAGGGCGTTGCAGGTGATGCGGAGGTCCATCTCGAACTCCCAGGCGAGACAGGCGACCTCTTTCGCTCCCGCCTCCCGGACGGCGCGGGCGACCTGGGCCGCTTCGTCCCGCGTGAAGATCCCGTCGATCCCATCCACGTGGACGAGGATCGGGCCTTTGCGGCCGTGGAGGAGGGGCGAGGGGGCGTCCGTCAGGGGCTCGGCTCGGTAGAATTCCAGAATGACGCGGCGGTGCTCCTCATCGGCCCCCATAAGGCGTTCCTTCTGCCACCACTGCCGTTCGTATCGGCCGAGGTTGTATACGTCGAAGGCCCGGTAGGGCTGGCCGTTGGTGTGGAGCTTCCGCTGGAGATCAATGAGGCGTTTCCTCGACGTGTGGATGGCGAACCGCCCCAGGTCGGCCATAATCCATCGCCGCCCCAGCCGCTCCGCCACGGCCCCGGTCGTCCCGGAGCCGCAGAAGATATCGGCCACCAGGTCGCCTTCGTTCGATGATGCCTTGATGATCCGTTCGAGTAGGGCTTCGGGTTTTTGGGTGGCATAGCCGGTGTCCTCTGAAGCCTGGGAATTGACAGGGAAAATATCTGTCCACATATCATCTATAGCCCGGCCGCTAGATTCATCCAAGTACTGTTTCTTACGGGGCTTTCCGCCCGAGGTGAATAAAATAAGGCCAGCAGCCATTGCCTCATCAATTCTTTCTTGGGACCAAATCCAATGTCGTCCTTGGCCAGGCGACATAATCTTTCCACCGAAGGACCGGGATGGGCCATCACCAGATTGAAGGAGACTCACAAGTTGGTATTTCCGTCCACTGCTCTTTTCAATCTTATCGAACTTATCAATATAATTATGGTCTTGCTTGCTGAGTTGCTGGTTGAATGTGTGTGTTCTGGATTTTGAAAAAACAAGCAAGGAATCGTGAACATTCCCAAACGAAGAGCTCTGTGCTTTAACGACTCTTATCTTCTGCCAAATTATTTCGTTCTGATAATGTTCCCGGCCAAATAATTCATCAAGCATCAAGCGCAGGAATCTGTTCATGCGGTAGTCGCAGTGCACATAAATACTTCCCGTCTCGCTCAGAAGCTCCCGCATCAGAACCAGATCTTCGTACATCATGTGCAGGTAGGAATCCGTTCCCTTGCCCCACATGTCGCGGTAGGCCACCATTTCCAGCGTGGATTGGTCTTTGCCGATAGTCTCCGACGCGTCGCCGATGGGGACGTTCATGGTAAAGTCGGCCCCCACGTCGAAGGGCGGGTCAATGCAAAAAAGGTCGATCTTGCCCTTGAAATCCTTGAGCAAAGAGGCCATGACGAGCTTGTTGTCCCCCCAGATGAGCATATTCCGGAATTCATCAAGGTGGGCCTTCACAGCGTTAAAGAGGCCCGGCTGCTGCCCTAAACGACTGGCCGGTTCATCAACCGTCTCAATCCGCTGGAGCGGCATCGCCGACCCGGCAATATCCACTTCCCGCCGCCGGCCGTACTCGTCGTACTTCCCCTCCCACACCAGCTCCGTCCGCATCTGCGACAACGGATGCGGATTCCCCGGCCCGTAATTATTGATTTCTTTCATTTAAACCCCAATGCCAAACTTATTATACTACAAGTATTTTCTTCGTTTTTAATATGGAGAGATAGTCCTCATACTTCAAAGGGCAATCCAGGAGGTCGTCGAGTTGTTTTGTGGAGAGGTGCAGTTCACGGGCTACGCAAGATAAAAGATTATCGCCATATTCTTTTATACCGTGACTGATTTTGGTGCGAATGCTGGATTTGCGACCTTCGACGGAGAGAAAAAGAAAGGTGTGGTCACCTTGAACAGTGATGAATCCTTTTTTAGTTAATCCCTCTTTGATCTCCCGCGCCTTCCTTGTCGCCATGTGCCTCAACCTTTCTGACCAGTTTGATAAGTTTCCTTTTCAGTGAAAGGGCATCCTGGGTAAGCAGATTGTCTTCTTCCTGGGCGATAACGTCCCAAAGGACTGCAAATTCTTCAGAGAATTCCCGGATGACCTCCTCACGGCTGTCGCCGTAGGCGATGATGCCAAGGTTGGCATCTTCCGAAAACAACAAATCATCCTGCTTTTCGATCACGCAGGCGATAGGGTGCGCGAGATGAAACAGTTTGCCTTTCGCCCTGATCTTTGATGGTCTCCAGACATGATCGGGATCGAGATCGAGTTCTGAGACCTCGTATGTTTCCACCCATTTCTTGATATCTCCGTTTTCCATTTGAGCCATGCCTTTTGCTTCCACGAACTTCAGCGTCGGCTCTTCGATTTTTTCATAAGAGTCCGGTATTGGCGCCAGTCTATAGAGGCTTTCCTTTGAAGGACGGATGAGCACCTTGGGCGGACCTCCGTTGAAGCGAAAGGAAAGGCGGTAGTCGGATCCATCTGAAGGGGCGATGGCGCGGATATGATTGACGATGCGCCGCCGCAGGGAAGGTTGCGGCAAGGTCTCTTGCAGTCTGGCTTCATCCACTTCCGAAAAGGCTTCGATTACCTTCCGCGTGTCCTCGATCACATGCTCGGAAAAATCAGGCTCGTCCTGAAACAGAGAGGTTTCTTTTTCCGGCAGCTCGAGAATGGCGCTGAGGCTTCCGGGTTCCGTCCGGACCAGAAACAGTTCACACGCTTTTCGGATAACGGCCGGGACAGGCCCTTTCATCTCGCGTTTCAGGCGGGAACCGGCGATCTGGAATACGACCTCTTGGATGGACTGAAGCGTTTTGGCGAAGAGCGAAACCGACACCCTGCCGTCCTGAACGGCGTCGCCGGCAAGGGTCACTTCGATTTTTCGGTTTTTGCCTTCGCTCATTTTCCGATCCTGATCACGCCAGACAAAAACCCCCGCTCTACTGTTGAGAAGCGGGGTTTATGGCATTGTCCGTTCATGGTTCTTTCCTTCTTGTGAATGAAAAGGGGAGCCGCGACGGTGTAAAAATCTGTGCTGACGATAGGTTGATATACCTAACCGGCCTTCACGTCAAGATTTTTTCTGTTCGGGTGGGAAACGGTAGCCAGAGAGCAGGAAAGCCCCGGCATCCTCCCCTGGAGAAGCGGAAGGACGCCGGGGCGGGGGGTCCACGAAAAATGCAAGTCACGGGGATGTCCTCGTTATAAGCATCCAGAGCCGTTGTTTTAGGTCAGCACATTTTACCGCTTACGGTTCTCCGGACGCAGGGCGCGGACGGCGGCGCCAGCCTGCCACATCTCCGTTTTGTTCATCGTCTCCAGCTCCGCGTTGAGCTTCTTGCGGTAATCGGGGGCGTTGTTCACCGAAAGGACGATCCGCGTCTCCTCGCCGGAGCGGACGCTCTCGTAGAGTTTATCAAAAATGGGGACGACAGCCTCGCGGAAGGGTCCTTTCCAGTCCAGGGCGCCGCGCTGGGCGGTCGTGCTGCAGTTCGCGTACATCCAGTCCATCCCGTTTTCCGCGACGAGGCGGATGAGGCTCTGGGTCAGCTCCTCCACGGTCTCGTTGAAGGCCTCGCTCGGGCTGTGGCCGTTTTTCCGGAGCACGTTGTACTGCGCCTCCATGACGCCCGCCAGGGCGCCCATCAGGACGCCGCGCTCGCCCGTCAAGTCGCTGAACACCTCCTTCTCGAAGGTCGTCGGAAAGAGGTATCCCGAGCCGATGGCAATGCCCAGCGCAAGGGTCTTCTCGGTCGCCTTCCTCGAGGCATCCTGGAAGATCGCGTAGCTCGAGTTCAGACCGCTGCCGTCGAGGAAGTTGGCGCGCAGCGAGCGTCCCGAACCCTTGGGGGCGACGAGGACGACATCGATGTCCGAAGGCGGGATCACGCCGGTCTGTTCCCGATAGGTAATGGAAAATCCATGCGAGAAGTAGAGGGTTTTCCCCTTCGTCAGGTAGGGTTTGAGCGTCGGCCACATCTGAGTCTGGCCCGCGTCGGAGAGCAGGTATTCAATGATCGTCCCCCGCTTCGCCGCCTCTTCGACGGGGAAGAGGGTCTTCCCGGGAACGAAGCCGTCCTCGACGGCCTTCTTCCACGTGGCGCCGCCTTCGCGCTGCCCCACGATCACCCGGATGCCGTTGTCCCGGAGGTTGAGGGCCTGCCCCGGCCCCTGCACGCCGTAGCCGAGAACGGCCACCGTCTCCCCTTTGAGGACCTCCTGGGCCCGGCTCAATGGAAATTCCTTAGAGGTCACGACCTCTTCCCACACACCGCCAAAATTGATCTTTGCCATGTTCTTCTCCTTTTTCGATAAACGGGGCCGGCGTTCCGGCCCTGGTAAAGGGGTCGCCCGACCCCGTTGAACCCGGTTTCCGCGAGGATCCGCATGCCCGGAGGCAAGCCGCGGCAGGAACCCTCGCCCTGTCGATTGCTCCGTCATCCCCCGCCGCCTGCGGCGGGAACCGTCATCCCTCCCGCTTCTGGCGGAAGACGGCGATCGCCCCGGTCCGGTTCATCTCCTCTACGCCGAAGGGCTCGAAGTACCGGAGGATGGCCGCCGTCTTGTCCTTGTTGGCCGTGATCTCCATGATCAGGCAGTCCTCGCTCATCGCGACGACCCGGCAGCCGAAGATATCGATTGCCCGGATGATCTCCTGGCGATTCTCCTCTTTCAGGCAGAGGCTGATGAGCATCAGCTCCCGCTGTACGGAGGGGGCGCCCGTGAAATCGGTGATCGAGATAACGTCGATGAGCTTGTCCAGTTGTTTCTTGATCTTCTCCGTGAAATCGCTCTCCGCCCGGCTGGTCAGCGTGATCCGGGAGACCTCCGGGTTTGTCGTCTCGGCGACGCATAGGCTCCGAATGTTGTAACCCCGGCTACTGAAGACACCGGCGATCCGGGAGAGCACCCCCGGCTGGTTGTTCACGAGCATCGAGATGGTGCGTTCTTCAATGGCCATATTCCTTTTCCTTTCCTTCCTTCGCTATCCCCTATTTCCCGCAGATCATCTCCATATTGGAGGCGCCCGGAGGGATGATCGGATAGACGTAGTTGTTCTGATCGACCATCGCCTCCAGCATATACGGGCCGGTGGCGCCGCTCATCCGGGCAATCGCCTCCGCCGGGTCCTCGTCCACGGCGATCCGCTCCGCCGGAATGCCAAACCCCTTCGCCACTGCCGTCAGATCGACTGTGTCGCCCAGGGCGCTCGTCGTAAAACGCGCTTCGTAGAAGAGGTCCTGGATCTGCCGGATCATCCCCAGGTGGCCGTTGTTGATCACGACGATCTTGATCGGCAGGCTGTAGGCGCTGATCGTCGCCAGCTCCTGGATATTCATGTAAAAACCGCCGTCGCCGCAGATGACGACCACGTCCCGGTCCGGGGCGCCCACCTTGGCGCCGATGGCGGCCGGAACGGAGAAACCCATCGTCCCCATGCCGCCGCTCGTGAGCAGGCTTCGGGGAGAATGGCTCTGCCAGGTGCGGACCGTCCAGATCTGGTTCAGCCCCACGTCCGGGACGACAATCGTTTTCCGGGGCATGGCGGCCTGGATCTTCCGGATCAGGTTCCCCGCCTGGCCGCACCCGCCGTCGATGAGCTTGTCTTCCAGGGTTTGACGGTCCGTTCGGATCCGTTCCAGCCATGCGTCCCGCTCCCGGGGAACGATCAGCGGGATCAGCGCCGAGAGGGCGTTTTGGATTTCCCCCTCGTAGGGGAGATCCACCTTGATGTTCTTTCCGATGGAGGTGGGATCGATGTCGATCTGGGCGACGGTGGCGAGCGGGGCGAACTCCTCGATGACGGAGGTGCTCCGCTCCGTGAAGCGGGTGCCTAGGGCGAGGATGAAGTCGGCCTGGTGAACCGTCCGGTTGGCCATTTCGTTGCCGTGCATGCCGATGAACCCGAGGTTGAAGCCGTTCGCGGAGGCGACCGAGCCGATTCCCATCATCGTCGTCACGAACGGAACCCGCGCCGTCTGCACGAACTCGGTCGCCCGGTCGCAGGCGTCGCCTAACTTGACCCCGCCGCCGATGATGATGACCGGCCGCTCGCTCCGGTTCAGGGCCTGGGCGATCCGTTCGATCTGTTCCGGGTTCTCGATCCGTTTCAATGGGGCCGCCGGGATCTTCTTCGGCTGATCGCCGCAGGGGGCGCTCAAGATGTCCTTCGGGATGTCCACGAGGACGGGACCCGGCCGGCCGGTACTGGCGAGTTGGAAGGCCTGCCGGAGCGAGGAGGCAAGCTGGTTCACGTCCCGGACCATGAAGCTGTGCTTCGTTATGGGCATCGTGATCCCGATGATGTCCATCTCCTGGAAGGCGTCCCGGCCCCAGAGGTCGCTGTTGACCTGGGCGGTGATGGCGACCATCGGGGTCGAATCCATGTAGGCGGTGGCGATCCCCGTGACCAGGTTCGTGGCGCCGGGGCCGGACGTCGCGAGGCAGACCCCTACTTTGCCCGTCGCCCGGGCATAGCCGTCGGCGGCATGGGCCGCCGCCTGCTCGTGCCGCATCAGGTAGTGCCGGATGGGGCTGTCGGTGAGGCGGTCGTTGAGCGGCAGGGTGTTGGCCCCGGGGTAGCCGAAGATCACATCCACCCCCTCCTCCGCCAGGGTTTTCAAAACAATGTCCGCACCGATGGTACCCATGTCTGCTCCTTTCACCGAATAAAAAAGCCGCCGATTCTCCCGAACCGCGGCTTTTCTCAGAAACAAAAAAGCCGCGGACCTTCAAGGGGCCCGCGGCTCTTGTCTTTTATGTCATCCCATCAAAGACGCCGAGCAGCAGCCCCCGTGCGTACGAGTACTACGACGTTCAGTACGAGAAGCAGGCTGTTCGACAATGGGTGGTTCATAAATAAATCCTTCCAGTCCAAAAATTGAGGTCGAACCCTACAGGAAAGAAAAACCCTTGTCAAGGTGATTTTTTAGACGGTTTTCCGTTGCCTTTGCTCTGGCAGGCGGACGGCCCCTTTTATGTCACGGCCCTGTACCTGGTTCGGAAATCGGTCGTCAGAAGTTGGGGTCCGTGTCGAATCGGTGCACCCCGCCGGGCAGATTGGCAGGATCGATCGTTTCGGCGTCTTCGGGCGTCGTCCCCTCGAGGAAGCATTCGAAAATCGCCCCGCGGTTCGAGGGCTTGGCCGGGGCGCCGGTCTTCGGATCGACCTTCATGAAGACGATCCCATCCGGTACGGGGAAGACCTCGACCGGTGTCCCCTGGAGGGCCTTCTCCGCGAAATAGAGCCAGATCGGGGCCGCGGCGCGGCCGCCGACCTCCTGCCGGCCCATGGGCCGCTCCTGATCGAAGCCCACCCATACGCCGGCGACCAGCGAAGGCGTGAACCCCATAAACCAGGCGTCGCGCGTGTCGTCCGTCGTCCCGGTTTTGCCGGCGACCGGCCGCCCGAGTTTCTTCACCCGCTGCCCTGTCCCGCTTTCGACGACGTCCTGCATGACGTAACTCGTCATGAAGGCGATCCGCGGATCGATCACCTGTTCCACCTTCGGTTGCGTCTCCTCGAAGACATGCCCCGTCCGGTCGACGATCTTCTTGATGAAAAAGGGCTGCACCCGCTTCCCCTCGTTTGCCAGGACGCCATAGGCCCGGACCAGCTCCTGGAGGGTGACCCCGGAGGTGCCGAGGGCCATCGAGAGGTTCCGGGAAAGGGGCGAGGAGATCCCCAGGTTGGTCGCGTAGGCAGCCGCATAATCCACGCCGATCTCCTCAAGAACCTTGATCGTGATGATGTTCCGGGAGTGGATCAGGGCGTTGTGCAGCGTCGTCGGGCCGAGAAACTTCTCGTCGAAGTTCCTCGGTTTCCAGACCCCATCGGGCTGCTGGGGATCCGGATAGACGATGGGGGCGTCCACGATTACCGTCGCGGGGGTCATCCCCTTGTCAAAGGCCGCCGTGTAGATGAGCGGCTTGAAGGCCGATCCGGGCTGGCGCCGGGACTGGGTCGCGCGGTTGAACTCGCTCCGCTGAAAATTGCGCCCCCCGACCATCGCCCGGATGGCGCCGGTCTTCGACTCCATCGCAAAGAGAGCCCCCTGGACGAGCCCCTTCTCGTAGTGTTCCCGTTCCTCCATCTCCCGGAGGCCCTTCTCCACCGCATCCCGCGCCGCCTTCTGCATCTGAATGCTCAGGGTCGTGTAAACCTCAAGACCCTCCTTGTAGAGGACGTCGCTGCCGTATTTCTCCTGGATGTAGCGGCGGATGTTTTCAATGAAGTAGGCGGCGATCTTTTCCTTCGGCTTGATCGATCGGAGTTTGATCACCGTGGAGAGCGCCCGGTCCCTCTCGCGTCGGGTGAGGTAGCCGTCCTCCAACATCCGGTTGAGGACGTAAGCCTGCCGCTGGTAGGCCCGCTCCGGGTGGAGATAGGGGGAGTAGTTGCCCGGGGCCTTGGGGAGTCCCGCCAGCATGGCCGCTTCCGGCAGCGACAGGTTTCGGGCGCTTTTCCCGAAATACCCCTGGGCGGCGGCCTCGACGCCGTAGGTCCCGTGGCCGAGGTAGATGTGGTTCAGATAGAGGGTGATGATCTCTTCCTTGGTCAGATACCGGTCGATCTTGTAGGCGAGGAGCGCCTCCTTGATCTTCCGTATGTAGCTCTTCTCCGGGGAGAGGTAGAGAGACTTGGCGACCTGCTGGGTGATCGTGCTTCCCCCCTGGACGATCCTGCCCGCCTCGAGATTCTTGAAAAAGGCCCGGGACATACTCTGCATGTCGAACCCGCTGTGCTGGAAGAAGCGGGCGTCCTCGGAGGCGACGAAGGCCTGGATCACGATCTTCGGGATGTCCTCGTATTTGATAACCTTCCGGTCCTCGAGGAAGAATTCGTCGATCAGTTCGTTGTTGTCCGCATAGACCCTCGTCGTGATGCTGGGGCGGTAGTCCTTCAGGGCGGCGATGCTGGGGAGCTCCTTCAGGAGCACGTAATAAAACAGGCTGGTTCCCGCCAGGGCGACGGTGACGAATAGCACGAGGATCGCAACGATAATGATCCCCAGGAGGGAGTGTCGGGAAGACGATCTCCTCTTCCGCGGGGCAGGACGCTTGACGGTCATGGATGATTCATTTCCTCTTTTTCCGCATCCGCGGTTTCTTCCGGCGCCGGCTTTTTCCTGCGGGCGAATTTTGCCACAAAAATGCTCACCTCGTAAAGAACCATCAGCGGGATCGCCATCAGGATCTGGCTGAGGGCGTCGGGAGACGGGGTCAGGATAGCGGCGACGATGAAGATGATCAGGATCGCGTAACGCCGCTGTTTTGATAGCATTTTCGCGTTGACGATGCCGAGTTTGGCCAGGAAGAAAATGAAAACCGGCATTTCGAAACTGAGGCCGAAGGCGAGGAGGAATTTGAGCGTCAGGCTGAGATATTCCCGGAAAGAGATCATCGGCTTGAGAAAATCCGTGGAAAAACTCACGAAAAAGCTGAAGGCCGGCGGCAGGGCGATGAAGTAGCCGAACAGAACGCCACTGACGAAAAGGGTCGTGGAGAAGAAAACGAACGGAAAGACGAATCTCTTTTCGTCTTTGTAAAGCCCTGGGGAGACGAAGCGCCAGATCTCGAAGAGGGTGTAGGGGGCCGTCAGAAACAGGGAGGCGAAGAAGGCGATCTTCATGTGGATAAAGAAGGCCTCCGGGAGCCCGGTAAAGATCATCGAACTCTGGGCCGGCATGGCGTCGACGAGGGGCTTGGTGATCACCCGGAAGGACCAGTCCTTGAACAGATAGCAGACGCCGAAACCGATGCCGACGACGATGAGGATGCGGATCAGCCTCGTCTTCAGCTCTTCGAGGTGCGATATCAGCGACATTTTTTCTTCTTTGTGATTTTCGTTTTCCATAGAGGAGATGGTTTGTGCGGCTAAAGGCAAGGGGTCAGGGCTGGGGTTTGGAATCGGCCGGCTTCGGGGCGTCACTTCCTGCCCCGTCGGCCGCGGCGGGAGGGACGGGGGCTTCCTTCTCTTCTCCCTTCCCGTAGAGCAGGGAATCCTTGAGCCCGTCCATGTCCTTTTTCAACTCGTCCGTCTTCAGCGTCTCCTTGATCGTTTCGGTGGCGCTTTCGGTTACCTTGCGGAATTCAGAGAGACTCTTTCCCAGCGCCTTTGCGATATCGGGCAATTTTTTAGGGCCCACCACGAGCAGGGCGATCACCGCAATCACCAGCAGCTCCGGCATACCGATACCAAACATGCTCCCACCTCTTTTTTTGCCGACCTCCCGGAAATCTCTTTGAAACCGGAGGAATTCCCGCAAAAAGACATCCCGGCTCTGGATTTATACCCGCAGACGGAAAGGTTTGTCAATGTTTATTCCGGGAGGCGAGCGTCCGCAAAATCTTTTGCCATTTCAGGGTTTTTGTGTTAGAAATAATCTCCTATCCGAGGCGATGAGTTGACCCCCAAGGGAAGGTGGCCTGATGTCGAAGAACACGGGGATTGTGAAGGACCGGCGTTATTTGCGGCACGGATCTGAATTTACCCATCCTGAGACCCCCCAGCGGCTCGTCTCGATTTACGAGATGCTCGACAATCCGGACATGGCCTGGAAGTTCACCGGGATCGATGCGAGGCACGCCACGCGCGAAGAACTGGAACGGGTCCATCGGTCTTCCTACATCGATTTCATTGCCCAAACGGCGGGAAAGGCGATGACGATGCTCGACCCCGACACGGTGGCCACCGCTGAGACTTATGATACGGCGAGATTGGCGGCCGGGGGGGTCATGAACGCCATCGACAGCGTGGTCTCCGGGGAGACGGACAACGCCTTCGCCTTGGTCCGGCCGCCGGGGCACCACGCCCAGGCGGCGGAGGCCGCGGGGTTCTGCATCTTTAACAACATCGCCATCGGCGCCCGGCATGCCCTATCCCGGTGGGGCATGGAGCGGATCCTGATTGTGGACTGGGACCTCCATCACGGCAACGGCACTGCGGAGACTTTTTACGAGGATCGTCAGGTTCTCTACTTTTCCACGCACCAGTCCCCCGGTTACCCGGGGACGGGCGGCCTGGCGGAGACGGGAAGGGGGCCGGGGCTCGGCTACACGATCAATGTCCCCCTGCGGCCCGGGGCGGACGACGCCTTCTACGTCCGTGTGTTCCGGGAGCTCCTCCGCCCGGTCGCCCGGGAATTCCGTCCGGAGATCATCCTGGTTTCTGCCGGTTTCGATATCTATATCGGCGATCCCCTGGGGGAGATGAAGGTGACGCCGGAAGGCTTCGCCTGCCTGACCCGGATCCTTCTCAACCTGGCGGATGAGTGCTGTAATGGCCGTATGGTGATCGTCCTCGAGGGAGGGTATAACATCCAGGGGCTGACCCGATCCGTGCGTGCGGTTCTCCTCGAACTCCTCGGGGAAACCCGGGTGACGGAGGAGACGCTGAGCCGGATGGCCGCGGATACAGATGAAACCTGTGACCGCCTGATCGGACGGGTGCGGGAGAAGATCAGCCCTTTCTGGCCGGTCTTTTGACAGGCTGTTGAAAAACGCCCATCTGCGGCGTTTCCCTTATCCTTCGCCGTTCAACGTACCTGCAAGTACGCCTCACGGCTCAGGATTTCGGGGGCCCTGCATCTGGGCATTTTTGAACAGCCTGCAAGACTTTTTCAACATGGTGTTAAAAAGAGGTGATTCTTTGGAGAAGATCAGGATCAGCAAGGAAGAGGTGGCCCATGTGGCCCACCTGGCGAGGCTGGAGTTCGGCGCGGAGGAGATGGAGAAATTCACCTCCCAGTTGAACGACATCCTACTGTATATGGACAAACTGGGCGAGGTCGACACGGCCGGCGTCGAGCCGGTTACCCACGCGATTGCCCGGAAGAACGCCTTCCGTGAGGATGCGGTCGGCGCGTCCCTCCCCCCGGAGGTCTCGCTGGCCAACGCCCCGGAGGCGCGGGGGGGCTGTTTTCAGGTCCCGAAGGTGATCGAGTAAAAGAGGAAAATATCCGACATGGAATTGCATGAGTTGACCATTCACGAACTACTGGACCGGCTCAGGGCGGGGGAGACCACCTCCGCGGAAATCACCGCCTCCGTCTTCGGCCGGATCGATGCCGTTGAAAAAGAGGTCCACGCCTACATCACGCTGATGCGGGAAACGGCCCTGGCCGAGGCGGCACGGGCGGACGAGCGGATTCGAAAAGGCGAGATCGGCGCGCTTACGGGGATCCCCATCGCGCTGAAAGACATCTGCTGCACGAAGGGGGTCCGGACGACCTGCGGCTCCCGGATCCTCCAGAACTTTATCCCGCCCTACAACGCGACCGTCGTGGAGAAACTCCGGGCGGCGGGCGCCGTCTTCCCCGGGAAGACGAACATGGACGAGTTCGCGATGGGTTCCTCCACGGAGACCTCCTTCTTCGGCGTGACCCGCAACCCCTGGGACCTCGATCGGATCCCCGGCGGCTCCAGCGGAGGCTCCGCGGCGGCGGTGGCCGCCGACGAGTGCATCGCTGCGCTGGGATCCGACACGGGCGGCTCCATCCGCCAGCCGGCAGCCCTCTGCGGCGTCGTCGGGATGAAGCCGACCTACGGGCGGGTCTCCCGCTTCGGCCTCGTTGCCTTCGCCTCGTCGCTGGATCAGATCGGCCCCTTCACGAAGGATGTGGAGGACTGCGCCATTGTGATGAACGTCATCGCCGGCTACGACCCCAGGGAGTCGACCTCGGTGCCGGAAGAGGTCCCCGATTACCGGCGGTTCCTGGGAAAGGGGATCGAGGGATGGAGAGTCGGGATCCCGAAGGAGTACTTTATCGCCGGGATCGACCCGGAGGTCGAGGCGGCCGTCCGCCGGACGATCCAGGTCGCCGAGGGGGCGGGGGCAAAATGCATTGAGGTCTCGCTTCCCCACACCGAGTACTGTCTCGCCGTCTACTACATCGTCGCCCCGGCGGAGGCGTGTTCGAACCTTGCCCGCTACGACGGCGTCAAATATGGCTTCCGCTCCGAAGAGGGCCGCGATCTGATGGAGATGTACAAGAAGACCCGCGCCGCGGGTTTCGGCGCCGAGGTGAAGCGGCGGATCATGATCGGCACCTACGCCCTCTCGTCGGGCTACTACGACGCCTACTATAAGAAGGCCTCGCAGGTCCGGGCGCTGATCAAGCGGGATTTCGACGAGGCGTTCGCGAAGTGTGACGTGATCCTGACCCCCACGACGCCCACGCCGGCCTTCCGGGTCGGCGAACGGACGGACGATCCCATGCAGATGTACCTTTCGGACATCTTCACGATCTCGACCAACCTGGCCGGGATCCCGGGGATCTCCGTCCCCTGCGGATTCACCGCCGCCGGACTGCCCGTAGGGGTGCAGTTCCTGGCGGGCCATTTCCAGGAGGGACGGCTGATCCAGTTCGCCTCGGCCTACGAGAAACACGCACAGATCGAGAAAAGGAGACCCACGCTATAATGCAATTTGAACCGGTCATCGGGCTGGAGATCCATGCCCAGCTCCTCACGGATGCGAAGATCTTCTGCGGTTGCTCGACGAAGTTCGGAGCGCCGCCCAACACCCACACCTGCCCCGTCTGCCTGGGAATGCCCGGGGTGCTTCCGGTGCTCAACCGCAAGGTCGTGGAATTCATGATCCGAATGGCCCTTGCGACCAACTGCCGACTCAACCGGGAGTGCAACTTTGCCAGAAAAAATTACTTTTACCCCGATCTTCCCAAAGGATACCAGATCTCCCAGTACGCCGCACCGCCCGCCGAGCACGGCTGGGTCGATGTGGAAATCAACGGCGGGAAGAAGCGGATCGGGATCACGAGGATCCACATGGAGGAGGACGCGGGGAAACTGATGCACGACGAGCACAACCCGGCAAGCTACGTCGATCTGAACCGGACGGGGGTGCCGCTCATCGAGATCGTCAGCGACCCGGACATCCGGAGCGCCGAGGAGGCCGCGGCCTACCTCCGGCGTCTGCATGAGACCCTCGTCTATCTCGGGATCTGCGACGGAAACATGGAGGAGGGGAGCTTCCGCTGCGACGCGAACGTTTCCCTGCGGCCGAAGGGCACGGAGGCCTTCGGGACGCGAGCGGAGCTCAAGAACATGAACTCCTTTCGGAACGTCCAGCGGGCCCTCGAATACGAGATCAAGCGTCAGCAGTACGTTCTCGAGGGAGGCGGCGAGGTGGTCCAGGAGACCCGCCTCTGGGACGACACGGCGGGTGTGACCCACGCCATGCGGGGCAAAGAAGAGGCCCATGACTACCGCTACTTCCCCGATCCGGACCTTGTTCCCGTCGTGATCGACGACGCCTGGATCGCAGAAATCCGCAGCAGCCTGCCCGAACTCCCGCTGGAGAAGCGGGAGCGGTTCGTCCGGGATTATCAGATTCCCGTCTATGACGCAGGGGTGCTCACTGCGAGCCGGGCGCTCGCCGACTATTACGAAGAGGTAGTCCGTCTCTCCGGCGAGCCGAAAATTGCCGCTAACTGGGTCATGGGAGACGTCCTGCGGTTTTTGAATGAGGAGAAGAGGGATATCCGGGAGTGTCCCATCTCGCCGGCCTCCCTTGCCGGGATGATCCGTCTCATTCAGCAGGGGACGATCAGCGGAAAGATGGCCAAAGAGGTCAGCGAGGCGATGTACAGAAGCGGCAAGACGCCGCAGGCGATCATCGAGGAGAAGGGTCTCGTCCAGATCACGGACGAGGACGCCCTGGCCAAGACTATTGCCGAGGTCATCGATAAAAATCCTACGCAGGTCTCACAGTACCGGGGGGGGAGAGAAAAGGTATTCGGCTTCTTCGTCGGCCAGGTGATGAAGGCGACGCAGGGGAAGGCCAATCCCCAGCTCATCAACGACCTCCTGAAAAAGATGCTGGCGGGCTAAGGCCTTTAGGTCGTTATCAGTTTGTCCTTGTTTTCCGCGGATGGTGGCCTGACGCTGGGTTTTGCTGGTACAATGGGACAAGGTATCCGACCCTGGATGGGCATGCAGAGGGAACGATATCTCCTGTATAAGTCATCAGATCTGCGAGTTGGTATATGTTCAGTGAATCATATGAAAATCGCTATGGCACCCCTTGGTCAAGAGAGGAACTGATCCTCGCCTTCGAGCTTTATTGCAGGATACCCTTCCAGAAGACAAAGACAAACAACCCTGCCGTACAGAAACTCGCGAAGTTGCTGGGGCGATCACCGGCATCCGTGGCAAGAAAGTTGGGTAATTTTGGATCATTCGATCCTGAGCTCCAAAAAGCGAAAATCAGCGGTCTGATTCACGTAAGTAAACTCGATCGCCAGATTTGGGATGAATTTCATGAGAACTGGGGCGAATTGGTTTGGGAAGCGAACAAATTAAGGCACGAATTCATGGAACAAACCGCTGATCAGGTGTTCTTGGATCGTCCTAGTGGAGCCTCCGAAACGCTTAGGATGACCAAACAACGTATCCATCAGTCTTTTTTCCGTGAAACCATTCTCAGCAGTTACAACGAAACTTGCTGCATAACCGGTTTACAGGTCCGCGAGTGCCTTATAGCGAGTCATATCGTACCCTGGAGCACAAGCGAAAAATACCGCACAGATCCGACTAATGGCCTTTGTTTGAGTGCAACCTTTGATCGCCTATTCGATTCAGGTTTCATCACTGTCTCAGAAAGCCTTACTGTTTGCGTATCGGAAACACTGCTTCAGATACGGAACCCTGTTGTGAAGAATCTGATTGATATTTATCACGGGAAACCCATTATTCGACCGCAGCGTTTTTTGCCATCGATGGAAAAATTACACTGGCATCGAACCAACGTGTTCAGAAAGTAGAGTCTCAGAATAAAGGAGCATCTATGACTACAGAAGGTATGTTATTGGAATCAAGAATTCATGAGTATGAGAATCTGCTTAAAGTGATGAGGGATGAACGCCAAACGGATCAAGATGATTCGATCAGCATTACACAAGCCCTATGCAGAAATGCGGATTGGACAGTAAGCGGGGCACAGGAAATTGTGGAGTTGGTTAAAAATTATGGAACTTTTATACTCCGAAATGCTTTAGCGGTTGCAGTCGTATTAGGTATGGAGGATGGTAACAAAGGTTTTTAAAGTCAGGATATGCAGATAAACGAAGAAGCGGAGATCCGGACCATTTTATGGCAGGATAAAAACGTCGTCATGCTCGACCAGCGGGCTCTGCCGCTTGCAGAAAGGTATGTGACGTGCACCGATTACCGTGAAGTCATCGCGGCGATCAAAGACCTGACCATCCGCGGCGCCCCGGCGATCGGCGTCGCCGCGGCGATGGGAATCGCTTTGGGTGCCCTCCGTCTTCCCGACTCTTCCCCCGAGGCCTTCCGGCAGACCTTTGACGACATCTGTACGCAGTTCGCGGCCTCGCGCCCAACGGCCCGGAACCTCTTCTGGGCGATTGACCGGATGCGCCGTCGCTGCTACGAAACCCTGGCCCGTATCCCGGGACGGGATGAGGAATCCTGCCTTCCGGCGGAGGCCTCTTCCCGCCTTTCGGAACGATCCGCCTCCGGACCGCAAAGCCGGGCTGAAAATTTGCTGTCATGTTATCAGGGCAGAGATGGGGCGCCGCCGGGGGATGAGCTTCCGGTGGTGCAGGGAAAGGCGACAACCGGTCCAATGATCCGGGAGGCCCTGATCGCCGAGGCGATCAAAATCGGTGAGGAGGATATCGCAATCAACCGCCGTCTCGGCCAAAACGGCCGCGACCTGATCCCGGACGGCGCCCGGATCCTGACCCACTGTAACGCCGGTGCGCTTGCCACCGCCGGTTACGGGACGGCGCTGGGCGTCATCCGCGCGGCCTGCGAAGCGGGCAAGAAAATCCATGTTTATGTTGACGAGACCCGTCCCATCCTCCAGGGGGCGAGGCTGACCGCTTGGGAACTGATGCGCGAGGGCATTCCCTGCACGCTGATCGCGGACAACATGGCGGGTTTCCTGATGCAAAGGAAAAAGGTCGATCTGGTCATCGTTGGCGCCGACCGGATTGCCGGAAACGGCGACACGGCGAACAAGATCGGAACCTACCCCCTCGCCCTCCTCGCACGGGCGCACGGGATTCCGTTCTACGTGGCAGCGCCCCTCTCGACGATCGATCCGGCGCTGCCGGACGGCGGGACGATCCCGATCGAGGAGCGAAATCCGGACGAGGTAACCCGGTGCGGCGGCGTCCGGACGGCCCCGGAAGGGATCGCCGTCTGGAATCCCGCCTTCGATATTACGCCTTATAATCTCATCTCTGCGATCATCACCGAAGCAGGCGTGTTCCGGCCGCCTTACGAAGAAGCGATCAAAGGGGCAACGAGGGGCGGATGAAGATCAAAGAGATTTGGGCAAAGTCCATTCTGTCAAAATCCCAGATCTACGACTACGCCGTCAACCCCTACGTGGGGTGCAGCCACGGCTGCCGGTACTGTTACGCCGCGTTCATGAAGCGCTTTACGGGGCACACGGAGAGATGGGGAGAATTTGTCGACGTCAAGATCAATGCCCCGGAGCTTTTGGCCAGGGAGATTGCCAGGCGGAAAAGGGGAAGAGTCTGGGTGAGCGGCGTCTGCGATCCGTATCAGATGGCGGAGCAGAAGTACGGGCTGACAAGAAGGTGTCTCGAGATCCTGGTGGAAAACGGCTGGCCCGTGACCGTTCAAACCAAGTCACCCCTGGTCTTGCGGGACAGCGGGATCCTGGAAAAATCGAAAGAGGCCGAGGTCGGCTTCACCATCACCACCGCCGACGAAGGGATCAGAAGGCTCTTTGAACCGGGGGCGCCCCCGATCCGGGATCGGATCGACGCCTTGGGAGCCCTGCATTCCAAGGGGATCAGTACCTTTGCGATGATCGCCCCCGTCCTGCCGGGTGCAGAAGATCTGGTCACATTGCTTGCGGGCAGGGTGGACCATGTCCTGGTGGATCGGCTGAATTATCACTACGCCAACCGGATCTACCGGGAGAACGGGATGGAATGGGCAAAGGAGGAACCGTTCTTTCTCCAGGCAGCCGAAGAACTCAGAAGGGGCTTCGAGGGGCAGGGGATTCCCGTGCAAATTCTTTATTGAGGCGGCATTCGATGATCTTCTCTTCTGCGACAAAGGGTTTCAGGTCGTTCAGGCCGAGCGAGCGTATCGCGGTTCGGATCAGTTCCTCCTCAGGGACACCGGCGGAACGCCGCTGCTTATGAAGGAAATATCGGCCGGCCTCGGTCAAGGCCCTTTTGGGGACAAGCCCCACGATCTCCGAGCCGGTGACCCGGAGCCCCAGAGATTCCGCGCTGCGTCGGACCTCCTCAAAAGCCCTGTGAATGGGCGTCACGGAGATATCGATCAGATTCATGGAGACTTGGGCGATCCCGTATTCCCGGATATACCAGCCGATCGCCTTGCAGGCCTTCAGGGTTCCGGGGACGCGTAAGGGGTTCCCTTCCGCATCCCGGACAACGTTTATGCCTTCTTTGCGGGGGCGGCCTTTCTCGCGGATCTCCGCGGCGATCATGCCGGCCAGCCGTTCGGATGTCGTGTTCAGGTTCACGTTGTAGGCCACGAGGAAATCCCGGGCGCCGATCACGGTGGCGCCCGCCCCGGCGTTGAACCGGGCCGGCCCGAAATCCGGTTTCCAGCGCGGGTCCCGGAGGCGCTCTGAGAGCCCCTCGTATTCACCCATCCGGCAGAAGGCGAGATTCCGTCTCTCCTCGGTGAATGCCGCATTTTCATACAAGTAGACGGGGATTTGCAGTTCCCGGCCGACCCGCTCCGCGAGCGTTCGGGCTAGGGCGACCGCCTCTTCCATAGAAATGCCGGAGACGGGGACAAGGGGACAGACATCGGTGGCTCCGATCCGGGGGTGTTTCCCGGAATGCCCTCTCATGTCGATGAGCTCCGCCGCCTTTTCAATGGCGGCAAAGGCGGCCTTGACCACCGCATCGGGCGGTCCCACAAAGGTGATCACGGTACGGTTGGCGGCCCTCCCCGGATCCACATCCAGGAGTCTGATCCCTTTCACCGCCTCGATCCGGTCGGTGATCCGGTGGATCACCTCCATGTCGTTGCCCTCGCTGAAGTTGGGAACGCATTCCAATAAAGCAGGCATGGCATTTCCGTCCTGAGTTGGGAATGGAATATCTTACTATTACTCCGACAATTAAACATATCAAATGTCATGCCGGACCCCGTATCAGGTACGGGGCAGGCCCGATCCGGCATCCAGTTCAATTCTGGATTCCCGCTTTCGCGGGAATGACGGTTTTGACATATATTGTTGCCAAAGTAATAACTTTATATCATGATCCCTTAAGGAGCAGAAATGGTTTTTAGGCCTCCTCGGATATTCGTGATTCAGCCGGAACCGGAGCGGGGAAAATGGCGACGGGCCAGGGCGGGGCAAGTATGGTTGCCCCGAGATCTTCAATACGAACCAGGGCAGCCAGTTCACCGCGGAAGCGTTTACAGACACTCTCCGTTCGAGAGGCATTTCAATCAGCATGGAAGGCAAGGGCCGTTGGACGAATAACGTCTTTATCGAACGGCTCTGGAAAAGCGTCAAGTATGAGGATATATACCTAAATGCGTATGGTTCAATGGCGGAGATGAAGAAAGGTCTTGCCACCTATTTCATGTTCTACAACGAAAGACGAAGGCACCAAAACTTTGACAGGAAGACCCCGGCTGTGGTTTACTTCAGCACTCAACCGCAGAAGCAGGCTGCGGCATGAACATGAACCCAGAGCAGTTTCCCACTTATAAATCCCTGTTTCCTGTCCTAAGAACCCAGACCACCTGTCTGGCATGAAGGAGAGTGTTACAGGATTCGACCGGTCCAGAGGGGAAGAGAAACGATCTGGCGGGGCAGTCAGGACGGCGGTATAACCGAGAAACAGGATAGGCGTCCGCTGCAGGAGAAGCGATCAGGGAGAAGAAACCGTGTCTCGTGAAGCACTACTGGAAATCAAAAATCTGAAGACCCATTTCTTTACCGACGCAGGTGTGGCCCGGGCCGTCGACGGTATGGACCTGACGCTCTCTCGGGGGAAAACTCTGGGCGTCATCGGCGAATCGGGGTGCGGGAAGAGCGTCACGGCGCTCTCCGTCATGCAGCTCGTCGCCGCACCGGCGGGGCGGATTGTCGCGGGCGAGATCCTTTTCGAAGGGCAGGATCTCCTGAAGAAGAGCCGGGAGGAGATGCGCGCGATCCGAGGGAACGAGATCGCCATGATCTTTCAGGAACCCATGACATCGCTCAATCCCGTATTCACGATCGGCTATCAGATCATGGAGCCGATCATTCTTCACCAGAAACTCAGCAAGAAAGACGCCCGTAAGAAGGCGATCGAGATGATCAATCTGGTGGGCATTCCCTCCCCGGAGAAGCGGATCGATGAGTATCCCCACCACATGAGCGGCGGGATGCGGCAAAGGGCCATGATCGCCATGGCTCTCTCCTGCCGGCCGAAGCTGTTGATTGCCGATGAACCGACCACGGCGCTCGATGTGACCATCCAGGCGCAGATCCTGCGGCTGATCCGGAAGATCAGGGAAGAGACCGGTATGGCCGTCATGATGATCACCCACGATCTGGGCGTCATTGCCGAGGTGGCCGAAGATGTGGTGGTGGCCTATGCGGGGAAGGCGGTGGAGTACGCCGATGTGAGAACGATCTTCCAGAATCCCCTCCATCCCTATACACGCGCCCTTTACAACTCGATTCCCCGGTTGACGGACAGCCGGAAGAAGCGTCTAAGTGTCATCTCCGGATCGGTGCCCAATCCGCTCGATTTTCCGCCGGGGTGCAGGTTTCATCCTCGCTGCGGCTACGCCCGCGACTTCTGCCGTGAGGAGGAACCGGCGCTGGAGGATGCCGGCGCCGGCCACCGGGTCCGCTGTTTTATGTACAATGAGAAGAAAAAAAGCTTCTTTGCCTGAGAAACTCGGAGAAAGAGATCTTGCTGGACGTTAAAGACTTGAAGAAATATTTCCCGATCCGGGGCGGCGTTTTTTCCCGTATCCGGGGACAGGTTCAGGCCGTGGACGGCGTCAGCTTCCACCTCAATCGGGGCGAGATCCTGGGGCTCGTGGGGGAATCGGGCTGCGGAAAGACGACGGTGGGGAGGCTGGCCCTGGGACTCCTGGAACCGACGGCCGGAGAGATCACCTTTGAGGGGGTGAATCTGGCGGGGCTTACGAAAGAGGAACTGCGACGGATCAAGCGGGACATGCAGATCATCTTTCAGGATCCCTATTCCTCCTTGAATCCCCGGATGACGGCGGGGGATATTATCGGCGAGCCGCTCCAGATCCACGGTGTCGCAAAGGGGAGGGAGAAAAAAGACCGGGTGGCCGCCCTGCTGGAGACGGTGGGGATGGATCCCCGGTATGCCCGGAAGTACCCCCATGAGTTCAGCGGCGGGCAGCGGCAGCGGATCGGGGTGGCCCGTGCGTTGGCCCTGAATCCCAAGCTGATCGTCTGTGACGAACCCTTGTCGGCCCTGGATGTGTCGATTCAGGCCCAGGTGATCAATCTTCTGGAGGATCTGCAGGCCCGTTTCGGCCTCACGTATCTGTTTATTGCCCACGACCTGAGCGTCATCAAGCATATCTCCGACCGGGTCGCCGTCATGTATTTGGGAAAGATCGTGGAAACCGCCGGCACGGACGAACTCTATGGGCATCCCCTCCATCCCTATACGGAGGCCCTCCTTTCAGCCGTGCCGGTGCCGGACCCGACGCTGGCGCGGAAGCAGATCATCCTCAAGGGGGATGTCCCCAGCCCGATTAACCCGCCCTCGGGCTGCCATTTCCGCACCCGCTGCCCCTATACCCGGCCTGTCTGCGCCGAGCGGGAACCGCTTCTCGTGGAGTTGGAAAAGGGACATGAGGCGGCCTGTCACAAACTCGATGCGGCCCTGGCGGCCCACTGGGGGGAGTAGCCCCGGAAAAATGGCGGTGAGCGGACGGGAGGCGGGCTTCCCCGGCGGTTGCACCCCGGGAGGAGCCCGGGAGAAGAGAAGAAAAACGGGCGGAAGGGGTTTTTGCGGAGGCAACAGGGGAATCCCGGGAGGAAACTACCTCTCCTCTCCGCAGACGGTCCGGTTCATGCGCCAGGAGTATTTCCGGCCCTCCGTGGCCGACCGTCAGAACCGGGAAGCCTGGGAGGCCGCCGGTGCGCCGGACGGCCGGGAAAGGGCGCGCAGGCTGGCAAAAAGGATCCTGGAGACCCACCGGCCGGTGGCGATCGACCCGGCGGTTGACGGAGAGATCCGGAAGCGTTTCACCATCCTTCCCTTGGGGCTTTCCCGGGAGCTCAATGATTCTTTGCGGACGCAGTTTCCCGGGATCAGTCCGTGATGGGCATGGTTCCGCGGTCGCACCGGCGGTCTGGTCCGGCGAAGGCCGTAACGGCGCCATGGCAGTGAAGATCATTCCCCTTTACGCGCGGCGAAAATAACGGGAGAGGGGATACGTAATCGAGAAAAGGAGATGAACCGATGGAGCTATTGGAGAAAATTTCGGAGGAGCTGCAAAATGGCAACTTTATCGATGTGCCTAAACTGACACGGGAAGCCCTGGTTCAGGGCATTTCGCCGGCGGTGATCCTCAGCGACGCTCTGGTTGCCGGCATGGACGTGGTGGGGGAGAAGTTCCGCCGGGATGAGCTCTTCATGCCCGAGGTCCTCATCGCGGCGAAGGCCATGCAAGCGGCCATGGCGGTCCTGCGGCCCAGGCTCATTGAAACGGGGGCGGAAACGGCAGGGACGATTGTCATCGGCACAATCCAGGGGGACCTCCATGATATCGGCAAAAACCTTGTGGGGATGTTTTTCGAGGGCGCGGGCTATCAAGTGATCGATCTGGGCGTGGATGTGGCGCCAGGACGTTTTGTCGAGGCGGTGAGGACCCACAAGCCCGATATCGTCGGCCTTTCAGCGCTGCTCACCACGACAATGTCCCGGATGAGGGAGGTTATCGAATCCCTCGTGGAGGCGGGCCTGCGGGGCCGTGTGAAGGTGATGGTGGGGGGGGCGCCGGTGACGGAGAAGTTCGCCCGGGATATCGGGGCGGACGGCTATTCCCCCGATGCGGCCAGCGCCGTCGAAAAAGCTCGTACCCTGAAACCCTGAACGTGCCGGAAGCGGCGTTTCCGTAATAAACCATGAGCGACACCATCGGCCTTTCAACGATCCTGGCTACGAACGCCATCGTGGAGGGGGCCAGGAGGCGAGTTTTAGGCCTCCTCATCGGTTACGGTCCCGATGATTTTCCTCACGCCCTGAGGGAGGATGCCGTGCTGATCCGGGGCGGCCATGACGTGCGGGGGGAGGAGAGGGAACCCCTCGATACGGAAACCCTGCGGGAGATCGTCGAAAGGAAAAAGGGCGGGATCGAGGCCTACGCCGGGGATGTGGAGGTGACCCTGGAGGAGAAGGAGCACTGGGCGACCTCCCGGGGTGGAGAATCGCTTTTCATGGAGAAACGGCTGATCGCCAGGGCCGTGGGGAGTCCCCGGTTCGCTCGCGCCTGAACCGGTCCGGAGGAACATTCTCCGGAAAGGCATCCCGCTTTTCTGACCTTCACAGAGATGACCTCCCGTATTTCCGTCCTGTCGATTTCACCGGAACGGCACACAAAATCTGGACAAAGACGCCGAAAGCATGTACGATCCCGAACAGCTCTGTCGCTTCTGCCTGTTCCCTGCGGCGACCGGAAGAGGCTGCCGGGTCCGATGTCCGTTGGCAGGCGGACCGCGGTGCGGGGAGGCTGGCATGGGGATGAGCGCCGCCCTTGGATCGATTCAACCGTTGTAGAGGGGTTATGTACGTCCGTTTCTGGGGGACGCGAGGCTCGCTGCCCGCGTCGGCAACAGCGCGACAGATCCGGGAGAAGATCTCCCGGGCCATCCGGTCATTCCGATCGCAGGATCTCGCCACGGATGAGGAGATCGAGGCCTTTATCGACCGGGATCTTCCCTTCGCCGTCCGGGGGGGCTACGGGGGAAATACCGCCTGTGTCGAAATCGGCGGGGGCGAGGGTTTCGTTCTCTGCGATGCGGGGACGGGAATCCGGGATTTTGGTAACGCCTTTCTGCATTCCGGAAAGGGCGGGTCGCCCGCCGTTTTTCATCTTTTCCTGTCACACCTCCACTGGGACCACATCCAGGGTTTCCCGTTCTTTACCCCGGCCTATCTTCCCAACCAGGAGATCCATATCTACGGTGGCCATGCGGACATTGAACAGGCGTTTGAACGCCAGCAGGGTCCACCCTTTTTTCCGGTTCCCTTCCGCGCCCTGAGGGCGACGATCGTTTTCCATACCCTCGATCCGGAGCGGCCGCGCAGGATCGCCGGATTCGCCGTCCGTATGTTCCGCCAGAAGCATCCTGGGGGGTCCTATGGTTACAGCTTCGTCCGGGAGGGGAAGAAGATCGTCTATTCGACCGATATGGAGCACAGGACAGAGGCGGGGGAAGAAGATTACCCCTTTATCGACCTCTTCCGGGATGCGGACCTGCTCATCTTCGATGCCCAGTACCCCCTGGCGGACGCCATCGGTTCGAAGGAAAACTGGGGCCACTCCAGCAACCTCCTTGGGGTCGAACTCGCCGTCCGCGCCGGGGTAAAGCGTCTCTGTCTCTTCCACAGCGAGCCGACCTGGGAGGACGAGGCCCTGGACCGTTTTCTCGCCGAAACCCGCGACTATCTGAAGAGCCATGCCCCTTCTTCGCCGCTCCGGATCGATGTGGCGTATGACGGCCTGGAGATTGCGCTGTGAAAGACAGGAAGCTGTTTCTGTTCGACTTTGACGGCGTCCTCGCGGATTCTCTGGACCTCTATGCAGAGGCGGTAGCGCGCTGCCTGGAGCGGATCGGGACCCCGATCGTGAAGAACAGGGAGGATTATCTGGCGCTTTTCGAGGGCAATTTCTACGAATCGATGGCGGCACGGGGGGTGGACCTTGCCGCCTTCGCCCAGGCGGCGAAGGAGATCCTTCCGGGAATCGACTACGGCGCCATGAAACCCTTCGACGGCCTGATCCCCGTACTCGATTCCCTTCAGAAGGACCATCTCCTCGCGGTCATCTCCTCCAATGGATCCCGGACCATCCGCCGGATGCTCGAACGCTTCGGATTCGATCCCTATTTCGAGGAGGTCCTCGGCTCCGACTTTCTTTTCAGCAAAAAGGATAAGATCGATTACGCCCTTGCGAAGTACGGAATCCCTCCGGAGAGAACCTTCTACATCGGCGATACAACGGGGGACATCGTGGAGGCCCGGGCCGCCGGCGTCCGGACGGTGGCCGTCACCTGGGGCTGGCACAGCCGGGAAAGGCTCGTCGCCGCCCACCCGGATTTTCTCGTCGAGACGCCGGAGGTTCTGCTGAGCGTCGGCAAGTGAGAAAAGGGGGTCACAGGTCGTAGAGGGTTTCGTCCACGCGGGGCTTCTGTTTCCGGCCCCCCCTTTTCCCCTTCCCCCCGGTGAGAAAGGGCTCCTCCCCCTCGAGCAGGTCGCCCATCTCCTCTTCAATCCGGTCGGGGTCTTCCCCCTTTTCCAGACGGTTCAGGGCCTCTTCCATGCCGGAGCCGAGGGAGAGTCCGGTCGCATCGGTCAGCTTCCGCATGAGTTGTGCGGCCTGACGCGGGTCATCCTCGCTGATCTTCTCCGCCTCCCCGGCGAGCATCGCCATCGCCTTCTCCATCTTCGCCTCGTCGATTGGGGGCATGTCGTCGCCGGCCGGTTCCTCTTTTCCCCGGGAGCCCTTGGCGAAGAGCGACATCTGCCGTTTCAGGGGACGCCGGCACACCGGACACGCGGGAATCTTCGCCGTGTTCACCCTCCGGGAGAAAAAACTGAAAGCGGTATTGCAGGATTTGCAGTGGAATTCATAGATGGGCATGGCTTCTTTCCGTTCTCCTGTTCATGAAAAACTTATCGTCGTATGAAATCATTTACCTGAGGCTATAACGAATTAGCAAATCGGGAGGACGACTTCAAGGGAAACTTGCCGCTTCCAACCCGCACCCGGCCCATCTGATTCAAAAGTTTGCAGATATTCGGTCACTTAGAAAGCAAATGCCTTGACAAATCCGCTTTTCTGGCATATTTATGCCTCCAAAACCGTGCAGGAAAGCGTTGCATCCCTCCTGGTCCGGGTGAATCACCCTTTGACCGCTTACGGAAGATCAGCCCCCCTGTCCATCGAAAGAGAGGAATCATGCAAGAGGATACTATGGAGAACGGCCCCGTGGCCAAAATCGAACCGCAGCCGGTGACGGCGGAGAGCCGCCCGCAGGAGGCGGTTGGGGAACGGATCGTTGAACCGGAGAACGCCCTGCCGAAGGTGACCCTCGAGGAACTTCCCGAACGGCCCCGCGCGGCGTGCGCCAAGGCGGGATGGGCGAAACTGCTGCCGGTCCAGGCCCGGGCGATCCCATATATTCTGGCCGGACGGAACCTGATGGTCCAGTCGCAGACGGGAAGCGGCAAGACGGGGGCCTTCCTCCTGCCGATCCTTGAGAGGATCGATATGGCGAAGAAGGCCTGCCAGGCCCTCGTCCTCGTCCCCACCCGGGAGCTTGCCGCTCAGGTCTCCCGTGAGGCGGAGCTCTTAGGCGGCGAACTCGGGCTGCGGACGGCCGTCGTTTACGGCGGCGTAAAATACGGCCCGCAGTTGGACGCCTTCCGCGGGGGGGCGCAGCTTGTCGTGGGGACGCCGGGGCGCATCCTCGACCATCTCCTCAAGGGGACCCTGATCCTCGATGACCTGCGGATCTTCGTCTTTGACGAGGCGGACCGGATGCTCTCGATGGGGTTCTACCCCGACATGAAGCGGGTCCAGCAGTTCCTGCCCCAACGGCCGCTCAACGGTTACATGTTCTCCGCGACCATTCCCGCCTTCGTGATCCGCCTCGCCGTGGAGTTCATCCGCCATCCCGAGTTACTCAGCCTGAGCCGGGACCACATCCATGTGTCCGAAACGGATCACATCTACTACGTCGTTCCGGGGATGCAGCGGGAGCGTTCGCTCGTCCGGATCATCGAAATGGAGAATCCCGTTTCGGCGATCATCTTCTGCAACATGCGCTCGACGGTGCACTTCGTCTCGGTCGTCCTCAAGCGGTTCGGCTACGATGCCGACGAGCTCAGCTCCGATCTCGCCCAGGGGGCCCGCGAGAAGGTCATGGCGCGGGTGCGCAAGGGGACGCTCCGCTTCCTCGTGGCGACCGACGTGGCGGCCCGGGGGATCGACATCCCCGATCTGTCGCACGTGATCCAGTACGAGCCGCCGGAGGATCCGGAGCTCTACATCCACCGCGCGGGGCGCACGGGCCGCGTCGGGGCGAGCGGCACGGCCATCATGCTCGTGGCGGGCATGGAGCAGTTCGCCCTCAAATCGATCGCCCGGAGTTTCAACATCCTCGATCTGCACGAAAAAACGGTTCCCACGGACGAGGACGTCGAGGGGATCGTCGCGCAGCGGGTAGTCGCCTCCCTGGAGTCCGAACTCCGGTCGCGCGACAGTCTCGAGAAGGAACGGATGCGGCGCTTCATCCCCTTGGGCCGGAGCCTTGCCGAGGCGGAGGAGGAGTCGCCCCTCATCGCCATGCTCTTGGATGATTACTATCAGCGCACCCTTCAGGCCCCGCCCCAGTCGCCCTCGGGAGAACCCGTGGAAGAGGAGCCCACAGCGCTCACGGTCGAGGCGGCGCCCGCCGGCAGGTCTGTCCCCGGGGGTCAGGAAAAACGCCCCCGGCGGCGGAACGACCGGTATCGCGGCCGCAAACGGACCGGGAATCCGGCGTAATCCATTTTTTTAAACAACCCCCCTCTTGCGCCGATTCGTTCCGCCCAGGCGGGGCGATCCGGCGGCGGGGATATTTTAACTTTTTCCGCCCCAGAGGCGCTTTGAATGAGAAGGATTGGAAGATCAGAAGATGCGTAAAACGAATATCCGTAATATTGCTATCATTTCCCACGTGGACCACGGAAAGACGACGCTCGTGGACGGGATGCTCCGACAGACGGGAACCTTCAACGACCACCAGGTCATCGAGGATCGCGTGATGGATTCGCTCGATCTCGAAAAGGAGCGGGGCATCACGATCATGGCCAAAAACACGGCCATCCTCTATGGGGAGGTGAAGATCAACATTGTGGACACGCCGGGCCACGCCGATTTCGGCGGCGAGGTCGAGCGGAGCTTGAACATGGTGGACGGGGTGATGCTGCTGGTCGATGCGAGCGAAGGCCCGCTGCCGCAGACGCGCTTTGTGCTGAAGAAGGCGCTCGCCCGGGGAATCCCCGTCGTTCTGGTCATCAACAAGATCGACCGCCCCGACGCGCGGATCGAGGAGGTGATCAACGAGGTCTATGACCTCTTCATCGACCTCGATGCAACGGAGGAGCAGATCGAGTTTCCCATCCTCTACACGAACGCCAAGCGCGGCATCGCCCACCGGAAGCCCGGGGACGATTCGACGGATCTCAAACCGCTATTCGAGACGATTCTCACGGCGATCCCCGGACCGGAGGGGGATGACGGCGCCGTACCGCAGTATCTCGTCACGAACCTCGACTATGACCCCTACGTGGGCCAACTCGCCATCGGCCGCCTGATGAACGGCGTCCTGGAGATGCGCCAGGCCTACAGCCTCTGCGGCGAGAAGACGATCACCCCGGGGGTCAAGTTCTCCGCCCTCTACACCTTCGTGGGGCTGAAAAAGGTTCCGGTGGAGCGGGTCGAGGCGGGCGACATCGTCGCCTTCTCCGGCGTGGAGAATCTCCAGATCGGCGATACCATCTCCTCCCTGGAGAATCCGCAGCCCCTGCCGCGGATCCGCGTGGATGAGCCGACCGTTTCGATGCTCTTTTTCGTGAACAACGGCCCGCTGGCCGGCCGGGAGGGCAAGTATCTCACCTCCCGCCATATCCGGGACCGGCTGGAACGGGAGATCCTCCGGAACGTGTCGCTCCGGGTGAAGCCGACGGAACGGGCCGACGCCTTCGAGGTGTGCGGGCGCGGGGAACTCCAGATGGCGATCCTCATCGAGACGATGCGCCGGGAGGGGTACGAGTTCATGGTCTCCAAGCCCCACGTGATCACGCGGCTTGAGGGCGAGAAGGTCTTCGAACCGGTCGAGAGCCTGTTCATCGACGTCCCCGAGGAGTTCATCGGGATCCTCACGGAGAAACTTGCGGCGCGGAAGGGGCGGCTGGTCAACCTGGTGAACAAGGGGAGCGGCCGGGTGAACCTGGAGTTCATCATCCCGGCGCGCGGCCTGATCGGCTTTCGAAGCCACTTCCTCACGGACACAAAGGGGTCCGGGGTGATGAATACGCTGTTTGAGGGATACGAGCCTTGGGCGGGTGCGATCCCGCAGCGGGTGACGGGGGCGCTCGTGGCCGACCGGCCGGGGAAGGTGACCGCCTACGCCTGCCACGCGATGGCGGACCGCGGCGAGCTCTTGATTTCGCCTGGGACGGAGGTGTACGGCGGGATGGTCGTCGGGGAGCGGAACTGCTCCATCGACATGAACGTGAACATCGTCAAGGAGAAGAAGCTCACGAACATGCGGAGCTCCACCTCGGACCAGACGGTGATCCTCCGCCCGGCGCGGCCCATGTCGCTCGACCAGTGCATCGAGTTCATCGCCGAGGACGAACTCGTCGAGGT
>PLLC01000061.1:0-64266 GCA_003141195.1 Syntrophaceae bacterium
TTTGGAAAATTCAAACGTCTCAAAGCGTTTCTAAAGCGGGGCGGTGGGTGTGTTCGGTGGAGTCGCCTTTGTCGAGGTTCTTCCGTATCTCTCTGAGGTAGTCAGCAAAGGCATTCATTCTTCATCTCTCCGAGGCGATGGGCCGCCGCGAGGCGGCCCATCAAGTTATTCTATAGTTTCCGGATATCTCCACCACTCGGGAGCATATTCAGGACTCCAGACCATAACCGTGCAATCGTATCCTTGCACTCATGGAATACCGGCTCCCCCTATCCCATTTTAAATACGGTTGAATATTTATAAATCTCTTGACAAGCATAACGCAAACTTTTTCTTTGTTTCCGCATACCATGTCAAAACTAAGATTATAAGGTAGATGGAGAAGGCCATTGGGCTTACCGGGAAAGGTTCCTCCCGGACCTATGGGCGTGACAGAATCCGAGTATCCGGTTTATTGATCCCGGCCATCACCAGGAGTACCGGACGGAAATGATCATAAAAAACGTTGCCAAATCGTCATTGTCACGATATGAATCTCTGCCAGCGCCCGTAACCGATCCATCGTGAACCGGCGAAGTCTCCTTTTTTGAAGAGCCATGAAAACATGCTGAAACCTTACCACGGGACGATCCGGAACATAGGTTGCCTCTATGCCCACAGCGGTCTGACAGAGGACGACGGCAACCAAATCTACGAGATCGCCGCGGCAGTCATTGCCCCGGACCGGCCGGAGGAAACCTTCTCCTCTCTCGTCCGTTACGGAAAAACGACGGAGCGGGACCGCTATGCCTCGGGCATCTCCCGGGAGGTGTTGCGGACCGCCCCGACCCGGGCGGACGTCACGGCCTTTCTCTCGTCCCTGCTCCGGGAGACGGACGTCCTTCTAACGCTCAATCCCCGCGAACAGATCGAAACCCTGCTTGCCGGCTGCGGGAATCCGCGGGTGGTCGATCTCCGCTTCGCCGCCGAGTTTTTCCTCCCCCAAGCGGATAGCGCTGCGCTCAAACCCCTCTGGGAACACCTCCACGGAAAACCGCGGGAGAAATTTTCCTTCACCGCCCGGGAGGCGGTCGAACTCTCCCTCGACCTTGTCCGTCACATCGGCGGCCGGGTCCTCAATCCCGCGGAATTCCCCCCCGCGGCAGCCCTCCGTTTCCACCTGGGCCGGAGCGAAACCCTCTTCGGCAACCTCTTCTTCCACCTCAACCGCAACTTCCGGGACTATTTCGGCGGTCTTTTCGATCCTTCGACGGGCGGGGAAATGACGGACTGGAAGGGATTCCTGCAGAAGGCGGCGCCACCGGTGCCTCCGGAGGAGAAAAAGGCAAGGCGCCAAAAGATCCCCCTCACCCGGATCGCGGATCTCTACCGGGATCTCGCCGCCAAGGCAAAGGGATACGCCCTGCGGCCCTCACAGATCGTTTATGCGGTGCACGTGGCCTCCGCCCTGAACGACCGCGCTGTCCTCACCATCGAGGCGGGCACCGGAACGGGGAAGACCCAGGGCTACCTGATTCCGGTCCTGGAGTTTCTGCGGCGGAACCCCCAGGCCCGCGTCGCCGTTTCGACCTACACCAAGAACCTCCAGGAGCAGATCGTCCGGAGGGAGATCCCGCTGACCGTCTCCCTCAACCGGGCCTACCGGAAGATTCCGGCCGCCCTCCTCAAGGGCAAATCGAACTACCTCTGCGCCGAGAAACTGGACCAGCTCTACGAGGACGCCCTTTCCGGAGGCCGTCTGATCGCCTGGCTCTACTTCGTCAACCGGGTCTTTCATTTCCGGGAGGCGGACGGGGACGCCGTCGGGGAGCGGGTCCGTTTTCACCTGAACGACGGCCTTTTCTTCCGCCGTCTCCAGCATGAAATCTCGGCCCGGAGCGGCTGTTCCCCGCGGCACCTCCGCTGTCCGGCGCAGGTGGTCGCCGCCGAGGCCCGAAACGCCCGCCTCATCGTGACCAACCACCACAAGCTGGCCCTCCTCGACCGGGACGAGACCCTCGGGGGGCTCTTCGAAAACTGCGTGATCGACGAGGCCAACCACTTCGAACAGGCTGTCCGCAGCGCGTTCGGGATCGAAATCGCCTCGCGGGAGATGGCCGACACCCTCGCCTATCTCGAATCGGTCCTCCGGCGCCTGCCTCTGCCGCCCGGAGATTTTCCCGCAAAGGGGATCGCCGCCGCGCTGACCGCCATGAACGATTTCCGTGAGGAAACGGCCGGGTTCACCTCCGCGCTCGCCGCCGTCCGCGGCGCCGCCGCTCCGGGAGAAGCGACGGTTCTTCCCGCGGAACACCCGGCGTTCCGGGACGGACGTCTGAAAACCCACCTCGGTGTGTTAAGAAAGTGCCTCAAGGGAATCGGCGGGCACCTGACGTTCGTCAAAGACCCGGAAGCCTGCCGGAAACTCGGGATCCGCACCCGGACCGTCGACCGTCTGAAGACCGCTTTCCGGGACCTCCAGGAAAATGCAGAGACGCTCAAGACCATCAGCGAAAAGTCACTTTCGCCGGGGCATGTCACGGCCGGCATCCTCTTCGTCCGCCACTGGGTGATTTCCGTCCGCGCCGTGGAGGTGGCAGACATTCTCCGGGATCACCTTTACGAAGGCAGGAACTGCGTCATCTTCACCTCGGCGACGCTCCGCCAGGGGGAGAGCTTCGATGGTTTCCGGCGCGCGGCCGGCATGATGCCCGAACCCGAACCGGAGACCTCTCCCGATCGAGAGAAGCCTAACAGCGAAGAGACGGCGCCGGCGGAGAAACCCAAGAGCAGGGCATTCCGTTTCGAGGCCATACCCTCGCCCTTTGACCCCACTGCCGCAGAGATCGCCGTTCCCGCGGAGGCCTTGAGCGGCGCCTTTGAATGCAAGGAGGCCTGGCTCTCCCGGGTTGCAGAGCTTCTCCCCGGCCTGATCCGCCGGAACCGGGGGCGCACCCTCGTCCTCTTCTCCAGCTACGAAGACCTGGAGGCAATCTCCGCGCGGGTCGCAGACGAGATCCGCACCGACGGCTATCCCCTTCTTCTCCAGCAGAACGGCGTTCCCACCGCCGCGCTCTGCGACGAATTCCGGGCGATCCGGGAGAGCGTCCTCTTCGGCGTGGACACCTTCTGGTACGGAGTCGATTTCCCGGGAGAGACGCTGACCCAGGTGATCATCACCCGCCTTCCTTATCCCCACCCCCATGATCCGCTTCAGGTCGCGCGGAGGAATCTTCTACCCCGGGAGGAGTACTGGCGGCGCTACCGTTATGAAAGCGCAATCAAGCTGCGGCAGGGGATCGGCCGCCTCATCCGCTCGGAGTCGGACCGGGGCAGGATCGTGATTCTCGACGCACGCTACCGCAGACGCTCGGGGGTCTCACCATGACGGGCGTGATCCTCTCGGGAGGCAGAAATCGGCGAATGGGGGAAAACAAGGCCTTTCTCGCGGTGGACGGCGAACGCCTGATCGACCGGATCGTCCGTCTCTTCCGGGCGGTTTTCAAAGAGGTGATCATCGTGACCTCCTCCCCCCTAAGTTATCTTGATCAGGAGGCGGTCATCGTCACCGACATCCTCCCGGAGAAGGGGGCCCTCGGCGGGATATACACGGGTCTTTTCTACGCCACAGAGGAACACGCCTTTATCGCGGCCTGCGACATGCCCTTCCTGAACCGGGCTTTTCTGGAATATATGGTTCGGCAGACGGTGGGATATGATATCATTGTTCCGGCCCCCCCCGACGGCCTCCAGCCCCTCCACGCCGTTTACGCCCGCCGTTGCCTCCCGGTCATCCGGGGACTGATCGAGAGGGACCGCTTGAAGATTACCGGCTTCTACCCGGGACACCGCCTCCTCACGATCTCCCCGGAGGTCATCCGCTCCTTTGATTCGGAGGGGCGGATGTTCATGAACGTGAACACCCCGGAAGATCTCCGGAGTCTTCCGTCCCGTTGACCCACGGAAATATTGAAACGAAGGCTTGTGTTTGCCCGCACTTCCATTAGACATTTCCGGAACAATGTGATAAGAGCCGAACGAAAAAAGGGGGGCAGCTCTATGGAAGGCGGAAAAACGTTCAATCGTTGGCTCATCGTCGTCGGTGCGTTGTTGATCCAGGTTAGTCTCGGCGCCATCTACATCTACAGCGTCTTCAAACCCGGACTCAAGGCCCGGTTCCCCGACTGGAGCAATACGGACCTGGCGCTCCCGTCCATGCTGGTCCTGCTCTTCTTCGGTCTGGCGACCATCTTCGCCGGCCGCGTCCAGGACAAGATCGGTCCGCGCTACGTCGCCATGACGGGGGCCGTCCTGCTGGGCCTCGGGCTCCTGCTGGCCTCCTTCTCGAACAGCCTGTTCATGTTTACGCTGGGCTTTGGCGTCATCGGCGGCATCGGCATCGGCGCGGCGTATGTCTGCCCGATCGCCACCTGCGTGAAGTGGTTTCCCGACAAGCGGGGCCTCATCTCGGGTCTGGCGGTCGCCGGGTTCGGCGCCGGCGGCCTTGTCTTTGCCCCCGTGGCCAAGGCCCTGATCCTCTCCGTCGGACNNGGATGAACATGTTTCTCTATCTGGGAGGCATCTTCTTCGTCATCGTCATGATCGGCGCCCAGTTCATGATCAATCCTCCTGCCGGCTACTGCCCTCCGGGATGGACGCCGCCGACGGCGGCCGGAAACACCCCGGCATGCACAACCGGCGTCGATTACACCTGGCAGGAGATGATCCGAACGCCGCAGTTCTGGCTCCTCTGGATCACTTACTTCGCCGGCTGCTCCGCCGGGTTCCTCATCATCATGAACACGGTCAACATCTGGCAGTCCTTCTCCATCCTCAGTCTCGCGCCCAAATTCCCCACCATCCCCGGGGAGATCTATCTGGATATCATCACCAAGGGAACGACGGCAGTCATGGCCATCTCCGTGGTGAACGCGCTGGGCCGCATCATCTGGGGGAAGGTCTCGGACAGCATCGGCCGGAAAAACACCCTTTACGTCATGTTCCTCTATGGCGGCGTGGTCATGCTCTCCCTGAACTGGCTCACCTCCTTCCCCTTGTTCCTCTTCGGGGTCATGTCCGTGGGCTTCTGTTTCGGCGGCTTCCTCGGCCTCTACCCCGCCGTGACGGCGGACTATTTCGGAACGAAGCACATGGGGGTGAACTACGGCTGCATGTTCATGGCCTATGGCGTGGCGGGGCTTTTTGGCCCCTGGATCGCCCCGAAGCTGATGAGGATCGTGCAGGAGGTTCCCTTCGAAACCCTGGTCGCCGGCGTCGTCACGACGAAGACCTACGCGGCGGGAAACTACATCGCCTCCTTCATCATCGCGGGGGTGATGTGTCTGGCATCGATCCTCCTCGTCTGGATCGTCAAGCCGCCCGCGGCGAAAAAAGACTGAGTCGGCGGATAGTCCGGCCGGGGGGCGATGCACGCGGATGCCAAAAACCGGCAGGGAAGCAAACGATGAAGAGATATCAGGTGATTTTTCAGCCCTCCGGCCGACAGGGGAAGATCCCGGAAGGGACGACCGTTTTAGAGGCCTCCCGGCTGTTGGGCGTGGGGATCGAGTCCGTCTGCGGCGGAAAGAAGTCCTGCGGGAAGTGCCGGATCCGAATCGAGTCGGAAACCTTTGATCGGTATGGAATTACCTCGTTTCATGACCATCTCTCGCCGTTCACCGAAGAGGAGGGCAAACTCATCGGAGAAAAAGAGCGGGCGGAGGGTTTCCGCATGGCCTGCGCGGCAGTAATCCGGGGGGATGTCCTGATCTTTGTGCCGGAGGAGAGCCGAACGGGTAAGCAGGTGGTGAGAAAAGAAGCGTCTGAAAAAACAATCTCGCTGAACCCTGCCGTCCGCCTCTTCCCTGTAACCCTTGCCCCCCCTACTCTGAACCATCCCCTGGGAGACTATGAGCGCCTGGTTGCGGCCCTTTTGGAGCGGTTCGGCCTGCAACGCCCGGAGATCGACTATCCCGCCCTCCGCGGCCTTCCCGACGCCCTCCGGAAGGGAAACTGGACGGTCACCGCAGCCATCCGGATGGAGCGGGAGATCCTCGCCGTCTTTCCGGGAGAGGTGGAGGAGGCGTACGGCCTCGCCATCGACGTAGGCTCGACCACCGTGGCCGTATATCTCTGCAGCCTGAAGACCGGAAAGCTCATCGGCACCGAGTCGCTCATGAATCCCCAGGTAACATACGGCGATGACGTGATTGCACGGATCACCTATGTGATGGACCATCCGGATGGTATGAAAAAGATGCGGGGGGCGATCATCGAATGTCTGAACGACCTCATTCGGACCGTCACCGGGGATGCCAGCCTCTCCCCGGCCGACATCCTTGAAATCACGCTGGTTGGAAACACGGCGATGCACCACCTGTTTCTCGGTATCGATCCGCATGCCCTCGGCATCTCCCCTTTCACGCCCGCCGTCCACCGCAGCCTGGACATCAAGGCGCGCGATCTCGGACTCACGGCCCACCCCGCGGCCAATGTCCATATCCTCCCCATCGAGGCGGGCTTCGTCGGGGCGGACAACGTGGGGGTCCTGATCGCGGAGGAACCCTACCGCCGGGACGAGATGGTCCTCATCATCGACGTGGGCACGAACGGGGAGATGATTCTGGGAAACAGGGAGAAACTCCTCTCCGCCTCCTGCGCCACTGGCCCCGCCCTGGAGGGGGCGCACATCCGCTTCGGCATGCGGGCGGCCCCCGGGGCAATCGAGCGGATTCGAATCGATCCGGAGACGTTGGAGGTCTCTTTCAAGATCATCGGCGAAGAGCGCTGGCGACCGGAGTTCCGGATCACCGGCGCCCTGGGGATCTGCGGTTCCGGGATCATCGACGGGGTGGCCGAACTCTACCGGGCAGGCATCATCGACAGAAGCGGCCGCTTCCGTTCCGATCTCGCAGCGCCGCGGCTTCGCTTGACCGACGGGAAACCGGAGTTCGTCATCGCCTGGCCGGATGAAACCTCTCTGGAGGGGGCGATCACGATCAACCAGCAGGATGTCCGGAACGTACAGCTCGCCAAGGGCGCCCTCTACGCCGGCGCGAAGCTGATGATGAAACGGTTGGGAATCGAAAAACTGGACCGGGTGATCCTGGCGGGCGCCTTCGGGAGCTACATCGACAAGACGGAGGCGATGATCCTCGGGATGTTTCCCGACTGCGACCTCGATCACGTATCGTCCGTCGGCAATGCGGCCGGCGACGGGGCGAGGATCGCCCTGCTGAACCGCGACAAGCGTCTGGAGGCCGAGGAGATGGCCCGTCGGGTCGAATACGTCGAACTGACCCTGGCCAAGGAGTTCCAGCAGGAGTTCATGGCCGCCATGTTCATCCCCCACATGTCGGACGCCTTCCCCCATCTTCCGCCCCTCGGCGGCAACCATTAGCAGGCTGTTGAAAAACGCCCATATGCTGCGTTTCCCTCATTCTTCGCCGTTCAACGTATTCCGGGGACACGTTCCGATCCCTTTGGGCTTCCGGAACATGTCCCCGACGCCTCACGGCTCAGGATTTCGGGGGCCTTGCATCTGGACATTTTTGAACAGCCTGTAAAAGAGCCTTTTTCAACAGGCTCTTAGTTCAAGGGCTGTTCACCGCGATTCGATTCCGGCCGCGAGTTTCGCCGCCTTCAGCGTGTTCATCATCAGCATCGTGATCGTCATCGGCCCCACGCCCCCGGGAACCGGCGTGATCATGCCCGCCTTCTCCTTCACCGCATCGAAATCCACATCCCCGCAGAGAAGGGCCTTCCCGTCGGGGGTCTTTCCGATCCGGTTTACGCCGACATCGATCACGACGGCCCCTTCCTTGACCATGTCCGCCGTGATCGACCTGGGTCTCCCGGCCGCCACGATCAGGATGTCCGCCCGGCGGGTGTGCGAGGCCATCTCTTTCGTCCCCGTGTGGCAGATCGTCACCGTCGCGTTCGCTCCCGGTTT
This sequence comes from Syntrophaceae bacterium, assembly GCA_003141195.1. Lineage (GTDB taxonomy): Bacteria > Desulfobacterota > Syntrophia > Syntrophales > UBA5619 > UBA5619. The sequence goes on from PLLC01000061.1 coordinate 7,931, forward strand.
CTTTTGCAGCAGGATGTTGGCGATGGGCTTCCCCACGATGTTCGACCGCCCGACGATGACCACCTCCGCCCCGTCGGTCTTCACACCGGAACGGATCAGGAGCTGCTGAATCCCGGCCGGCGTACAGGGGAGGTAATCCGCCTCGCCGATCACCATCTTTCCCACGTTCAGCGGATGGAAGCCGTCGACATCCTTTTTCGGATCGATGGCGTAGAGAACCTTTGTCTCGTTGATGTGCCTGGGCAGAGGGAGTTGAACGAGGATGCCGTGAATCTTCGGGTCCCGGTTGTAGCGTTCGATCAGGGCCAGCAGTTCGTATTCCGTCATCGTTTCCGGCTGGTTCTCCTGAACTGAATGAAACCCGATCTCCCTGGCGGCCTTCTGTTTGGCCGTCACATAGCTCATGGATGCCGGATTCTGTCCGACCAGGATGGTCACCAGCCCGGGGGTTACCTTGCATTTCTCCTTCAGGCGGCCTGTCTCCCCTTTCAGTTCCTCCCGGATCTGCCGGGCAATCTCGACACCGCTGATCAATTTTGCCGTCATGTTTTTCCCTTTTCAGAATAGCCCTTTGACCCTGCCCGTTTCGCAATCGACGTCGATCCGACGATAGGCCGGATCCGAGGCCGTCCCCGGCATCAGTTTGATCTCACCGGCCACCGGCACCAGAAACTTCGCACCGCCGTAAATCAGGATGTCCCGGATGGGAAGCGTCCAGTTCTTCGGCCTCCCCTTGACATCGGGATCATGGGTCAGGCTGAGGTGGGTCTTGACCATGCAGGTGGCAAAGGTCCGAAGCTCCGGATCGGCCTCGAACCGTTTGGCCTTTTCCAGGGCCGGCGGCGAATAGTGCACGCCGTCCGCCCCATAGACCTCCTTCGCGATCTTCTCGATCCGTCCCCGCAACGGAAGCGCATCCTCGTAGAGGAACCGGAAATGGGTCATTTCTTCGCAGGCGTCGATCACCGCCTCGGCCAGTTCCAGGGCGCCCTCGCCGCCCTTGAGCCAGTGCTCGGACAGTGCGACCCGCGACCCCGCTTGCTCCGTCAGGCTGCGCAGCAGTTTGACTTCCGCATTCGTATCCGTGTGAAAACTGTTGATGCAGACCACCGGGTTGACCCCCGCCTTCTTGACAGTCTCGATATGGGCAAGCAGATTGGCAAATCCCTTCTCCAGAAGCGGGAGATTCTCGCTGGTATAGGCCGGATCGAGCTTTTTCCCCGGCGCCACCTGCGGGCCGCCGCCGTGCATCTTCAGCGCCCGAACCGTGGCGACGATCACCGCGCAGTTGGGCGTCAGCCCGCTGAGACGGCTCTTGATGTTCCAGAACTTCTCAAACCCGATGTCCGCGCCGAAACCACTCTCCGTCACATGGTAGTCGGCCAGTTTCAGCGCCACACGGTCGGCGATGATCGAGCTCTGGCCGACGGCGATGTTTGCGAAGGGGCCGGCATGGACGAAGACCGGCTGTCCCTCGACGGTCTGGAGGAGGTTCGGATTGATCGCCTTCACCATCCAGGCGGTCATCGCCCCCGCCACACTTAGGTCGGAGGTGGTCACCGGCTCGCCTTTTCGGTTGTAGGCGACAATGATCCGCCCCATCCGCTCGCGCAGGTCCGGGAGACCCGTCGCCACGGAGAGGATCGCCATGATCTCCGAGCTTACGGTAATGGCGAAACCGGAGCTCATCATGAAACCGTCCATCTTCCCGCCGAGACCGATCACGATATCACGCAGCGCTTGGGCGCAGAAGTCGATCACCCATTTCATCTGGACGTTCCGCGGATCGATATTGAGGCGTTTGATGTGCTTCGAGGCAAGCATGGCGTCGTCGTAATTGGCCTCATGCTGCATCCGCGAGGTCAGCGCGACCATCGCCAGGTTGTGGGCGTTCGCCACGCAGTCGATGTCGCCGGTGAGTCCCAGGGAAAAGGGCGTCAGCGGGATGCACTGGGAAAGCCCGCCGCCGGCAGCGCTCCCCTTGATGTTGAAGGTGGGGCCACCCGACGGCTGACGAATCGCGCCGGTCGCCTTCTTCCGCTGTTTGGCCAGTCCCTGCACGAGACCCATGACGGTTGTACTCTTCCCCTCCCCGAGCGGGGTGGGGGTGATCGCCGTCACATCGATGTATTTTCCATTCGGCCTTCCCTCCAGTCGATTCAGGACCTTCAGAAAGTCCACCTTGCCGATGTGATGGCCCATGGGAATGAGTTCATCCCCCTGAATACCCGCCTCCTCAGCGAGCTGAAAGATTGGTTTCATGTGCTTTTCGGCCTCTTCCGCCACTTGCCAGTCCTTCAATTTTCTCGGATCCAGGTCTGTTATCCTGAACATATCTGTAGAAACCTCCTCTTCATCAAGGGATCATACAACGTCCCGTCGGGGCGCTGAAAACGGTGCAGTTTACACAATTCCCGCCATAATATCCAGCAAAGATGGTGAACTCGTAATAAGTCGTCATTCCCGCGCAGGCGGGAATCTAGAGAGCATGGAACTAATTGAAAATACTGGATTCCCGTTTTAACGGGAATGGCAAAATATGGGGTTTTCAGACTTTTTACGAGAACGTCAAAGGTAACTCCGGACACGGAATGCGTCGTCCGAAGTACTCCGATATTGAGGAACCTATGGATGAGACACGATCAGAAATACGCGGCAGGAAAAGATAGACTCAACCTAACAGGCGCCGGGCCTGGAAAATGAGGGGGTATCCCCCCGCTCTGCGGCAGTGGTGCAGGACGGGGAGATCGATCATCGGATTAACCGTCGATGGTCAGCTCTTGCTTCTTCTGTTTGTAGTCCTTGGTCACGTTTTCCCACCCCTTCACGCAACCGTAAATCACATAGCCGATGGTGATCGCCACGATCAAAAAGCCGATTACCAGGATGGTATTAGACGGAATTGTAAACATCTGGGTCATAATGCACACTCCTTACGTTTTGCAGCCGGGGGTCTTCTCCCCCTGCCTCGGTTAGATTCGGACAGCCATGCTCAGGGGGTTTTTCTTCCGGATCCCCTGCAGGATCGCTTCCAGGTCCCCGGTCATCCGGAGACAGAAGAGATAGCCGCTCTCCCGGGGCAGCTTCAGCCTGACAAAGCCGAATCCGCGGGGAAAACGGGACCCTTCGATCGATGCAATCTGCTTGGCCGACACCTGAAACTCCCTGCGGAGACTCTTCAAAGTAACCCGGCCTTCGCTATCCAGAGAGATCCGGTAGAAGAGGCCCAGGGACCAGAACCAGGTGTAAGCATAGACGAATCCGATCATGGAGGCGTAAATCCAGACGGACTGGAAACCGATCGTCCGGAACTTCAGATACACGACGGGCAGGGTCCCCACGGTCCAGGCCAAGAGCAGCAGATAAAAAAGAACCACATACGCCATCGGCGACTGAAAGACCTGTTTCGAATCCGCCGACTGATCCATGAGCGATTCCCGTTTTTGATGATTCTTCAGAAACCGGCCGGCGCTGAAGCCTTAAGCGTCCCGCGAGCCGGTTTCCCCAAAAGAGCGTATTTACCAATTGCCCCACCCCATCCTATTGCAGACCCCGGAAGAAATACTTCGGGCCGAGCAGGATGATGTCGGGGAAATACATGCACAGGACCAGGCCGATGAACTGCAGGCACAGGAACGGCACCGCCGATTTCCAGACGTCGATGGTGGAGATCTCCGGCGGCGCCACGCTTTTCAGGTAGAAGAGCGAGAAACCGAAGGGGGGCGTCAGGAAGGCCATCTGCATGTTCACCGCGAAGAGGTCGCCGAACCAGATCGGATCGAAGCCCAGTTGGCGGATGATCGGGCCGAAGAGCGGCACGCAGAGCATGACGATCCCGACCCAGTCGATGAAGCAGCCGAGGAAGATCAGGATGCCCATCATGATCCAGATGATCGTCATCGGGCTCAGACCGGAGCCCAAAAGCAGCGTCTGCACGAAGGCCTGGCCGCCCACCATGATGTAGAGGGCGATGAAGATGTTCGCCCCGAACATGGTCCACATCACCATGGCGGTCGCCTTGATCGTGTTTTCCGCCGCGATGACGAGGCTTCTCCAGCCCATGCGCCTCTTGAAGATCGCGATGAGCCATGCCCCCAGACACCCCACGCCCGCCGCCTCGGTGGGCGAGGCGACGCCAAGGACGATCGTCCCCAGGACCAGGAAGATCAGCAAAGCGGCCGGGATGATCGGCCCGAGGACCTTGAGCAGCCCGATGAAATTCAGCCGCTCCTCCTTGGGAATGGGGGGACCCATCTCGGGTTTGATGTAGCAGCGGATGGTAATGTAGGCAATGTACAAGGCGGACAGCAGGAAACCCGGCAGGAAGGCCCCGGCGTAGAGCTGCCCGATGGAGGAGTTGTCCACCATGCCGTAGACGATCAAAAGGACGCTGGGGGGAATCAGGATGCCCAGCGTGCCGCCGGCCAGGATGGCGCCGAGCGACATCAGCTTGTCGTACTTGCGGTTGAGCATCTGCGGGAGCGCGATCAGCCCCATGGTCACTTCCGTGGCGCCCACGACGCCGGCCATGGCCGCCATCATCGTGCAGGCCGCAACAGTGGCCGTGGCGACGCCGCCCTTCAGCCAGCCCAGCCAGTTATAGACCATGTGGTAGATGTCCTCGATGATCCCGCTCCGCTCGAGGATATTGGCCATGAAGATGAAGAGCGGAATGGCGTCGAGCAGATAGTTCGTCATCAGTCCGAAGATCCGCGTCGGCACGACGTTGACGGCCTCCGGTCCCCGAATCAGGGCCGTAAAGATGATCCCCGTCACGCCGCAGGCAAAAGCGACCGGCAGCCCCATGAAGAGGAAAAAAACCATGGTGCCGAAGATCAAAACAGTTAAAAGTTCGATGCTCATTCTGCCATCTCCTTTCCGGTCCGCGCCGTGTAGATATCGCGGATGGTCCAGACAACCCCCTGCAAGAGCAGGAGCACCCCGCCGAACGGCATCAGGAACTTGACGGGGTAGAGCGGCGGCGCCCAGTCGGTGAAGGAGTTTTCGCCGATGATATAAATCCCCAGGAAGGTGTTGCCGGCGTTCATCATCTGGGAACTCCAGTAAACATTCCAGGAGCACCAGATGTAGACCAGCACAAAGATATAGAAGAACGGGGCGGTGAAGAGGTCCATGAGCGCTTGCGTCCGGCGGGTCCGTGAGGCATAGAAGACGTCCACCCGCACATGGGCTCGGTAGAAATGGGCCGTCCCGGCGATCATGGCGTAGTACATCGCAAAGAGGGTCAACATCGTTTCATGTCCCCAGTTGGTCGGCATGCCGAAGACATAACGCATGATCACTTCAAAGGAAATGACCGCGACGCAGACGATCGACGTGTAGGCCATCATCCTGCCCACGAAGACGTTGGTCTTCTCCACGGCCATCATGAAAGTTCGTAATTTATCCATCGTATCAACCTTTCCATGATTCGTTTCCCGGTTCTTTATTCCTCCCCGACCTGACGCCGCCCGCTAAAGCCGCGTCCTTGCCGCCCACACATTTTCCAGAATATGCAGTGCGGCCGCGCCAGACCCGGAGCGACGCGGCAAGGCCCGTGCAGAACGACCGAGCCGCAGAAAGGGGAGGAGCTCTTTTTCGGTAGGGGGAACTGCCGTGAAAACTCGGGCGTGATCCCCCGGAAGAACCGTTCATAAAAAACGGGGGAAGGGATCCCTCCCTTCCCCCGAAATCGTTATTAGAAGACCAACTTCTTTCCCTTGCTGTCCACCATGTCCTTCTCGGTGTAGTACACCATTTTCTCGGATTTCATATACTCCCACTGGGACTTGAAGGCCTTCATCGCCAGCGGGTCCTTCTGGGCCCACTTCACCCAGAGCTCGGGGGCGAACTTGCGGAACTTGTCAAGATCACTCTCCTTCAGGCGGATAACCTCCACGCCTGCAGCCTTATACTTGGGCACGGATTCGAGGTCGGCCTTCTGGATCGCCGTGTAGTGATCCCAGGAGTGCCAGGTCACCGCCGCTTCCAGCAGATCCTGCAAGTGCTTGGGGATCTTCTTCCAGGTGTTCATGTTCACCTCGAGGGCCATGATGTCCACAGGCTGGTGCAGGCAGGGTGTGGAGGGCGGACCCATGATGATGTACTTGGCGATCTCGGCGAACCCCAGGTTGTAGTTGATTGCCCAGCCCACGAAGTCGGCGCCGTCGATGACGCCCTTCTCCAGGGCCGGATAGACCTCGCCGCCGGGGAGCAGAACCGTGGAAACGCCGGCGGCGCGGTAGATGTCGGCGATGATCCCGCCCGGGTAACGGATCTTCTTGCCCTTAAAGTCCTCGAAGGAGCGGATGGGGACCTTGGAGTGGATCAGGTTGTCGTCGTGCTGGATGGGGCCCAGGTACATCATGTTGTGGGCGCCGAAGGCCTGACGGGCGATTTCCTTCCCGCCGAGGACGTCGTACCAGGTCTGCCACTGATCGGGACGGTCCATGCCGAAGGGGTAGGAGGAGAGGAAGGTGGCCACGGGGATCTTGCCGGGCCAGTAAACGTCGAAGCAGTGCATGGCATCGAACACCCCGGCTTTGACCGCATCGAACATATCGAAGGTGCCCACGATGGCGCCGGCGGGCAGACATTCCATCAGGAGCTTCCCTTCAGACATTTCGCCCAGCTTCTTGCCGAAATCCTGAAACTTGGTGTAACCCACGGTTCCTGCGTCCCAGGCGGTCTGTACCTTCAGCTTGATGGGCGCCGCCGCCGACAGGCGCATTACGCCGGGAAACCCCATGACGCCGGCCGCGCCGCCGGCCACCACCGCCGCGGTCTTCAAGAAACTGCGACGGGACCCTTTTTCTACGCTGGTTTTGTCCTGCTTTTCTTTCTTGGTCATAACGCCTCCTTCTTCATTTTAGGTCAAACGACGGGCCTGATTGATCGTCACCGGACGACCGGTGAATCAACAGAACACCCCTTTCGATCCCCTGCGCAACCACATTTTCCTTCCATGCCGCACAGAACCCCCTCCACCGGCATCCCTCGACGCTGAACGCCTCCGACACTGCAGAAATGTGTGTTTACCCTTCCCCCGCGAGCCTGTCAAGAACAATATAACATTCGCCCCGCATCTTTTGACCATGCACTCGTAGTGGCCGGGGTTCTATGGAACTAACGGCTCAGGGCCATCTGGAGAAGTTGGACGGGATGCATCGTCTTCATCTGCCGCTCCGGATCGAGGTGGTTTGAAATCGTCACGTTGCATCCCGGGCAGCAGGTGGCCACCACCTGGGCGTTCGTCGCATTGATATTATCGATCTTGCGCTTTGTGATCTTCGCCGAGGTTTCCGCATGCTCCACCTGGAAGGAGCCGCCCCCGCCGCAGCAGTCGTTCGCGCCGGCCATCTCCACATACTCCACATCCGGAATGGACTTCAGAATGTTTCGCGGCTGGGCGCTGACCTTCTGCCCCTGCACGAGATGGCAGGGATCGTGGTAGGTTACGCGGATCTTCTTCCCGTTTCCTGCCAGCTTGGGAAGCCAATCCTTGTGCGCGTCGATGAAGACGGTCACGTCCTGCGTTTTCGCGGAGAGCAGTTCCGCCGCCTGGATCTCCTCGTCCGTCACCTTCTCTCCAAGTTCGCGGAGGTCCTTCAGCAGATGGGGATACTCGTTCTTCAGGGCGGCGCCGCAGGTGGCGCAATCCACGATCACGGCATCCACATCGGCCCTCGCAAAGATCTTCAGTGCATCCCGGATCACCTCGACCGAGGTTTCCCGGTCGCCGGACATGAAGATGGGAAGACCGCAACAGGACTGCTCCTTGGGAATGATCACCTCGACCCCCATCTTTTTCAGGACATCCACCACCGCTTGACCGATATCGCCATAGAGATAGTTGGTGGCGCATCCATGGAAGTAAAGAACCCTCCCCTTCGCCTTGCCTTCCGGCTTCACCACGTCCGGAACGGTCTGGGAGAAGGGCTTCTCATTGAAGGCCGGAATCCGTTCCACATGGAGAGCGCCCGCATTCAGTTTCGATTCAATCCAGGGACCGCCGAACATCTTGCGGGCCCACTTGCCGAACCAGGCCGACGTGGACATCTTCCATTTGCTGGCCAGAAGCTGGAACATCACTTTCTTCTTCCAGTCCATGCCGTAGCGCTGCACGGCCCGCCAGCGGACGCCGGAGAAGAGATGATCGCCGTGGACGCCGCTGGGACAATTGGCCACACAGGATCCGCAGAGGAGGCAGGTGGAGAAGAAGGCCTCCTTCATCTCCTCGGACATCTCCAGGCTGCCCTCGGAAAGGTAGCGGGAGAGCTGCACCTTGCCTCGCGGNNCTCCCGCGGCTGCAAGCTCAGATACCCCCGACAAATCGCCCCGGATTTAAAACGCCGACCGGGTCCACCCTCTCTTTCAGGCGACGCATCACCACATCATCGCTCCGCGGCTGCCCCCAGACACGGACCTTTTCCTTCAGGTCGCGCGGACAGGACTCCACGATGAGATTACCGCCATGTTTCGCCGCTTCGGCAGTGAACTTGCCGATCAGATCGACGACCGGACCCATTTTCGCAGCACCGTTTTCCAGGATGTAGCTGGTGAGGATCCCGTTGCCGACATGGCCGATCCAGGCGCAACCGATCCCGGCAGCCTGCGCTATTTTTTCATAATTCCCCAGGATCTCCGCCTGCTTTGAAATGACAAAGTTGGATCGGAGAATCACGGAGGCCTCCGAGGCAATGGCAAAGTCACGAACCCGGCGCCAGAAGATCCGATCCTCTTCTCCCCACAGGACCTTTGTATCCACGGCCCCTTCCTTCTTCGCAATGTCCCCGATTTCCGCCACCTGCCGGTCCACGGCCTCCCGGACGCCCTCCAGGCTGAAGGCGACCAGATATCGCGCGCTTTCCCCGAGCTGACTCGCGGCTTTGCCATCCATCAGTTCCATGGCCGAGGGAAGGAGAACCGAATGGAGGATCTTCCTCGTCATAGACCCGGCTTTGGCCAGATCCTCGAAAGAGGTCAGCAGCGTCGCCGAGGCTTCCGGCAACGGCAGAAGTTTCGTTGTGATTTCGGTAATCACCCCCAAGGACCCCCAGGAACCGATCATCAGTTTGGTCATGTCGTATCCGGATACGTTCTTCACGGCCTTCCCGCCGAAGGCAACGATATCGCCGTTGGGGTAAACCGCTTTGAGACCCAGAAGAAGATCCCGGGCGGAACCGTAGAGATACCGCCGCGGCCCGCTGCTGTTGGCGGCAATGATGCCGCCAATCGTTGCTCGATCCGAATAGGGCGGATCCAGGGGCAGGAACGAACCCTTGCCGGTGCCGGCCAGCATTTTCTGTACCTCCGCCAGGGTGATCCCCGCTTCCACGGAGAGGCTCAGGTTGGGAATGTCGTGCTCGGTAATCCGATGGATCCGCAGCATGGACAGAACCACATCGATCTTTCCGGGAATCCCGCCTGTAGCCATTTTGGTGCCGTTGCCGCGGGGCACAACGGTCCGTTTTTCCGAATGGGCATAGGTCAACAGCTTCGATATTTCTTCCACACTTCCGGGGTTGACGACAGCCTTGGGCGCCAGGCCGTCGACGGCATAGGCCTTGAGCTGATCCGGATCCTGTATCACATTGGTTTCCCCGATGATTCCCTTCAGGGCGGAAACCCATTGGGTTGAATTGGACATACCCGGTCTCCTTTCCTCGCGTTATGCGGCTTTTTCCGTCTCCGGCAGCACCTTCCCCGGATTAAACAGGTTCTCCGGATCGAAGGCCGCTTTGACCTTCTTCATGGCGGCGATGTCCCTGGCGCTGAAAATGAAGGACATCCCCTTAATCTTTTCCACGCCGATGCCGTGCTCACCGCTGATCGTTCCTCCCATATCGACGCAGAGCTTCATGATCTCCATCGCCGCGGCATGGACCCTCTCTAATTCATCCTTGTCCCGCTCATCGAAAAGGATCAGGGGATGCAGATTCCCGTCTCCGGCGTGGAATACGTTAGCGATGGGAAGCTTGTATTTCTTGCCGATTTCGACTACTTTGGCCAGCGTTTCCGGCAATCTGGTTCTGGGCACGGTGCCGTCGTTGACGAGATAGTTGGGACGCAGTCGGCCGACGGCGCCAAAGGCGCCCTTTCGGCCGGCCCAGATCTTGTCACGCTCCGCCTGGTCCTTGGCAACCCGGATTTCCCGCACGTTGTGCTGCTTGCAGATGGCAAGGATGCGCTCCGTGAGTCTCTCCATGCCGTCTTTCAGGCCGTCCAACTCTATAATCAGGATGGCCGCCGCATCGGTAGGGAAGCCTACATGATAGGCCTCTTCGACGGCCTTGATGGTCAGGTTGTCCATCATCTCGAGGGTGGCGGGAATGATGCCTTCCCCGATGATGGCGGTCACGGTATTGCCGCCCTCTTCAATGGAATTGAAGATGCAGAGCATCGTCTTGACCGCCTCCGCCTTCGGCATGATCCGGAGCACCGCCCGGGTGACGATGCCGAGCGTTCCTTCGGAACCCCCCAGAACACCCATAAGGTCATAGCCGGGATTGTCCAGGGCCTTGCCGCCCACCTCAACGACCTGGCCGTCGTAGAGGACCAGTTCCACCCCCAGGACATGGTTGCTGGTCACCCCGTATTTCAGGCAGTGGGGACCGCCTGAATTCTCGCCGAAATTTCCCCCGATCGTGGTCACTTTTTCGCTCGCCGGATCAGGCTGGTAGAGATAACCGTGCTTGGCCAGCACATTCTTCAGGTCCAGCGTGATCACGCCGGGCTGGACCACGACACGCAAGTTCTCAATATCCATATCGAGGATCTGATTCATCCTCGTCAGGACGATGGCGATGCCGCCCTGAACGGTAACGCTTCCACCGCTCAGGTTCGTACCCGCTCCCCGGGCGATGACGGGAATTTTGTGATCCTGGGCAAATTTGACGACCTTCGACACCTGTTCCGTGGATGTGGGACAAACGATACAGTCGGGTTTAGAACGGATCAGTGACGCATCGTATTCATAGAGCTTTAAGTGCATATCGGAACTCAGCACATTCTCCTTCCCCACCAGCCGGACCATCTCGCTGATTATTTTATCCTTTTCCATCTTGAACCCCTTCGTGATCTCCAGCCGTCCGGCATCCAGTGCAAATCGGCTGTCGCTTAAACCATAAGCGAGGCCATCCCGAAAAACGGTGATGGCTTCGCTTATGGCTACACCCCATGAACGGGGACAGATTTCAAATCTGTCCCCATGCGACAAAACTACTTTTTCCGCAGGGCTTCCATCTCAGCGATTTCCTTCATGGTCGCCAGGATCTGCCGGGCATTCTCATAAACCGGCGTATCGACCATCTTGCCCTTGAAGGAAACAGCGGCGGCGCCCTTCGCGATCCCCTCTTCCTCAAAGATCTTCACGATGCCGGTCGCCCACTCGATATCGTCCGCGGACGGCATGTAGAGCTTGTGGGCGGGTTCGATCTGGCTCGGATGGATGAGCATCCTGCCCTCATACCCCATCTGGCGGCCCTCGAGGACGCTCTTCTCGAAGGCCTCGACATTCTTGAAATCGACGAACGGGCAGTCGATGGCGACGCAGCCGGCGGCGCGGGCGGCCACGGCGGTATAGAACCGGCCATAAAGTTGTTCCTGCGCCTCGGAGGTCAGCTTCACCCTCATGTCCTTCGTGTAATCCACCGCCCCGAAGATCAAGGAGTTGACACGCTTGCTTGCGGTCGCGGAGGCATAGGCGTTGACCATGCCTTTGGCCGTCTCGATGAGGAGCTGAATGGCGATGCTGCCCACCTTGAGACCCCTTCTGCGCTCTAACTCTTCCAGTTTCCAGTCGAGGCGCTTCACGTTGTCCGCCTCGCCGGTCTTGGCCAGACAGACGCCGGACAGACCTTCATGGACAATCGCCTCGAGGTCGTCGTTCGTCATCAAAGTTTCCCAGTTGTTGATGCGGGAATAGATCTTGGATCCGCCGGTACCGGCGAATTTCAGGTTTTCGCGGACGCACTCGCGCGCCTTTACCTTTTCGGCGGGGGGAACGGAGTCCTCCAGGTCCAGGGTGATGATGTCCGCCGGAAATTCCGGCGCCTTGCCGACCATCTTTTCGTTGTTGCCCGGTACATAGAATACGGATCTCATGACTGTCATAATCGTTTCTCCTTTCGTGGTTGGGGGTTATTTTACCCTGAGTTTTCCCTGCTTTTTGAGTTCCAGAAGCCTCTGCGGGATCTCGTTGGGATTATCCACCACGATGATTCCCGCGTCCCTGAGCCGTGTAATTTTATCCTGAGTGGACCCACTGCCGCGCTCGACAATCGCACTGGCATGGGAGAACTTCATCCCCGCCGGCGCCCAAGCGCCGGACACGTAAATTATGATCGGTTTGGTGAACCTTCCGGACTTCACCAACTGCGCCGCCTCTTCCTCGTGGGAACCGCCCATCTCGCCGAAGATGGCCACGGCATCCGTTTCGGGATCTTCCTGGAACAGGGGAAGAATATCGGCGAACGACATGCCGGTCACAGGTTCCGTTCCGACATGAATCACCGTGCTGACACCGAGCCCTGCCCTCGCGATGACGTAGGGAAGGGTGCCCGACTGCCCGCCGCTGCGGGAGATGACCCCGACGTGTCCGGGCACGAAATGCTTGTTGGAGAATTCAACCGAACCGCCCAGCCAGCCCAGGGCGCCGATCCCCGGGGAGTTGATCCCGATGGACCCCGGACCCAGGAGCATGGCGCCCTTCCGCTTCCCGTAGGCGACCATTTCGAGAATATCATACAAAGGAACGCGCTCGACCGGCATGACCGCCCATTTGATATCGGAATCGAGCGCCTCGAAAATAGCCTCCTTCAGGCCCGTCCCCGGGATGAAGGTCACGGTGACATCGAAAAGACCTTGTTTCTTCACGGCATCTTTAATCGTATTGTAAACGGGGATCCCATCGACTTCCTCGCCGCCGCGGCCCGGCGTAACGCCCGCGACGACATTCGTCCCCAGGCGCCGCATGAACTTGGCGCGCATGGAGCCTTCCCTGCCCGTAATCCCCTGAATCACCACTTTCGTTGTTTTCGTCAGCAAGATAGCCATATTTTCACCGCCTTTTCGGTCAGGATATCCCGTGCTTCTTCCGGTACTCTTCCAGCCCCGGCGTGGGCGCTTCGATCTGGATCGCCCCCTTTCCCCTGAACCAGCACTCATATTCACACGCCAGGCACTCCGTGCCGAGGCGCTTGGCATCCCCTTCCACCGCCGGTTTCCCCTCCTTCAGGATCAACAGTCCGCGGGCGTAGGTCTTGCAGGCCGCAATGCAGGCCTTGGACTCGCACGCCGGGCACTTGCTCTCATCGATGATGATTTTGATCGTTTGTTCCTGAAACTCCATGAGTGGCCTCCTTTACCCATTTTTCTCCTTCTTGTATTCGAGAACCATCTCCTTCATCTCCGCAGCAAGCCCCTCCGTGTCATAGACGCGGTCGCCGCCGTAGATGCGGATCCGGGCGTTGAGATCCTTCGTTCCCTCCCGCAGGATTTCCAGGGACTCCTTCTCCTTGTTGCCGGCGAGAAGAAGAACGACGGGGAAACCGGGACGTTTGGGCAGCTCCTCCCGCAGGGCTTTGACGACCCCGTGGGCGTGGTGCCACTGTTCCTGGTTGGCCGCCATGAAGCCGCCCAACATGTAGCCGTCGATCCCCGGCTGGGAGAAGACCATCTTGGCCGCGCGATAGACCTTGGAGGCCGGAGGGTTTCCGCTCGTATCGGCGAAGTTGGCCACCTTCATCCCCTGCTTGTTCAGACCGTCCACGCCGAGCATCGCCCCGCCGCCGCCCATACCATGGTAGCCGATCGTGCCGAAAACCTCGCGGTCCTGGATCTCATTGTTCATCTCCGCAAAATAACAGGTTCCGCGGAGGTCTTTTTCCTCCACCCACCAGGCGATTCTGTCCAGTTCGGTGGGGGGCGTTGAAGCCTCGCGGGCGACCTCAATGCCCAGTTCCGGATGGCGGATGACGGCGGAGTCGTCGATGGAGATGCGGCAGTCGCCGGCGAGAACCTTTCCCTCCTTCGTGACGACCACGGGGTTGATTTCGATCAGTCGGGCGCCGTAGTTCTTGAAGGTTTCATAGAGGCCGAAGATCAGCCGGGCGACTTGGTTGATGTACTGGCTGGGAACCTTGAGCTCGTTGGCGAGGTTGAGGGCGTCGTAGATTTTGAATCCCCGGATGACATCGACGTTCATAAGGGCGATCTTGTCGGCGGGAACCGACTCGATGTCCATGCCGCCTTCCGTGGAGAACATGACCACGGGACAACGTGCGTCCGCCTGGGCGTTGACGATGATCCCGGCGTAGTATTCTTTCTCGATCGCCAGCTTCTCCTCGACGAGTACCTTTTCCACCAGGAGGCCCTTGATCGTGGCGCCTAACAGGGAGGCCGTAATCTTTTCCGCCTCCGCCGGCGTATCGGCGAATTTCACACCGCCGGCCTTCCCGCGTCCGCCCGCCCAGATCTGAATCTTGATGACCACGGGCTTCCCGATCTTCTCCGCAATCTTACGGGCCTCCTCAGGCGTTCGGGCGACATCTCCCTGAGGAATCGGCATCCCGGCAATCTTGAACAACGCTTTACCTTCATGCTCCTGTAAGCGAGCCATACCTGCCTCCTGAAACAGTCTATGGNNTCCCGGTCTCCGTTCCGCCGCAGCAACCTCGGGAAATGGATAAATAGAGGGTGATTTTATATCAAATGGTCCCCTTGCCGTCAACACGGAAAAACAGGGGAATGATACAATTGGTGTAGTTTTATAATGCTACCGCGCTTCTATAACAGATAAAATCACTTCCTCATTCTGGTTTATATAAGCCGCGTAATCAGCTTCTCTATGACTGACATCAATTTTCTCCGGAATTGATCGCGCAAAATAATTGATGATCGTCTCCGCTGCCGTGTCGGAAATATGAGTGAGTTCGGTCGTCAATAGTGGACACCAAACACAAGTAGAGCCGACGGTTATTCCTACATTGCCATCCATAACATGACATCAGCTATGCTACGGAGCATCCAGAAAGGGGAAACTCACTGAGCCGAATTCTTCGGGCTTCATGACGGCCAGTTGATCGATGACCCGTTTGCGCATTTCGGCCGCGAAGGCAACCAGGGAGCGGACTTTGGCGGCGTCCACCTTGTCAGCGGTCATGTTCGGATAAAGGAGTTTCAGCATCCCGGCCGCGGTCTTCTTGATCGCATCCTGGTTGCGGCTGGTCATGCCGCCGAAATCCGTGACGGCGGCCACATGGGTTTGGAAGTTCAGCCGCCGGAGTTCGGCAAATATCTCCGCCAGATAGTCGGTCAGAAACCCGTAGCCGTCGGCGTAGTTTTCGGGCATGATCTTGGGCATCTCCCAGCCAGGCACATAGGCGTGAATGCGGTCCAGAAAAGCCGCGTCCTGAAGTTCTTCAGGAAGGGGCGAAAAGAGATGTCGATAGTGGTCCTTCGGCGCCACCCTTTCCATGTAGGTGTCGATGTTTCCGCCGAGCACGATGGAACACTGGGCGGAGAACTCCTGATCCCCTCTGGTAAACTTGCCGGTCTGCATGTAGTCCTTGAGGATACTCACGCTGGCATCGGCGTCTTCAAAGCGGGTATTGGCGATTTCATCGAAGAAAACGACATGCTTGAGCCCCAAGACTCCCAGTCGTCGCGTCCCTTTATTGAAGAACAAGGTTGCCGGCGTGGTTTTGCCGCCAGAGATCACGAACGACCGGTTCGACGTGTTCCGGTAGGTGTAGGTCTTCCCCGTTTCCCTCGGCCCAAGTTCAATGGCGTTGTAGTTCGATTCCACAAACGGGACCAGGCGAAGCATCATGAGCATTTTTACCCGCTGCGTGAACCGGGCGGGGTTGAAACCGATGGACTGCACGAGAAGGTCAAGCCACTCTTCATCGGTGAACAGTTCCCGCTTGCCGATGAAATCATCCAGGTTTAGACGCGTGTACTGAAGCGGCGTGAACTCACGGATGTAGAAGGGATACTTGCGAGACTTGATCTCATAGGTGGCATCGTATTCGATGAGCATTGTGCCCCATGCCCCACTCGTGAGCAGCACGTCGGCATACTCATCGAGTATTCGTTGGGCGACGCGAACCATGTTGTCACCCAGGGCCGGGACATCGGCCCAGTAGTGGTCCTTGGACTGATCTAGTCGAACGGACAACTGCCCCAGCAAGGCATACTCGCCGTTCTCCTTGATCCGACTCTTGATCAACTCCTTCTTGGCGCTATCAGCATATCGCTCGGTCAGGATCCTGTCTATTTTCCGCTGCCCATTGACGGGGTCATGGGCATCCACGTACCGGCTGACCAGGTACTCCATCACGTATCGCGGGAACTCCTTGTAGGCTTCGTTCCATCGCGTCAACGGCTTGAGAATCACCCGGTCGGCCAGATGAGCCATAATTTTCAGGTTGAAGAGGTCTTCGGGAATCGGGGATCGTCCATCGCCCGATCCGGGACGGCCTTTTTCCGTGGCTGACTGGGAGGTGTCTTGCTTATCGGACATCGTATTCCTTTCCATGGAAAATTACATATCGTCAAAACTCTTGAGGGCGTCCGCCTCAAGTCTTGTCGCCTTGGGTTTAACCCGGACGGGTATGACGACCATGCCTTCCTCAAATTCCCGTCGCTTCCCGTCCACATCCGTATAGTGGATACGGACACCCACGGATGTCACCGTGCCCTTTGGATCCACCTCGCGGGCGGCGGTTTCCCGATACCTGCCGGTCAATTGGCCGGCAATCGTCAATTTTTGACCCACGGCCAAGGTGGTCTCCTGCAACGCGACAGCCTCGCCGAGATTGTCCTGGAGCTTCACGGATAGGGACAAATCCACATTGCCGGCATTTCGCACGACCAGGGAAACGTCGGCTACCGCGTCCTCTTCGACCACGATTTGCGTCGGCACGCTTTCCAAAACCGGTCGAGCGATCTTTCCCGCGAGCCTGCGCAGAAGGGTGCCCGGGATCACCATTTCGGCCATAGAGCAACCGCCATGGCCATATCTGGGCGATGCACGCATTCCTTCACGCTTAAACCAGACGCTACCGACAGGCAGTTGGAACACCTCAGCGCCCGCCGTGACCGAAAGAGACGGATCGGTAACTTTCTTCTCCTGACCGCCGATATAGCGGGGTTGGATCTTGCCGGCTTCAGCGCCGTTTACGACCGCCACGGGCAATGCCTGCGTGCGCAACAGTTCGATGAAGCCGTGATCCGATGTGAGCAACAGGGTGTCCTCGGGGCGCACACGGACTTGGATGTCGTCGAGAATTCCTCGAACCCCCTGCGCCTTGTCTCCGATGATCGCGGCCCGAATGCGATGATTGAACGCCGCCAGATCGCCGTTGAAGTCATGGCAATCGTCGGAAACCGAATAAATCAGAACGTTCACATCCCGGACGTCCTTGTCCTTGAAACCGACCCGCATCAGTGCCGCCGTCGTCTCGGCATCCGTCACAAACCGAAGCCGGGTCTTTGCCTCCTCCGGGGAGAGCCCGAGGTTCCTCGCCACCAGGATAGGCTCGTTTGTCGTCGGCTCTCCCTGGTTGTTCAACCCCTCGCCGGGCAGGCATCCGCCCAGCAAGCTGCTGCGGGCGTAAAGGGTGAATGTCGGCAGGACGGCGAAATAGGGCTGAGCCTCGATCTCAAAGTGGCCGCTGAATGCCGAACGAACGACCTCGTCCCATGTGTCGTACCTCATTCCGTCGAAGATCAGTATCCAGACCCGCCCGTCCAACGACCCTAGCGCCAACCGCTTCAGGATTTCGTCCAGTTTCCGGCGAATCAACCCGGCCGCGGATCGCGGACCCTGCATGAACTTCCGGGGATTAGACCGGATCAAGTCCGCCAGGATTCGGTCTATCTCGTCCAACCTCACGCGCACGCGATCCCGCAGGGATCCCGGCGATGGGTTGGTGTCGCCCTCTTCGCCAAAGAAGCAGCGCCGACCTTGCTCGATCAGGTCCCCATCCCCACACGCCTGGAGGTCTCCCCAGGCACGCGCGACCGTCAACTCCAGTCCGTGGTGCCCCGTCTCGACGTACCATTGAAGCAAAGCCTCGGAATGCGGAAAAGCGGGAACGGGTTTTCCCAGAACGGCCTCGACATTCCGAATGCGGCGAAGGAGGTTCAGTCCCGCGTCGGCAGGTGCTCCGCCGGCCCTGACGTCGCTCAGTTGGTCCACCCACTCCATGGATGCGGGGATCGGTTGGCTGAAGAACTCCTTGAGGATGTGAAGCACATGCCGTTGCGCAATCAAGGCCACGCCGTCCGACCGCTGGATGTATGCCACGCACTGCGACCTGCTTTGTCCCGGCAACAGGCCGTCAAAGATGCGGTCCATCCGGCGAGGGGTCAAAAACCCCGCCGACAGGTCCTCGATGCGCATCCACACCTCCGCCTGACTGCGCAGCCGGGTGATGACGCGCATGGCCACCGGTTCGAGTTTGTTGATCGACATCTCGGGCGGGAACAAATGAAGCCCCATCAACTGCGTGGCGGGGTTCTGGAGCCCGTACTGTTCGGCCACGAGACGAAGTACGATGTACGAGGCCAACTCAGCCGGTGGGAGATCAAACCAATCCAGCCCGTCCATGACCTGCGGTTGTGCCGCCTCCCGCAGGATCTCGATAACCACGGGGCGATCCGCCGAAAGCGCAGGGGTCCCCAGCAGAAGCCTGAGTCCGTGTTCAACGAACGCGTCAGTTCGGGTTTCATCCGGCCAGATATCGTGCAGGGTCAAGGCGGGATAACCGGCCAGGAGCGCCAGCGCTGCAATTTGACCGTTTCCCCAGTCATCCGGTTTCCCCCAACGCTGAACGATCTTCGCCGCCGCGGCCGGAACCACCTCAAGGCGATCCATCAGAACGTCACGGTAGCGCCGCAATGGGGTTTCGGGGAAGTTGATCCTGGGGCAGATGCGGCGGAAGAATGCGGGCAGGGACAGATCCAGAGGTTCGCTGCCTTCGTTGAGCGCCAGGATATCCGCAATCCAGGAGGCATCAATCCGAACAGCGGTCTGATTCCCGTCCACATCGGGCTTTTGCGGGCGGGCGCCAAGCACCACGACCACCGGCCCATTGCTCGCAGTCGCGCGAAACCGCATACGGAACGCCAGGTCATCGCCACGGAATACCACCGGCCGCCACGTCCGTCCCCCGTCGTCCACGATGGCCGGCTTGCCGAGAACCCCGGCGTCGGTCAGGAGAGAATCGCTGTCTACCGCGACCGCCATGCGGCAGTCACGAGCCCGTGCGCCGAGCCATTGCAGGAATACACTGGTGGGTGTGAGAGTCATTTGGATTACAGCTCCAGCTCCAGTTGGTTCTTGCTTTCCTGTGACTTCTTGCCGGTCTTGTCCGGTTCGAATCCTTCCCGTAGCCGCGAAGAAGCCACACGAGCCTGTTTCTCCACCCGACCGAAGACGGCCGCGGGGACGCGATCACTCAACACGCCGTGGAAGAGTTGAGAGATCATCCGGTAACCGACGACCGGGTCGAAATCCCGGAGCGCGGGCAGCTCTTCACCTTCCTGCTCTTCGACGGCTCGGCACGCCCTGAAGATCGCCTCGATCCATTCGCAGCGGTCCGTATTGCTGACTTGCCGCTTCAAACTGCCGGCCAGAAACCGCTCCGCATCGTGGAGGACACGCAGGGTCTGACTGTCGTTCATCATCTCGCGCTCTTCTTCCGTCGGCTCGCGCCAGCGGTTGCTCTCCGCATCCTTCCAGAAGTTCTCGCGGAGCATGATCTCCAGGTCAAGTTGCTGCGACACCTCCGCCGGCAGCAACCCGGTCACCTGCATCCACAGGGGCTTCAGTTCGCCGACCAGCAGGGGACGTACCTGGATCTTCTGGCGTAACCACTCAATCGCGCTCACTTCGTCCTTGACGGCGATCTCTTCCTGAATCAACCCGCCGTTGCTGCCGTTGCCACCGTTCACCGCCTCGCCACGCAGATACCAATGCTGTCCAACCTTTCGGAAGTATCGGGAACAAACACGCTCGATATATGGCAGGTTCAGGCGATCCACACTTATCCCACGCGGAATAAGTACGTTCATCAACATGCTATTAATTGTGGCGGTGGTGCGGTGTTCGTCGCTGTATTTGGCAGGCTCCGCCTTGATCCGTTCCGGTAGCGTCTGAAGGTGTTCGCGGACGGCATCGGCAACCTGGTGCTCCAAGTCATGGTCTTCGGCGCTCAACTGGGTGCGGGCCACAGCAGGCTTGTGGAGGTTGAAAACCACGTCCTTGTCCACGGTGTCCTCGCCGCGCATAACCCCGACCATTTGGTTGAAGCTCTTGTGCTCCTTGTCGAGAATCATCATGTTCGTGATTTGAAATCCAGCATCGAGCGCGGCCTGCTTGATGTGTTCAAATAAACCAAGCTCCGGGTCGCCGTTGTTGAACTCAATCATCGCATATCTGCCAGGCTTCAGGACGCGGAACATCTCTCTGAAAGCGTTGCGCATCTTCTCCGTGTAGCTTTCGACTCCCCATTTGCGGCCATTGGACGTGATGGCCTCTTTCGGGACATCAGTCGTTCGGCCTAACCAGGCTTCCCAAAGAACGTTCAGCTCCGCATACGCAATGTTCCTCCCAAATGGTGGGTCAGCAAAGATGAAGTCGATGGACGAGTCATACAACCACGGCATTTCTTGCGCAGGCCCCGTAGTGACGAGAACGGAGCCTGCAAAAAACGAATTTGTCGAGAAGTAGCTCGTGATGTCATCATATTTGCCTGCAAGAACCTTTAGTGGATTCATCTCCGCCTGAAAATGGGGAATGAACAGGCGCATTGCGAGGGCCTCATTGCCACGCTGACGATAGCGCGTCATTTGCGTAAGATTTCGGGCCGATACCGCCGTGAAGAGAAACTGCAAGGCTTTCCGAACTCGTGTGTCACTTACGCTATCGAACTCTCTCCAAAGGCGAGCAGAAGCAAAGAGGTTTCGTGCCGTGTAAAGTTGGTCAACCGAGACTAGGCCGCGCTTGATGAATGGATTTCCCTGTTCGCCCGGAACCAGGGGCGTCTTAGGATACCAGTATGGAAGCTCGTGTTGGCAAATCTCTTGGACTTTTTCTCGGTCGCACATGCTCAGCTTTCGTCGCACTTTACTGAGCATAAGACTCCCGTCTGAACGAACGCGACGACCGAGGAACTGATAGACAACCTCCGCTGGGTCGGCTCGAACGAGCGTGAGGTTATCAACCGCCCATTCTTGGCGACACTCAGGACATTGAAACTGCTCGAAGACTTTAGTAGTTTCCTTGTCCATAGCCACATCATAGAGAGCGAACTCTTGGCCACAGCCTCGCGCCACACGTTTCTTGGATACGATGGGCTTGCCCGCGTTTTTGCCCCGTTTACTGATTTTTCCGGTGAGTTCCTCAATGGTGACGAAGCCTTCACAGCGATATACGTCCGACCAGATCGTGTATTGGATGGTGGCCGGAATACAGATCCACTCTTCAACCTGTGAAACGTCAAGGTCCTTCCACGCCTGGTCCATGGGGAGATCGGAGATGGGATATCCAAGGCGTTGTTCCACGTCGGAACGGCTGAGCAAAGTCCAGCTCTTGGGGACCTCCGCGTCCTCCTCCAACAGGGACGTTGATGGTGCGGAATCTTGCTGGCTGTCAGGCGGGTTCTTCAACCGTGACAGAACCTCCGGGTTCGTAAGCGCGTAGTCTCCAATGGCCGGCTCGTAATGCTCGGTGCCGTAGAGCCAGTCGAATTCATCCTTGACAGCCGCCTTGATCCACTCGAACTCTTTTTTGAGGGCATTCACGTCCACGGATGTGTTATAGTTATAGGCAATGTGACAGGCGGCAGGCGACAGATCGTTGAGGATGCAGGCGCGGGGGCCGACGCGGTCTTTGAATTCGGAGAATTGCTCCACGATGTCACCCGGTGGGTTGGCGCACATCTGCGCCGCGACGCCCGTCATGCCCGACCCGCAAAACAGGTCGAGAACCAGATCGCCCGGTTTCGTGTAATGCAGGATGTAGGGGATAATGCTGCGGGGCGGCACCTTGGTGTGATAGGAGTGGGCGTTGTAGATGGGATCGTTTTTGCCTTCCTTGATGTCCGCTGTGAACGGCGGACGGTCGTAATCGTCCGTTGCCGGATCGTAGGGTTTGACGTGCCGTTTGAGGAACTCTTCCAGCGAGCCCTGATTTTCAAGAAAGTCCAACATCTTGCGCCTCAGCTTTACTCCTCACCCTGAGTCTGTCCCGCCGGGGAGGATGGACTGTTGGATTCGGCTTCTCCGGCCAGCCGGAGAGCTTCGCGAACAAGGGACTGCGCGATGTGGCAGCCGTGCCGAGGCAAGGCCCACAGCAGTGGACCCACCATCTCGATAAGTCCGCGGTGTTTGGCGCGCAGAAGCACCCCCACAGTGCCGAGCACCCGCACACCGAAGGCTTGGCCACACTGACGCGCCGCATGGTCATCTACCACGATTTCGCATTCCGCTTGCCGATACGCCCAGGCCAGCACCGCCGATTCCCCCGTGCCAAGGTCCCATGCGGCAATGGAGGGAGGCATCGCCGGATCGTCCCGAATGGCCGTGCGCCCCGGCCCTGCCAGCCATATTCGACCCGGATCATCAGCAGGTCCTGCCTCCACTTCCGCGGCTACGGCCGCGGGAATTATCAACACAGTCGGCAACCGGCGGAGCAGGTCGACCTGCCCCATACGAGCTAAGACGATGATGGGTGACGCGTTGACGATCCATCTACTCATCCGCCGCCTCCGCCGCCAAGTCATCGGGTGTGATCTGGAAAGGCGACACCTGGAACTCGTGCAACTTATCCAGAAATTCCCGTCTGCTCATTCCGGCCAATTCGGCGGCTTTCGATTGAGACACCCGTCCCATTTCGTACCACTTTACCACCGCCGCCAAGCGCATCTGCCGGGCGAACTCGTCAGGACCGGCGCGAAACACGGACAAAGACTCTTCGGGAACGTCGAGTGTGATATGTACTGTCATGCTAAACCTCCATGCTGTCCTGTAAACGCGACGAGACGTCGCCTCTACCTTAAGAAAAACCTGATCCTCTTTTTGCCGCCGGTCTCCTGCCTGGCCTTAGCGAATGCTGCCTTGATGCGCTCTCGAACGGCTTCGAGGAAGGTGTCCACATCCTGTTCCTCGATGGCCGGTGCGTCTCCGATGATCTCCCGGACGGTGACGTCCCGCAGTTCAAGGTTGGCGTCGTACAGCAGCTTCTTGATCCGTTCGATCACCTCGGGTACGAGCACGTCGGGCAGGCGTTCCACCTGCGACGCGAGAATCACATCTAACAGCGTTCGCGCATCGTTGTCGCCGCTTTGTTCCAGAACCTTGCGCACAACGCCCTGGGCAACGCGGTCGCTGAGATCGGATACGGCCTTCTCAGCGCGCTTGACGAAGACATGAACCTCTTGTTCGGGCACATGGCCCTTGCCGGCGAACCGGCAAAGCGGGCAGACGGGATTCTGGTCAACCTTGGCGTAATCCTTGTCGGGACATACGGATAGACGGTCGAGCATGGCGTGGTACTCCAACCGCAGCGCGCCTTCGACGGTGGCGCCAAGCTCCAACTGGTTCAGCCGCTCGACGGCCAGCACTTTGCGTTCATGGGTCTGGAAGTTCGCGCGAAGGTCGGAAATCTGCTCATGATGCGCCCGATGAGTTTTGTGGTAGGCCTGCTGATAGCGATCCGCAAAGTCGTGGAACTGTTCAATAAGCGCGAGGATCTTCTGGGGGTTCTGGATCAAGCCGTCGAATGTGAGCTGACCGGAGAGGGTCATTTGGCGAACCGCAAGGTCGTTGTCCTCAAGATCGGCCGCACCCTGCAGGTACGCCTTGATATGCTGAAGCTGCGACAGCTCCTCACACGCTTTGATCAGGTTACCGAACCGGCTGAATGCTTCCTTGAACGCCTCCGGCGAGGAGTAGGATTCCCGGACGGTGGCCCCAAACTCATTGAAGTCGTTGGCGGCGGCCACGAAATCCAGGCGCTGAAGCAGTTCCAGCATTTCGCTTGTGACTTTACCGCTCAGCAGTTGCGCAAGGGTCGGCAATGCGTTTCGGGTCTCGGCGATACGCTCGGCCAAAGTTTTCAGCAAACGAGCGAGTTCCTCGTTCCGGGCGTCTTCCTCCTCGGGCAATGCCACCGGTTTCAGCGTCTCGTTCAGAACGCGGGCGTAGGGAAGAATGTCGTTCCAGCCCTTTTGGGAGGACTTCACGAGGCGCGCCCCGAGCAGGGCCTTATCCAGCTTGGCGTTCCAGTCCATCAGACCGAGAACCCGGCTTTTGAGGCGGTCGCCGCTTAAAGCCTTGCCGTTGTTGAGCATCAGCCCGTGATTCGGTTTGATGGATAGTTCGCAGCCTCCCATCTTCACCATGCCGAAGAGGTAGAGCATGACCATCTGGTCGGTGAGGGCGTGCGGTGCGCGACAAAACGTGGTCTTGACGTCGGCAACTGGAACATCGGGCTCGGGTCCGACGTACTCCCTGATCCGAGCGATCGCCAGACACTCCTCGGCCTTGAACTCGCCGGGATGGGATTTGGAGACGAGGCCGAGGCCGGCCGCAAAGTTCGTGACCGCGTCCTTCTCGGCGTTGGCCGGGTCCTTGTGAAACAGACCGGCGAAAACCTTGCGGGCATCATTGTCCGTGAAGACTTTTTTGAGGTGCTTGGGGGCAAACAGCGGGTTGTCATAGGCCTTCTCAAGCAGGCGGGCGCCGAGAGCATCTTCCCGGTCTTTGAGGTTGCCGAAAACCTCGATGGCCGGAATCCCGTAGCCTTTCTGAGAGAGAACCTTGCCCCGTCTGAACTCGTCCAACTGACATTTCAGGATCGCTTTGACAGCCTCCTTGCGGCGGCTTTCGGCGTAATCGCGAAGTCCGGCTTGGTTGGGGGCGGTGAAATTCCGCTTCATCTGCTCCGCGGCCAGGATGTCGGCCAGGCCCTCGCGGGTTTCGTCGCTCAAGGGAGCCGGACGGCAGACGGCAATCCGCGCGTCCTTCAACTGGCTTCCGATTTGTTCATCGGAGACTTCGGGCGCATGGATCAGATAGACCAGCCGGAAATGCTGATCGGGATTCTCAATCTCCTTGCCGAATTCCTCTCGCCAGCGGTCCGACACGGCAATTTCACCGCCGTACTGGACCTTGTGAACCCGGGACGTGGATGACGCGACGCGGTGGGGCAATGCGTAGAGGGGCGGCGCGTTATCCTGTCGTTGTTTGGCGGTGCGATGATCGGGCGGCTGAAAATCGGACAGCAGACCGCCGTCCATGTGCAGGACCATCTGGGCTTCCTGGGTCATGTCGGGCAACTGCCAAAACAGGCTCTCCAGCCATTTGTCGTTCTGGGCCTTGGCGTCTTCCTTGGCCTTCTTCTTGAGCGGGCCGAAGTATTTGACGGGGTTGGCCTGCGCCGCGGAAAGCTCGTAGGAGAAGATCGACACCGTCTTGCCTTCGCGGGACTTTTTCTCCTCCCGCACGGGGAAGCCATTCTGGATCATCTTTTCAAAAAGATATTCGGTCTGGGCTTTTGCCCCAACGGCGTCATCGGCCAGCCAGGCCGCCTCCGCAACCTCTCGCGACGTCAGACCATCCCTCAGGTTGTCAGGCAGGCTGACGGCCCAGAGAAACAGGGTCTGCAAGAGGCGCCGGGCCTGGCCCCGCTCTTCCGGCGAGACATCGAGCGTGGGGAGCAGTTCGAATGTGTCGTGCAGGTTCTGGAAGACGTCTTTGTATCCTTCGGAGCGGGGCATCTTTTGCAGTTCATCAGTATTGAAGAGATCGGGAATCGCCACCAGACGGGCGCCGTTCTGGAATGCAGGTTCCGAGAGCACCTGCCAGCCCATGCGAATGGCGGAACGGGCGGTGGGTAGATTGTGTTTTTCGGCATTCTGCGTGATGCGCCGCATGACCTCGAAGCAGCGGGGTTGGAACGGAAATGTTGCCTTGAAATCCGATTGGGAGATATTGGCCTGTCTGATGAAATAGTACACTTTGCGGCAGTGGTTGTAATAGTCCTTGATCCCGACATCGGCGCCCGGCATGAGATCGCGACAACGGAACGCGACGATTTCACCAAAGTCGCTCTTGTTCTTGTCGGCGAGCAGGTACAGGGGGATGAATCGGTCGCCTTCCCCACCGCCGGACAGTTTCTGCGGCATGTCGCCCTGACTGGCGATTACGGTCAGGATATTGTGGTGGTTCGTCGGCAGGACATAGGCGAGGGTTTCGAGCACCTCCTCGTCCTCCGCGTAGGCGGCAGTACCCGGCACGTGGCGGTCCTGCCAAGATCGGAACTCGTCCACGACAAACAGCAGGCCGTCGTACTCGCCGAGTTTCGTGATCTGCTCATAGATCCAAGCAAACCGTTCCTTGAACTTGCCTTTGAGTTTGCCTTGCGGAAGGCCCGAGCGAACGAGTTCGCGCCCGAACGCCTTGACCCCATTGGCCTTGCGATACTCCTCCGGCGACGCCTTGTGCTCCTTCTCGAAGAAGGACCGGGCGCCGGCCTTCTCCCAATCGGTGGACTCGGTGCGGTACCAATGGTCGGCGAGCTCTTCCGATGTGATCGGAATCTTTTCATCCAGGTCGGGCCGGATCGTCCGGAGGCTTTCCCGAATCTGTTCTTCGAAAATCCGCATGAGGCTGTCTGCGCCATCGGTCGCACCCATACCGCGGAGAGAAAACGCCACGGGGAACATTCGAACTTTGGAGAGCGGATGGGCATAGGTCTTTCGGAGATCGTCGTCCCGAACGGCGTTCCAGATCGCTTCATCACGCCAAATGAGCAGGTTGACCAGTGTGCCCAGAAAATGGGTTTTCCCGGCGCCGTACTCCGCCTGAACCCAGAAACCCTGCCCCCTGCGATGGACGGCGCATTCGAAGACCATTTGGAAATGAGCCCGCAAGGAGGGCGTGAACAGATACTCCTGAACCGTTCGCGCGGCGTTCGCATCTAAGATGATCTTGGAGAGGAGGGGCGTTGTCTCCGGCGGCTCCGGTTTTACGCAAATGATCTCTTTAAGACGCTGCAATTTCATGAATCACCCCTTGTCTGTGATGACGCGGCTGCACATTCCAATTCCCGTGAAGTAGTCATACAACCGGTCATCGTCAAAGACGACCGCCGATGGCCAGGTCATCTTCTCGGCGGCTCGCGAAAGTGTGATAATGACCATTCCGAAGTCGCAGCAGAACCAATCGTAGAAGCTCTTCAGGCCAAGATTATAGCGCGCCAACAGCCCGCCGGAGCGAATGACCAGAACGATTTTCGAGCGGGCAGTAGGTTGAAGTCCCTGCAGATGCTGACGCAAGGAGGTTGTCAGGCGGGCGCGGGCATCTTCGTCATTCGCCGGCAAGTTGTCCGGCTCGAAGAGATCCAGGATGTCCAGTTCTTGGGTGTTGCACAGTCTAAACGCATCCTTCAGGGCGGCATCGGAACCGAGCCAGAGGACCACATCCTTGTCCCATGTCTTCTGCCGGAGCAGGGTTTTCAGTCCCATAACGCCGTTCATAGTCTGGCCCTCCGCGTGAACAGGTCCCGGAGAGAGAAGCAGGTTGTCACCTGTTCCAACTGATCCGCCACAACGTATTTGCCGAGGAGACGAGCGGCATCCGCTTCCCGCAGGATGGCCCTGACGGCCTGTTCGGACTTGAGGCCGAGGTGCTTCCAGAAAGGGTTGCTCAGGACAGAGGCAAGCTCGACCGTCCGAGGTCCGGTCGGGGAGAAGATCGAATGGAAAACAACCAGAAACGCCGTTTTGTCCAAGGTGATCCGGCCCAGCCGGTCGCCCTGAGACGAAGAACGGTCAAGGAAGCCAAGCTTGGCCAGATTCATCTTGAGCCGTTCGAGCGTTTTGGCGGGGGGCTGTTCGCCGAGCGCGTCACGCAAATAACGCTCGAAATAGGCCGCCGGGATCAGCATGCCTTCTTCCAGCGGGAAGAGACAGTTTTCGACGCACCTGCCGACCAGCGGTTCCGCGGTCAGATAGAGGTAACGGAGGATGTCGCGTTCAAGCTGCTCATCTTCGTAGGCCTGCCATACCTGGCGGGCCAGTCCGTCAATGCCATCCCCAAAGAACCAGAGCAGGATGGAGCGGGCATATCGTCGCCGCGTTTCGGCGCTGTTCTGACTCAACTCCTGCTGGAGCTTTTCCTGAAGTTGTTCGGTGCTGGCTGCACCCACGGCAAGCCTGACGGCAACCAATCCCTCCCGCAACAGGACATCCTGTATCGTCTTGCGTTCGCGGCGACTCCCAGTGGCCTTTGACCTGGGGGAAGGTTTCAAATCACTGCGGCCAGCCGAGCTGGATTCATAGGACACCCCGTCCTCAAGGAGAACCATCTGCTTGTCATTCTTTTTTTGGCCACTCGTCATCAGATTCCCACGTTTCACATTGTTTTAAAACCATCACCCAAATGGCGTTTGTAAATAGCACTTCTTCAGCATGTTCTCAATAACAATCGGCTCATCGCTCATCGATCCGTAGGTGGTGAGCTCGGCCAGCACCTCCTCGGTATGCTGGTTCCAGCCGCAGATGATCAGATGATCCTTTACCTTGACTGTTTCCAAACCCCTGCCCTCCTTGATCTTTTTCTCCACGAAAATGGAAGCGATGGTGGCGGTGAACAGCGACATCATGCCGACGCCAAAGAACATCAGCACGAAACCGACGATCCTTCCGCCGATGGAAATGGGAAACCGATCCCCATAGCCGACCGTGGCGACGGTCACCACCGCCCACCATAAACCGTCCCAGACGGAATGGATGTTGGAATCGTCCGCCTGCTGTTCGAAATAATGAACACTGACGGAGCTGAGGAAGATGACGCTGAGCGTCATAACCGCAATCAGAACGGAGCGCTGCCTGACCAATCCTCCTAAATACTTGAGGTGCTTCATCAGCGGAGACATAGGCGATGATCCCGTTTCACCGGCTCGAAGCCGCCGTTATCCACCCCGGACGGGCGCCTGCTCTCATTCCGAGGTGTTCCCGTCTATTCACTGCGAAGCGGATGCCTTCCAAAGAAATCATCCGATCTTATCATAGGCAAAGAACTGCATTGTAAAGACGGCCCTCCCCTGCGTGGTGGAACGGAGATCCGTCGAATAACCGAACATCGCCTTCAGGGGAACTTTCGCCCGGATCTCGCTAACCGCCCCCTTGGGGTCGATGGCCTGTATATCCCCCCGCCGGGCGTTGATGTCGCCGATCACCTCTCCCATGAATTCGCTGGGGGTGATGATATCCACCAGCATGATCGGATCCAGGAGTATGGGATCGGCCTTCAGGCAACCCTCCCGAAAGGCCGAGGAGGCCGCGATCTTGCAGCCGAGCGGCGTCGTCTCGCCCTCCTTCAGGATCCCCCCGCGGATGGCGATCCGGATGTCGATCACCGGATACCCAGTTAGAACGCCGCTCAGCACCCCCTCGCGGATGCCGTCTTCCATCGCGATCCATAACTCCTCGGGAATGGCGGCCTCGTCTTCGATCCGGCGGACGATCTCGATCCCGCTGCCCCGTTCCTTCGGCTCCAGGATGAGCTTCACATGACCGAAATGCTTTTTCTCTCCCAGTTCCCTTTCGAAAAGCCCCTCGCATTCGACGCGCTTCTGGATCGTTTCCCGATGGACGACCCGCGGTTTGCCCACGTTGACGCGGGCGTTGAACTCCCGCAGCAGTCGATCGGTGATGATCTCGAGGTGAAGCTCCCCCATCCCGGAGAGGACCGTCTGGGCCGTCTCGTCCTCATACTTGACCCGGAGGGTCGGGTCCTCCTCCATGAGTTTGTTCAGGGCGACGGCGAGCTTCTCCTGATCGGCGGGCGTCTTGGCCTCGATCGCCAAGCTGATGACCGGCTCATAAAAATCGATCGGTTCGAGGAGGATGGGGTGCGCCTCATCGCAGACAGTATCGCCCGTCGTGATCTCCTTGAGTCCCATGACGGCGATGATGTCGCCGGCGCCCGCCTGTTCCACCCGTTCCCGTTTGTTTGCATGCATTTTCAGGAGGCGGGCGATCTTCTCCTTCTTCCCCCGGCTCGCGTTGTAGAGCTCATCCCCCGCATGGAGGCGCCCCGAATAGATCCGGAGATAAGTTAGTTTCCTCCCCTCATCCTGCATGATCTTGAAGGCCAAGGCCGCCAGAGGCTCTTTGTCGCTGCTCGCCCGGACCTCCTCCTGCTTCGTCAGGGGATTCAAACCCTTGACGGGGGGGATGTCTTCCGGCGAGGGCAGATAGTGAACCACCGCATCCAGGAGCGGCTGCACCCCTTTGTTTCGGAGGGCCGAACCACACAGGACGGGTACGATCTGAAGAGAGGTCGTCGCCTTCCGGATCGCCTCGATGATCTCCGCCTCGGGAATCTCCATCCCCTCGAGATATTTCTCCGCGATCCCGTCGTCCACGTCGGCAAGCAGGGCGATCATCCGGTCACGATGTTCCATCGCCTGCTTCCGGATCTCATCGGGAATATCCGCATATCTGTAGGACACTCCCTTGGTCGCGTCGTCCCAGGTGATGACCTGCTGCCGGATGAGGTCCACGACCCCCCGGAAGGCTTCCTCCTCCCCGAAGGGGATCTGGATCGGCAAAGGCAGGGAGTTGAAGCGCTCCTTCATCTGCCGGATCGTCCTGGCATAGTCCGCCCCGACCCTGTCCATCTTGTTGATGAACGCCACCTTGGGAACACCGTACTTGTCGGCCTGGCGCCAGACGGTCTCCGACTGGGGCTCCACCCCGCCTACGGCGCAGAAGACGACAACGGCCCCGTCGAGGACCCGGAGGCTTCGCTCGACCTCAATGGTGAAATCGACATGCCCCGGCGTATCGATGATGTGGATCTCGTGGTTTTCCCAACTGCAAGTGGTCACCGCCGAGGTGATGGTGATCCCCCTCTCCTGCTCCTGCGGCATCCAGTCCATCACGGCCTCGCCGTCGTGGACCTCGCCCATCTTGTAGGATTTCCCCGTATAGAAGAGAATCCGCTCCGTCACCGTCGTCTTGCCGGCATCGATGTGGGCGGCGATTCCGATGTTCCTCGTGCGTGAGAGTCTGGATTTGGATGCCATGGAGATTTACCACGGGACAAAAGCCCGCTATCCCTCTTTCGGCGGCGGCGCCGGCGCGATCAATTCCCGGTTCATCATAAAGGGATTGCGGAGACCGATATGTCCCTTAAGCGACTCCCTTTCCTTTCCGTCGATCAGGATTCTGATCCTTTTAATCGCCGGCAGGTTGGTGGTCAGCGTATTGGTCAATGAATAGACGGTGGCCATTTCCGCGGCGCTTCCCCCGGGATGATTCGTCACGAGACTCTCCCTGAAATTGACGGAGAGGATATCCTCCCCTTCCCTTTTGACGCCCTGGAGTTCCGCCTTCTCGGGAAAGGT
This sequence comes from Syntrophaceae bacterium, assembly GCA_003141195.1. GTDB lineage: Bacteria > Desulfobacterota > Syntrophia > Syntrophales > UBA5619 > UBA5619. The sequence goes on from PLLC01000061.1 coordinate 39,360, forward strand.
ATTGACCAGCCCCGTCTTCGAGCCGGCGATGAGGGCCTGGATCATCTCCCTCGCCTGCGCCTCCGGTTCCTTTTCCTTGGGGATGAACCGCTTTTCCGGAACGAGAAAGCGTTCGTTGGGGTCGGAAAAAAAGAGGGTAACCTCCTGCTTATCCCTCTTTTTCGCTGCGGTGTATTTTCCGGCAGTAGGCAGGATATAATCGAAGATCGTGATGAAGAAGATCGCCAGAAAGACCACGGACACCACGACGATCACGGAAAGGAGTAAAATCCTCCGGCTCTTCTTCGTTTTCTTGTGTTTGACCTCATCGGTCCGCCTTTGCTTCTTTGTGGCCATACGATCCTTCGCCCTTCCCGCTTGCTTGGTTGCGGCAACTTAGGGTATTTTCACGGCAGTGTCAAGAAGAGAACAAAACCGCGGGCAGAACCGGACAAGACGAAAAACCGGTTTGCTCCCTCTTACGGGATCGGGTTTTTGAGAGATTCTTTCGCCTTCCGTCCGAATTCCGACTCCGGCGCCAATCGGATGGCGCTCTGAAACGCCGCGGCGGCATCCGACTGTCTGTTCAGCTTTTGATAACACACCCCGAGCCAGTAGTGGGATTCGGCAAGCGACGGGGCCAAGGTCAGTGATTTTTGAAAATGCCGGAGGGCCTCTTCGGTGTCCACTTTCGCGAGCCAGCACATCCCGATATTCTTTTCGATCCACGTCATCAGGATGTTGTCGGGGTCCTTCTCCGCTGCATCCCGGTAATACTTCATCGCAAGGTCGTATTCCCGCTTTTCATAATAGGCCCGTCCCAGGTTGTAGAGAGAGACCGAGGGGGTATCGTAGAGGATGTTGGCGAGCGCCCGGTTGAAAGAGGCGATGGCGTCGTCCCAGCGCCCCTTTTCCAGATAGATCGCTCCCAGATAATTGTGAACCTCGGAGTCATCCGGCTTGAGGACAAGCGCCCGTTGGAACTCCACGATCGCCATATCGGACAGCCCCTTGCCGTGGTAGGAGATGCCGAGCAGGTAGTGGATCTTGGGGTCGTCCGGTGTCAGTTTTTCCGCCGCCAGGAATTCCTTCAAAGCCAAGGTGTACTGAACCGAGCCAAGGTATGCGGTGCCGACCTGGGTATGGTTGCCGGCCTGTTCCTGAAGCCGGGCCGTATTGGCGCACGCCGCGAGGCAGAGTAACAGCGCAGGCAACACCCGGAGTCTCTCCAGCCCGATGCTATTCATTTTGCTCCGACGACGAACCATGATTGCCATTGACCCACCAGTCGCTCTTGTCCTTGAACCACCAGTTGGAGGAATCCGTAGCGAGGATGTCCGCGGCCAGGCTGCGGGCGTTTTCCGTCGCGAGACGCAGGACGGCGAAACGGATCCAGTCCCGACTGTATTTGTTTCCCAGATCGCCGCACTCCTTCAACTGGAGGATCAGCGAAAGCTGATCGGCATCCCGCGCCAGCAGGGATTCCTTTGTCTCTTTTCCGTTGAACTCGTCGAGGGCCTCCTCGATCTCCCCGCCGAAAAAAAGCGGCTCGGCCAGCTCCCGGATCGCCTTCTTCTCGTCCACCGCCACATACTTTTTGTTCACGTAATTCATGTCTCCCGTCCGGGCCTCGGGCAGATCATGCATTAGACAGAGCCGGAGGACCTTCAGCTCGTCCGCCTCCGAATCCATCTTGCACAGAACGTAACCTATGTAAAGCGTTCTCAGGACGTGTTCGGCAACCGATTCGCACCCGGATCCGAGAAATTGAAAACCGCTCCGGGGAGTCTTTTTTAGCATCCCGACTTCGAAAAGAAAATCCGCTATTTCTCTCATCTTTTTCAATCACCCGTTATCCGTTACCCATTATCCATTAAGGCGCCTTACGTTGCTTATGGTTCCCTTTTCAGGGTCCGGATCCGGTTCGCCATCATCTCGGAGATTTTTCGGACCTGAATCTGAAGGGCGGCAATTCCCTCCGGTTTCAACACCGCCACCCGGTCCACCTGTTCCTTCCAGTATTCGAGGAGACTGATCTCGTTTTCCCTCACCTTGCGGTCGAACCGCGTCTGGATCTCCTTGAGAAAAGCCGCCTGCTGTTCTCTCTCCGCCATGATCCCCCCTTTATCGTCGGCATTCACCTTTTTTGAAACCATTACGGAAGCGGATTACCCGTCCGACCTTCCCCATCCGAATTATATATATCACTTCAAACCGATCTTGCAACCCTGAAAATGGCGTTATTATGGATCCATAATCATTCCTTTCCCTCTGGACATTTTCGGATGTTTGTCGTATATACTCGCCGGATTTTCTATCCGGCAGCGTCCGGCGTTATAGATACGCATCCTCTTCAATCATAACGAAAAGATTCATTTTGCCTCCACGACTCGACCTGAGGCGGACGCGATCATGGGAAGCGCAATCGCTTCAGCAGCATATCATACTTCCAAGGAGGGAATGGCTATGGCGCTCGATTTCGAATTCACGCTGGAGCAGAAAATGATTGAGGAAATCGTCTGGCGCTGGGCATCCACCTGGCTGGAACCCCAGATGGAGGAGCTCTACGAGCAGGACCGGATGCCCCCGGACCTCTTCCGGGAGCTGGGCAAGATCGGCGTCAACGGCGTCGTCTTTGAGGAAAAATACGGCGGGGCCGGCCTCGGCTACGTGGAGACCCTGCTCATCTACGAAACCATCGCCCGGGTGAGCAACGCCTTGGCCATGACCGTGGGGGCGAGCCAGACCCTCTGCTTCGACAACTTCCGGCGGAATGCGACGGAGGAACAGAAGATGGAAATTCTCCCCAAGGCGTGCAGCGGGGAGTACATCGGCTGCCTGGGGATCACCGAACCCAACGCCGGATCTGATGCGATGGGGATGACCACCCGGGCAGTCAAGGTCAAAAACCACTATGTTATCCACGGGAGCAAGACCTTCATCACCAACGGCACCGTCGCCGATTTTATGCTCTTCTACGCCAAGACCGACCCTTCACGCGGTTCACACGGCATCTCCGCCTTTTATTTTTTGACGGAGGGGACAAAGGGGCTTTACCGGGAAAAAATCAAAAAGTGGGGCATGCGGAGCTCCCCTACGGCCCTGATCACCTTCGAGGACATGGAAATTCCAGAGGAAAATCTCATCGGCGGCCTGAACCGCGGCGGGGCGATCCTCACCAACGGCCTCTGCACGGAGCGGATCACCCTGAGCGGCTGCTGTCTGGGCTCGCAACGGGCCTGCCTCGAACTGAGTCTGCGGTACGCCCGGGAACGGGTCCAGTTCGGAAAGCCGATCTCTTCCTTCCAGTTCATCCAGGGAAAGCTGGCCGACATGTACACGAGCTACATGGCCTCCAAGTGGATGGCCTACAGTGCCGCCGCCTACTGCGACTCCCTGGAAAAAAAGGTCGGGGGAAAGGGAACGGACCTCGACCGCAAGGCCGCCGCCGCCTTACTCTTCTGCGGAGAGATGGGCACGAAGGTGGCCGCGGACGCTGTTCAGATCCACGGGGGCTACGGCTACTGTCAGGAATACGCCGTCTCCCGGCACTACCTCGATCAGAAGCTCTGGGATATCGGCGCCGGCACCGCGGAGGTCCGCCGGATGATCATTGCGAGGGAGCTTCTCCGGGACAACTTTCAGAGCGCCCGGTAACGGATTACACGCAAAAAAACGCCTACCGCTGCAACTGGAGAAGCCAAAGTTTTCCGCTGAACGCTTCGCACGAAAGCGGCGTCCAGTCGTCTTTGACTTTTATCGCCGTCTCCGGTATATTGAGTTATAAATGTATCCCACGTTCCGAGCTTTCCTTCCCTTGCCGGCAACGATCGCGCGGATAATTAAGAGAGGAATTGACCATGAAGAGATTTTCTCTGCAACCCGAAGGCAACCTCAAACACGGCGTGAAAGAGGGGGGGGTGCAAAACGGCGGAGGCCGGTTCGGTAGAACGAATGCGCTGACAACGTTTCGAAGGTCCGTCATCCTTTTCGCCATGATTCTTCTTCCCATCTTTTTCTCTTCCCCGCTTTCGGCCCGTGAAGACAGCGCCCGTCTTGTTCTTCAAAAGACGGCGGGCATCAGCAAGAGCAGGGTCCATGTGGTGAGAAAAGGGGAGTGGATCGCCTGGATCCTCCGGAGCCAGTTCGAGGACGAACCGGTCCCTTACGCCCTGATTCGCCGGTTGAACCCCGGGATCAGGAATCTGAACCGGATATACCCCGGCCAGATGATCGTTCTTCCGGTCCCGGGTAGTTTAGAACCTTCCGAATCAATCTCCGACATCGGCAGAGAAAACTCCTCCCCGCCGGTTATTTACCGGATCCTGGAGGGGGACTCCATCAGCCGGATTATCCTGTCCGAAATGAACGTGAACCCCGCGGAAGCCCTCCCGGCCTACCGTCTCATCCGCAAGCTGAATCCGGAAATCCCGGATCTGATCGAGCTTCAGGCCGGCCAGACCCTTCGACTGCCGGCGATTCCAACCCATCCGGTCGTCCCGTCGGCACCCCTGAAGACCGCCGTGCGTCTGGCGGAAACGTCCGACGCGGAAACGGCGACGATTGCGGACTCCCTGCTCGGGATCATCCGGCCGGTCATCGGCCGGATGCGAGGAGCGGTCACCGTTACGGGAAGTTACTTCATCCCCCTGCAGGAAACAACCCAACTCACCATCGACTGCTCCCTGATCCCGGTCGTCGAACTGGATGATGGAACAACGGTTCTCCTCGATTACGGGAATCGCCTGTCGGAGAATCTGAAAGGACTGATCCGCCAATACTGGAAAAATTACGCCTTTCTGACGATGGAAGAGTTTCGCGACGGACTCGGGGGCTTGCAGGGCATTATCCGCCATTCCCGAAATTACAGGATGGTTCGGGCCGACAAACCCCTGACATTGACCGTGAAGCCGGAAATCCTCGTCTACCCCGACTGGATCATCACCGGCAAGGAGACGGCAGGCGGCGTAACCTACCGTCAGGGGCTCTTCCTGCTCGATCGGAGCGAACGACCCCTACCCGCAGAGGCGATCACTTTCCTTGAGAAAAATGGCCTCGCTGTGACGGAGATCGCCGAAGGGAGCGCGCTCTCTTTCCTGGAAACACCGCCAGCGCTGCGACCGGCCATTGCCGATTTGCGAAGTTTGAAGGGCATCGCCTTCGCGGAACAGCTTCTCACGACCCTGGGCGAAACGCCGGTCCGGAACGCCGAGGTCACCGTCTTCGATCAGGAGCGCAACGGATTCAACCTCTCCGTCACGGCCGATCTGCTCATCCGAAAGGGAGAGAAGCAGTTCATCCTGCTTACGAAGAGGCTGCCCGAACAGTTCCTTCACATCCTCAGAGAGGCGGGTACGGAGGTGATCCCGATCGGAGAAAAGGATCAGGGCAGGTCCCTCATCGAAGGCGTGCTTCAGGGGCTGGGGATCCCCGTCTCCTTCGGTTATTTCTCCTTCCGGATTCCCGAGGAGGGCAACCGCCCGCGGCTTACGGGCTCCTTTTCCGCCCTGCGGGCGATGAACGAGGGGGAACCGATTTATCTGATCGATTTCGATTTGCCTTCCGCTGTCCTGCCTTTTCTCAATGGCCGACGGGGAGGACGTGTCGTCCGATACTGACAAGGGAGTGGTGTTGAAAACAAAAGCCATTGCACTTTTTTCAGGAGGCCTGGACAGCATCCTGGCTTTCAAGGTGATCGCGGAACAGGGGATCGAGGTTTTGGGGATCACCTTTGAGACCCCCTTTTTCAGCGCCGCGAAGGCGCGCGAGACCGCGAAGAGGATCGGTCTGCCGCTCGTCGTTCTCGACATAACGGCAGAACACCTGCAGATGCTGCGGGCGCCCCGTTACGGCTATGGAAGGAACCTGAACCCCTGCATCGACTGCCACACGCTGATGCTCCGGATCGCCGGACGGCGGATGGAGGAGGAGTGCGCCGATTTCGTCTTCACCGGGGAGGTTCTGGGTGAACGCCCCATGTCCCAGGGGAAACAATCCCTCTACGTTGTGGCCAAAAATGCGGGTTATCCGGACCGCATCCTCCGTCCCCTCAGCGCACAGCTCCTCCCGGAGACGGAACCGGAACGGTCGGGCAAGGTGGATCGCAGCCGACTCTGCGATATCCAGGGGAGAGGCCGGAAACGGCAGATGGAGATGGCCGTGCATTACGGCATCACCTCCTACCCTCCGCCCGCCGGCGGCTGCCTTCTCACCGATCCCCTCTTCTCCCGGCGTCTCCGCGACCTCTTTAACCGGCATCCCGACTACCGGATCCGGGACATCGAACTCCTGAAGGTAGGGAGACATTTCCGACTCACCGACACGACGAAGGCCGTGGTTGGACGAAACGCCAACGACAACGGCACAATCGAGAGGCTGTCCGAGGCGTGCGATGCGCTCATCTGGGTCGATCAATTCCCGGGACCGACCGTCCTGGTTCCCGGAGGCGGTGATGAAGAGACGCGGCGTCTGGCGGCCGGGCTTTGCGCCCGCTACAGCGACGCCCCCCGGGACCGCGAGGCGGCCGTCCATTGTCTCCGGGACGGGATCATGACGCCGCTCACGGTCCTGGCCGTAACACCGGAAGAGGCGGAACGCCTGCTCATCTGATCTCATACGGTAATTCTAAAGGTGCTGCGGCCGGAGGAGATCATCGACGGTCTTGACCGGATTGAAGGTCGCGAGGGGCGCCTCGATGAATAAGGTGTTCCAGAAGGCCATCGACCCGTTCCAGAGACCGGGCCTCTCCAGCGCGAGAAGCTCCCTCCCCTTCTCCGACTTCCGTGTGATCGCCGCCGTTGCCGGATCGACGAACGCCGGGAGATCGAATTTCCGCCCGCGGAAGTCCCGGACGCCGCAGACGATATCGACGGGGTTGAAGTGCGTGGCGGATGACCAGACGGCGCGCTGTTTTGGATCGCCCCGGTCGATCTGCGACTCCTCGATGATCTGAAGGGAGGCCCCGCCGTTCCCGTCCGGATCATCGACCCAGAAAGGACCGCCGCCCGGCTCTCCCTCATTTTTCACCATCCCGCAGACCCGGAGAGGCCGGTTCAGCCACCCGAAAAGAAACGACCGACGCTCGGATCGGGAAAGATCCCGGAAAGCGGGCGGGATGCCGATGTTCACCTCCTTTTGCGCGAAATCGCATATCCTCTCTAATTCTTTCCCCGTGCCGTTCTCCTCCGCAAGAAGTCGAACACAGGCAAAGATCTCCTCTTGAAGCCGGATCAGATAGCCGGCCAGGAGCTTCTTCCAGAGGACCGTCTCCGTCTTGAGGCGATCCGGCACGGTATTGTCGATATTCTTGAGGAAGATAACGTCCTCATCGAGGAGATTCAGGTTCCGGAGGAGCGAGCCGTGGCCCCCGGGGCGGAAAATCAGTCCCCCCTCCTCGGTTCGAAAAGGGCGGTTTTCCGGATCGACGGCGATGGTGTCTGTTGCCGGATCTTGGGTGGAGATGCCGACCTCGAATACCGTATCCAGACGGGATTCGTAATCACGGATCACCCGCGACAGAAGCGCCCGGACGGCGGCCTCGTGTTCGTGGGAAACGGTACAATGGAGGCGGGAGACGTTTCCGGCATCCCGGGCGTAGAGGGCCGCCTCGACAAGGTGCTCCTCGAGGGCGGTCCGGCACCCTTCCGGATGGGCGTGGAATTTCAAAAGTGCCTTGGGAAGGAGGCCGTAATTCAGACCCTCCTCCGTTAGGATGAAACGCAGGACGGCCGCCTCCTCCCGATTCGCAAGCAGGGAGTCAATATCCCTTCCTTTTGCGGCGATAACCGCCCGCAGATCGGGGAAGAAAGCATATCGCTTCAGGTCGCCGGCGAAGGCCGCTCGTGCAACCTCGTCAGCGAAACCGCCTGCATCGAGGCCGCGGTACCACTCCTGGAACATCCGGCTCGCCGCCCCGGACGCGGGAACGAATTTCATAAACCGGCGCGTCCGGCGGGCCTCTTCATAGGCCGCCAGGAGGTTCTGCTGCTCCGCCTCAGGAATTACGACGATCCCGTCCCCCGCCCGGCAGGGCCGGTTCAGACGGACCGGCGGGACGCCCCGCCGGAAGATCTTGATCTGTCTCTCCACCTCCTCGACGTTCAGCCCCTGCGCGGTGATCTGTTTCCGGTCCTCCGCGGACCACACGCCCCCGGCCGTGTTCCTCGTCATTTCTTTCTCTCATTCTTCCCTTTTCGGATCTTTTCGGACGGGAGCGCCTTCCGATCCCGCAACACACGGGCGATATCCTTCTGCCGTCTTGACCCCCTCTGTTTCGCCATAGGCTCCTTACGCGGTTTTCATCGACGGGGCGAGATGGCGCCCGTAGCCGTAACTCCCCGGAACAGGGAATTATCACTCGATCAGCACCAGGCCGTAGTAATTGGCGTCGTCCGAGTAATCCTTCACCACCTCAATGGGGTAGCCATTGGCCCGGACCGTGGCATACACGTCGATGCCGCAGCCCTCCATGGAGGGACGCGCCTGCTCGGTGTGGATGCATCGCTTGGCATTACATTTCGCGCACAATTGGCATGGCCCGCTTCCCAGGCCAAAGGCCTTGTGAAAACCGGCCAGAAATATGCGGCGTTCCAGGTCGCAGACGATCGCGGTGGAGCTGCCGATCTCCTTGCAGTGGATCAGGATGGCGCATTGGTAACTGTCGATCACCTCCCGCGTCTCCAGGTAGGTGGGCGTATGCGGCGGGCAGCAGAGGCTCGTGTTATAGCCGCCGCAGCCGTACCGGCATTTGAGTCTGACCCAGGGCGCAGTGACGATACTGGCCGCTTCGATCAGCTTGGCTTCCAGCGCCCCCAGTTCGCGGGCGTGGCGGAAGAAGGTCTTAATGGTTGATTTGGGAATCATGGTTATTACTTTCCGTTACAGATCCTCACTTCAATTTTGGTGCGTTACGGCATACACCCGCCTAACACATACTGTTCCAAATCATTCTACCGTTTCTCGGCAAATTTATCCTTCGTATTGGAGGAAGTCAATCCCCGTTATTTCTTTCTTTTTGATGTCAGCCTTTGCTGCGTACGCCACCCGTCTCACTTTTGCTCCGCCCTTTAGAAAACGACAACACCTACAAACAAATGATCTGAGATGGTTGTAATGACCGTAGATTATCAAGAGAAATGGTTGATAATGTCGGTGGAGAGGTACCGTTCCACCACCTTGTTGGACATTCTTCATTCTTCCGTGAAGTAGTCCGAGTCGATTTTCTTCAGCTCGTATGTTGCGATGGTTGAGACCCCGACATTGTGATCAATCATGAGCTGGGCCAGCGTCTCGCCATCAATCAGAACGATCTTGGTATCAACGCGCGAAACGTAGTCCATCGCATCGCTGGAGAAATTGGACGTACTGATAAAGAGTCCTTTCTTTGCGCGTTGTCCCGTCAATGCCCCGACGAATTTCTGTATCTCTGGCCGTCCGACAGTGTTCTCCCACCGTTTCGCCTGAATGTAGATTGTGTCGAGCCCGAGTTTGTCTTCTTTGATGATCCCGTCGATTCCACCATCTCCTGATTTCCCTATTGCTTTTCCTGCATCCTGGCGCGTACCTCCGTACCCCATCTTGACGATGACCTCAACGACGAGCCGCTCGAAGAAAGAGGGTGTGCAGGATTTCAGCTTTTGGAGAATTTCTGTCGCCAAGCTGTCGCGGATTTTCTCATGGGCCGATTCAAGCGCTTCTTCAGGCGTTCCCGACTGTCCGTTTTCGTTGTCATTTGTGGATTCCGGTCGTTCGCGGTGGGTTTTTCGGAAGGCCACATATTCGGGAAATTGGTGGAGATACTTGAGGTTGATCAAGGTTGGATTCTTGCGGACGGTCTCCAATCCTCTTTCTGTGATCCTGTAGATACCGCGCTTTGGAGTTTCGAGTAGGCCCGCCATCTTCAAGTGTGACTTGGCCCATGCAACGCGATTACGGAATATTTCTTGTACGCCGCTGGGAAGAAGAGCCTTGCGCTCGTCATCCGTCAACTTGAACTGATCAGCAAGAGTATCGGTCGTCTCACTGATGGCGTGTTCCTTTCCGTCGGCGCAGAGACGCATCAGCGGTAACATCACGCTTTGGAAATCGGGTATCGCCATTGTCTTATCTCCTCTCGTCCAACGCCTGGGTCAGTGGTAACCGGTTTTTCGGCGATCCACTGCACCCGATTATGCGCTTCTCTTTGCTGCTATCTGGGTTGTTCAGCCTCTATACTCTACTTCAAACCGATCAACTCCACGACTGCCATCCAACTTGTATTCCGTCAAACGGTGGTGAGCGTTACACAGCCATACACCATTTTGCAGCTTATCAGAACCACCATCTTTGTACGGTGTTATATGGGCGCCCTCTACTTGCCCGGAACACGGTGTTTCTATGACGCCTTTGGGCAGATTCTTGATTTTTCCAATCTCGCACTTACTATCTATGCTTTGTAAGCTCCTGTTTAAAGAAGCATTCCTCTTAAATACAGGCTTTGACGGATACAACCATAGAAATAGATCCCAACTATTCTGTATTATCTCGCCTATCGCCTCCTGGTTGAAGTCGCTCGCGAGACACACCCCGAAAATGTTCCCAACCCCCGTCTTCCCAACCTTGGATTTACCGAATACCGTTTTTGTAAAGCCAGCTGCTTCTAACTCGTCAAGTTTGTTCAAAAACACTTCTAAATGGAGGGTCCTAATCTCCTCCTTAATACCCCTTCTTGAGAAGCGCAAGTAGTTCTCGTCTCTGTATTTCGCGGTATTTGCAATAATTGCCCTAAATGTTTCGTAGTCGAAATTATTTTTGAAGAACGACGACATTATAGGAGTGTGCGCTAATGCGAAAAGCAACCTCTTTTTCTCTTTGTTGACGACATACAGGTAACCACTGCGGTAGTCATTACGCCTATTTCTGTCTGCCTTTTGGAAATATGAAAATGCTAAATCCAAAATGAAATATTCTTCTCGATTGTTTACCCTTCGGAAGATGGCTTCTCGTCCCAGTTTATCAGAAACCGTTTTAACTATGGCAGCTACCATTTCGGGAGGTTGGCGTTTTATGCAAATCGGCATAAAATCCCCTCGACTTCTTTATGGGCAATAAAAAACCCATCTCTTTTTCCATGAGACGGGGTATTTGTCAGCCAGTCCATATTTTCCTCCAGCATGGTTACACGGGATGGAACTCTGTCAACTGTGTTTTATATGATGAGCTTATTATCACGATTTCCATTCAAAATCTACTATATCATAGAAATTTGTGAGCCTAACGACTCCAGGAAGAACTCCGAAAACAACATAAGACCCGGCTCTTTGCTGAAAAACGGGGTTTAGGTAATCTGTACATCGTATCCTTAAGAAGCTTCTTAATTTAACCCGGCATAAATCCCTCTCTTCACCGTCCTGATCTTTCCCTGTTTATCGGCACGATTAACGACACCCCAGATCTGGCGGGAAGCGGGCCAAGCGATGATTCTCAAGCGGGGGCGTGATGCGTGCTAAGCCTTGTACGTGTGATGCAAGCCATGATCCTGGCTGGCCTGCATCGCGTCGGCCATCTCGGGAATCGCCGCCGCGCCAAGCCGGTACTGGAAGGGCCACATGGCCTGGAGATGAAAAAAAGCCACACGGTCGCCATCGCGCAGGGCATGCCCCAGGTCCGGCTGCAGACCGGGCATGGCACTCAACTGACCGTTGATGAACGTAATCCCACGCGCCTCAGTCGGCATGTTCAGATAGGCCAATAAATCATTCACCGTGCGTCCTGCTTGTAAGCGCACCTGCAAGTTGGCGTAACTGCCCTTGTCCGCCTGGCCTCCGTAACGCGCCAACTCGCCATACAGCCACGTATCTACGGTGATATCCGACACTCTATCCCCCTCCAATCAGCGGAAAGATACCGATTTCATCGCCAGGTTCCAGACGCCAATCCTCAGGCCGGGCGCGGGCATTGACGTAGACCATCTTCGCTTCTTCAGCAGGCAAACTTAGATGATGGATCAAGTCCGCTACGGCAGCTCCCTCAGCCAAGTCAATTTCAAAAGGAAGCCCGATCGCCGCGCTGGGAGCGAAGTGACGCAAGGTAGCAAAGAGTTTCACGTGGACACGCATGGTCGCCTCATGGGCACAGAGGAATGTTGGGATGTGACAGAGGTTCGCCAAAGCCAGTGAAAATGACACGGGTCAAGTCGGGCAGGCTCTCCAGGCTGTCTACCACACGCTGGAACGTATCCATAGCCATCTCGGCTTCGGGGTCGCCCCAGACGTTGCGGATGCAGGTGCGGCAATGGAGATTACATTGAGTCGTTGGCTCGATGTACAGCTTGCGCGCGTCGGGGAGCCGCGGGCGGAGAATGAGTTCGCCTTCGCGCTCGTCCAGCCAGTATTCGAGGTTGGGGGCCAGTCGTCGGCGCTGGACAAAATCATCAGGCAGAGCCAGCCGGCCCTGATCGTCGGTTATGATTTTGGGCATCTTGCCTCAGCAGCAAACGGACAGGGCAGTGGTTGCCCCGTCCGTTTGCTGCTGCGATCTGCTACAGCTCGGCGAAGACCGAATCCAATGCGCTGTCTGGCACGTCAAAGACTTGGTTATGCGGAGGCAGCGGCTCCAATTTCATGAACTCGGGCACGCGGTCGGCGGCCTTGCCGATACCGGCCGCTTCGTTGAAGGCGCGCTCTTTCTTCAAGATGGATCCGCCCAGCGCGAGGATGTCAGCCGCGCTCCAGTTGGTGCCCAGGACGCCGTTGGTCTCTTCGACCATGCCTTCATAGCCGCTGGCAATGTCCAGGATGGCAAAGGCGATGAATAGGCAGTGGCCGCTGGAGTCAATGAAGGCCGTAGTCGCCTGGAACGCGCGGCTCAGGCCCGCCTTGCCTTCAGGGCTGAGCGGGTCTTGCTTGCCCATGACGCCCAGGATTTCGGGAGCGATGGTGTAGCCGGCGGTGTGGTCGGCGCCCATGGTGGTGGTGGCATAGGTGATGCCGATGCCCTTGACGGCGCGAGGCTCATAGGCGGGCATACTCTGGCCCTTGACCGTGGGCACGTGGATCACGCCGAACGCCTTGCCGGTGAGCGCAGTGCCGCCGCCCAGGATACGGCCCATCGGCGTCCCTTTGCCCATTTCGTGGACCAGGTTGATTGCGCCCTTGCCGTCGCCGAACTTGATCACACCGGCTTCCATTACCACGGCAATGGCGGTGCCGGTCTCCATGGTGTCCAGGCCGTAGGCATTGCACAGGCGAATCATCTCGGCCACATCGTCCAGGTTGTCAATGCCGCAGTCGGCGCCAAAAGCCCAGATTGACTCGTACTCCAAGCAGGAGGTATGCTCTGTGCCATCAGGCTTGTACCATGTGTTGGAGCACTGGATGATGCAGCCGGGGCTGCAGGCATGATTGTACGTTTCCTTGCCGGTGCGTTGCTTGACCCCATCGAAGACGGCCTCACCGGCGATACTGCCGGCGCCTTCAAAACGGCCACTGGAAAAGTTGCGGGTCGGCAGGCCACCGGCCTCGTTGAGGACATTGATCAAGGCCGCCGTGCCATAAGTGTTCAGGGTGCCCTTGGGCTTGGTAATGTTGTGGGTCCGCAGGGCGTCCGTCATCTTCTTGCAGCCCTGATTAAACAGGGCCTTGTCGGTAATCTGCACGCCGGGAGCGCCATCATCGTTGATGACGATGAACTTGAGTCCCTTGCTGCCCATGACGGAGCCCAGGCCACCGCGCCCGGAATAGCGGCTGGGACGCCTGAACTCGTCGTTGAACGCGATGCCCGCGTTGCAGTAGCCATATTCACCCGCCACGCCGCATCCGGCAATGGTAACCTTGTTCCCGAACCGTTCGTACACCTTCGGGAATACCTCATACAGGCTTTTGCCCGCATATTCAGTCGCGTCAAAGAACTTGACTTTGGGCTTGCCGGCCGCGGCGTCCCAAGCGAGATTGACACCCCAGAACTTGCCTTTTGCCTTGGGCTGGCCTTCGACCACTATAGCCTTGACCTGCATCACCGCCAGGTCGCAGGCCCACGATGTGCCGGCATTGGACTCCTTGATACCGCCGGTCAGCGGCGACTTGGCCCCGGCCGAGACGCGGGCCGATGTCGGCGCGGCGGTGCCCGTCAACATACCAGGTGAAAAGACGAGCTTGTTGTTGGGGCCGAGTGGATGGCACAGCGGCGGAACCTCGTCGGCGACAATAGACGAGGTCATCCCGCGCCCGCCCAGATGCTTGTAGGCTTCTGGGACTTCCTCTACGCGATAGGTCAGATCGGTCATGTTGATGCGCAAGATAGAAGTGGACATGATGATACTCCTTTCTTTGATATTTATTTGTTTGCTTGATAAAATACCACTATCGACAGTTAAGAATAGGGGGGCTGTTATTGCTTGTCAAGGGATATTTTGGCATGGATATTTTGCAGGGAACGACGCCGATGGGTGTTAGACATTTTCCTCCATCGGCAGGCGGAAACTCCGGACGCCGGCGCGGGGATGCTCCTCTTGGAGCCGTCGGATCCGTTCGTTGATCCGGGAAACCTCTTCGTCGGCCACGGCCATCAACAGGACGTTGTTCTTTCCGGGCCAGCAGTGGGTTCCGAGCTTGGGCTCCGTCTCCGTCCCCTCGCCCCGGGCCTCCACCATCTTGGTATAGCCGTGGATCCCGGCCTCCTTCAGGGCAGCGATCACATCCTCATCCGCCGCCTCGCAGTAGATGATCAGAAACATCTTCATGGGATACCCCCTCCTGATTCACGGTTGTGACGTTCCGCCCTCCTTGGCGACGGGAGAAATCCGTGGCTGTTCCATCACGCCGTCCTTTTTCCCTTTACGGCGCCTTTGGAAGAACCCCTGCCAGTCGTCGAAAAGGTCATAGGCGGCCGGTACGACGACAAGTGTCAGAAACAGCGAGGTAAGAAGTCCGCCGATGACCGCAATTCCCATGGGAGCACGGGATTCCGCTCCCTCTCCTATGCCGAGGGCGACCGGCAGCATCCCGAAGACCATCGCGAAGGTGGTCATCAGGATCGGGCGCAGCCGGACCGGTCCGGCCTGGAGGATAGCCTCCTTGCGGGAAAGGCCCCGCGCCCGCAAGACGTTCGTGTAATCGACGAGCAGGATCGCGTTTTTCTTGACCAGCCCCATCAGGAGGATGAGGCCGATAAAACTGTAGATACTGAGTGTATTTCCCGTCAGCAGGAGCGCACTGAAGGCCCCGATGAACGAGAGCGGCATCGCCAGGAGCACCGTGAAGGGATGGACGAAGCTTTCGAACTGTGCGGCAAGGACCATGTAGGCCATGGTCACCCCGAGAATGAGAGCGAACAGCAGGTACCCGAAGGATTCCGCCATCGTATCGGCCTGCCCCCGGTATTTCGGAAGATAGTCGGAAGGCAGGATCTTGGCCGCGATGCCGTTGAGCTCCTCGATCGCCTGCCCCAGGGGTATCCCCTCGAGGCTGGCGAAAAGGGTGACCGCCCGCTGACGATCGGCGCGGTTGATGACGCTCGGGCCTCCTCCCTCCTGGATCCGGACCATGTTCCCGAGATCGACAAGCCGTCCGTCGCGAGCCCGGACGTAGAGCTTTTTCAGGTCATCCGGATCCCTCCGTTCTTCGGGATTGAGGCGGATCCGCAGGTCGTATCGCTTTCCCCGGCTCTCGTCCTTGTACTTCGTCACATCGGTTTCACCGCTGATGAGGAGGTTGATCGCCTCGGCGATGGTCGATATGTCCACCCCGAAATCGGCCGCCTTGTCCCGGTCGATGAAAACCTTGAGTTCGGGCTTGCCCATCTCGAGGGAGGTGTCGACGTCCACAACCCCCGGTTTTTTGGAGAACTCGTCGGAGATCTGCTTCGCATAGGTCTGAATCGCCATGAGATCCGGTCCACGGACGCTGTACTGGATCGGCACCTGCCGCTGACCGCCGCCGATCATGGAGAAGTCCTCCGCCGATACCTTGAGGCCGGGAAACCGGCTCAGCTTCTGACGGATCTCTTTTTTCAGATCCATCTGGGTCTTCTTGCGTTCGCTCTTCGGGATGAGTCTGGTCATCATTATCGCCCGGTTGATGTAGCCGCCGATGCCGAGTACATAGTAAACCGCCATAACCTCCGGCATTTGCCTCAGGATCTTCTCAACAGGCCGGAAGAGCTCATCCGCCTTCTCCACAGAATAGTCGATGGGCGCCTCCAGACGGACGATGAACTGCCCCTGGTCCTCGGGAGGGATTAATTCCTTCCCCAGGAAGGTCGTCATATAGAGGCTGCCGGCAAAGAGGATGAGGGCGCCGACCAGCATGATCCCACGGTGGTTCAGGGAAAAGGCCAGGACATGCCGGTAACCCCTCTCCATTTTTTTGTATCCCCTCTCAAACCACTCCGCCAGGCGGTGCTGAGGCGCGATGGCGGCTGGCTTGCCGGCCGGGTTTTCCCTCTTGAGGGCAACGCGCTTCAGGAAGATCGAGGCGAGCATCGGCGTCAGGGTAAAGGAAACCAGCAGGGAGACCAGGACCGCAAAGACGACCGTCAGGGCAAACTGGAGGAAAAACCTCCCGATCATTCCCTTCATGAAGGCGACGGGAAGGAAGATCGCCACGATGGCGAAGGTCGTTGCCATGACGGCGAGGCCGATCTCCGAGGTGGCGAAGGTCGCCGCCTCCCGCGGCGCCATCCCCTCCTCGACGTGACGGTAGATGTTCTCGATGACGATGATCGCGTCGTCGATGAGGAGCCCGACGGAGAGTGTCAGCGCGAGCATCGTCATGTTGTTGAAGGTGAAGTCGAAGACCCGGATCAGGGCGAAGGTGGCGATGATCGACACCGGCAGGGCGACCGCACTGATCAGCGTCGTCCGGACGTTCCGGAGGAAGATGAAGACGGCGAGGATTGCGAAGAAGCTCCCGAGGATCAAGTGCTTCTGAACCTCCGCGATGGACCGTCGGATGAAGATGGACTGGTCGATGGCGATGTTCAAGGTCATCCCCGGCGGGAGCGTCTTGTTGATCTTCACGATCTCCGCCTTGACCGCGTTGACGACGGCCACGGTGTTCGTCCCCGACTGCTTCTGAACGCCCATACCCACGGCCGGGATTCCGTTGTAGCGGACGATGGAGCGCCGCTCCTCCATCCCGTCTTCCGCCTTCCCGAGGTCCCGGAGACGGACGGGGGCGCCCTTGTCATAGGCGATGACCAGGTCGTTGAAGTCGGGGACGTTGAGAAACTCCCCCTTGACCTTGACCGTGTATTCTTTGGAGAGGCTCTCGATCCGGCCCCCGGGAAGCTCGACGTTCTGCCGCTGGAGGGCGCCCATGACATCGTTCGCGGTGATCCCGTAGGCCTGAAGCTTGCTGGCATCAAGCCAGACGCGGACCTGCCGCAGTTGGAGGCCGCCCAGTTGGATGTCGCCGACGCCGTTGATCCGCTGGAGCTGCTCCTTGAGGACCTCGTCAACGTAGGTGGAAAGTTCGCGGACCGACTTCTGGCCCGAGAGGTTCAGCCACATGACCGCCGTCGCATCGGGATCGACCTTGGCGATCTTGGGTTCATCGATGTCCTGGGGCAGCTTGTTCCGGATCAGGGCAACCTTTTCCCGGACGTCCTGAACGGCAAGATCGATATCCCGCTCGAGGACGAACTCTATCGTAATCCGGGAGTCCCCCTCGGTGCTGCTCGAGGTGATCGACTTTACGCCGTTGATCGTGTTGACCGACCCTTCGATTTTGTCGGTGATGTCCACATCGATGACCTCGGGGCTCGCCCCATTGAGGTGCGTGGAGATCGTCACGATCGGGAAATCGACCTTGGGCAAGAGGTCCAGGCCGATCTCCGGATAGCTGACCGCACCGAGTACCACCAGGGCCATGATGACCATGGTGGCGAAAACCGGCCTTTTGACTGAGGTATCAGCGAGCCACATGGACCAGCACTCCTTCCATCAGATTGTTCTGTCCCACGGTCACGACGATCTCCTTTTCCTTCAGCCCCTCGGTGATCTCCATGAACTCCCCATATTTACGTCCGATCTTGACTTTTCTTTCCTTGGCCCTGTCCCCCTCGACGACAAAGAGCTTGGTCGTGGAGTTATCGTAGAGGAGCGCGGTGATCGGGGCGACAACCGTGTCCCGCGACGTCCCCGTGTAGAGCGTCACGCGGGCGAAAAGCCCCGGCTTGAGACTCCGGTCGGGGTTGGCCACCACGGCCTCGACCTGGAGGGAACGGGTCTTCTCCTCCAGGCTGGGATAGATTGTCTTCACCCGGCCGCGAAATTCGCGCCCGGGGAAGGCATCCACCGCAAAGGAGACATCCTGATCCGCCCGGAGGCCTCCCACATCCTTCTCCGGAATGGTAAAGGAGAGTTTCAACAGGTCCGTCCGGATGATCGAGACCAGGAACGTGCCGTTGCGGATATAGTCCCCCGCGGTGACCTTCTTTTCTTTGATGCTGCCGGCCATGGGGGCATGGATCTTCGTCTTGGTCAATTTCTCCTTCGCCAGGTCGAGTTCCGCCATTGCCCGTTCCACATCCCCCTGGGCAACGGCAAGACGCGCGACAATATCATCAAACTGCTGCTTCGTGACCAGTTCCTCCCGGTAGAGGGCCTCCTTGCGCTGATGCTCGAGTTTCGCATTGGCCAGGCTTGCCTGCGCCTGTTTCAGGGCGGCTGTTACCTGCTCCTCGGCAAGCCGGTAATCGGTCTCCTTGATCTCGGCAATGACTTGACCGGGGGTCACGGGAGATCCTTCGTCGACGTGGATCGTCTTGAGGATTCCGTCCAGTTCGGAACTGACATTGACAATTTCGTACGGATTGAGTGTCCCGATCGACTCCACGAAAGGCCGGAGCGAGCGGGTCTCCGCCGTCCAGACATGGACGTTGACGGCATTCTCCGTGGCCACTTTCTGCTCCTGTTTCTTGCACCCGATATTCAAGGAGACTCCGGCGCACAGCAGGATTGCCATGACCACCGAACCAGCCCTGATTCTTTGCCGATCCGACCTGACTTCCCCGGTTAAAGACGACGTTCGTCCGAACATGCAAAACTCCTTCCTGACCTGTCTATTCTATTTCGTCGCGGCCACTGTCGCAAGCAGCGCTCCCGTAGCCTTCTTGATTCGTAGGAGGGCCAGCCGGTAACCGTACTCCGCCGACGCCACCTTCCGCTCCGCCGACACCAGAAGGGTGTTGGCGTCCATCACATCGAGGCTGTTCGACAGACCGAACTCAAACTGCCTCGCCACGGCGCGGTAGTTATCACGGGCGAAAAGCAGTTGGTCGTTGAGAAACAGGAGGATTCCCTTCTGGGTAACCAGATCCAGATAGCCGGTCTGGACCTCGATCTCGATCCCCTTTTTCATGTCCTCGTAATAAAGCGCGGCCTGCCTCTCCCGGGCCTTAGCCTCCGCCAGTTCGGCCTTCCGGAGCCCCCCCTCGAAAAAGGGGAAGTTCAGCGCAACCCCGCCGTAGATGCTGTCCCGGTTCAGGCTTGCCGTTGGCGGGTACTGATCGGATACGCTATAGACTCCGGATACGGAAACGGTGGGCCAGAAGGCCCCCTCGGCATATTTGATCTGATCCGCAGCGATCTGCTTCTGCACCTCCAGACTTTTCAGATCCGCCCGCGCGGCGAATGCCTGTTCCTGGAAAAAGCTCAGCACAGGGACTTCACCCTCCACCGGGGGAACTTCCCGAAGCGAGAAGTCCCCTGCGATTCCGACATTGCTCGCCAGGACGGCCATTGCCAGCTCGAGACCGTTTTGCGCCTGAAGGCGGTCCGATTTCGCACCGGAGAGCTCCCCCTCCGCCCTGAGGAGCGCCGTCTTGGTCACCTCGCCGATTCGGAGCCGTTTTTCAGCCGCTTCGCGGTATTTTGTCAATCTCTCCAGGTTGGCATCGGCGATCTCCAGGTTCTTCCGGGCCATGAGGACATCGTAATAGGCAGCGGCCACATACCGGAGGAGATAGTCCTCGCGGATGGCCGTGAGATCAAACTGACTTTTCGCCACGTTCTGCTTCGATATGCCGAGAGCCGTCAATTCCCGTCCGCTCAGAGAGAAGGTCTCGTCCAACCGGACCCCCCAGAAGGAGGCGCTCTCCGGCTGGAGAAGGGTTCCCTGTTCGTTCAGTATCTTTTCAGAATACTGCGTGACGCCGCCGAAAGCGGTCATACGGGGGAGCAGGAAAGAGCGGGCCTTATCTATCCCGATCTCGGAAATCGTGAGGTTCTCCTCCGCCACCCGGAGTTTTTCGGAACGGGTTAGGGCGATCCGGCTGAGATCTTCCAGGGAATATTCCTGCGCAAAAAGGGAGGCCGGCGCTGCCGCAAACAAAAAAAACAGGAGGCCGCCGACCGATAGCGCCATTACGATTTTCTTCATGGACTCTCCTTGCAAGTGGTTTGACGGGCCCACCATGACACGCATTCTTCCGCCCCGCTGCCGCCGCATCCCGCCAGAAGCATCAGGACGACTGGGATCGCGAAAAGGAGAAGGGTTAAGGGCAAAGGCGCCGGCCGCTTCACTTCGTCTCACCCCGCACGGCGGTTCCCATTGCCCGCTCCAGCCTCGCCCGGCTGATGCTGTAATCTCCGAGGGCGTTGTCGTGATCCGATCTAACTTTCGTGAGAAGGGTCTGGGCGTCGATCACATCGGTCGAGGTCCCCACTTGCTCCCGGTACCGTTCGGTGTTGATCCGGAAATTCTCCTCGGCCTGTTCGATCGCTTTTTTCGACACCTGCACCTGTTTTTCCGCCTCATGGAGGAGGAGGAATGCATTTTTCACCTCGAGGGTGATCTGATCGCGGATGTTGGTCAGGATATCAGCCGCCTGGTTTTCGCGGCTGAGACCGGCATCTACACGATTTTTTGTCTTCCCCCATTCCCAGAAATTCCAGTTTGCCACCGCCATGACATACCAGTTCTCCTGGTCCCGGTAGGGGCTTCCGGCGACGCCCGGCGTGTCGCCGTACCTCTCGTAGTTCCCGACCACACCGACGTTCGGGTAATACTCGCTTCGGGCCAGCGTGACAAGGCTCTTCGCCTGTTCCAGCCGGAGGGCATACGACCGGATCTCCGGGCGGTTCTCCAGGGCCGCGGCGATGCAGGCGTCCAGCGGCTTCTCAAAGGACCGGTCGTTCAAGACGTCCTCAATCTCGACAGGGGCGTTGATTTCCTGCCGGAGAACCGTGTTGAATTTCGATTTGGCCATCTCCACGGCGTTTTCCGCCCGGACCAGGAACTGCTGGCCGTTCGCCAGCTCGACCTCGGCGTAGAGCAGATCGTTTTTGGGGATGACGCCGACGTCGTAAAACGCCTGGGCCGTGTCCCTGTGGGCCTTCAACAATTCAAGGGACTGCTTTGCCACGGTGAGGATCCGGCTCGCCTTCAGGATGTTGAAATAGGCGATCTTCACCTCCTGGACGAGATCCTGAACCGCCGAGGTCTCTTCGAATCGGGCCACATCCACCCCCAGGCGGCTCGCCTGATAGTTCGCGAGGATTCCGCCCCCGGCGAAGAGGGGTTGCTTCGCCTCGACGCTCCAGCTGTAGTTTTCTTTGGTCCCGGCCTGGTAGGTGCTCGGCGGGATCGTCACTGATCCTATCGGAGGAGGCAGCGTTAAAGATGTTCCGGGATAGTTGAAGGTCGGATCCGTATTGAGCCGGGTGTAGCTGTAGGCCGTGCTGAACTTCGGGAGGAATCCCGTGAAGGCCTCCTTCCGTTGCGCCTCGGCCCCCCGAACCCCCTCCTGCGCCGCGTGGATGAGGACGCTCTGCTTCAGGGCAAGATCGATGCTGTCGGAAAGCGACAGCGGCTTGACCGTCTCCGCCGCACGGGCGGCCGTCCCCAGGACCATCATCATGATCAGGGCTAAAACACAGAGGGATCGTTTTTCAGTGCGCATTCTGCCTTACCCCCTCCAGAAAAATGTCCAGCACAAACGGAACCTTCGTTTTGAGAGACCCTTCCTTCGCCACGGTGAGCCACTTGAAGGAGCAGGAATTGATGATGCCGAGAAGCGCAGAGACCATCATGCGCGGATCCATCTTCTTCAAGTCGCCGGTGCGGATCCCCTCGCGGATCACCTCCTCAAGGAAGGAGACGTGGTCGGCATAATCGCGTATCATCCGCTCCCGGAGCGCCTCGCTTCCCTCCGACAGCGAAAGATGATCCCCCCGGACGAAGATGCTGCAGAATTCCGCATTGCTCTCGATAAACTGGAAATTCGAGGCAGTTAGAACCTCGATCTTTCTGAAAACGCCCGCCTCCTGCCCGACCGCTTTCCGGATTCCCTCGTACATCATGTTCAGCTTTTCAGTGAGCATCGCGGTGTATAGCTGCTCCTTACTCTCGAAAAACAGGTAGATCGTTCCGACGGCAAATCCCGACGCTGCGGCAATCTCCGCCACCGTGGTGTTGTAGAACCCCTTCGCGGCGAAGATTTTCTCCGCCTGTTCGAGGATCTCCGCCCGTCTCAGATTGAATTCCCGTTCCTTGCGCTTCGCTTTTTCCATCACTGGTCCAATGTTTATATAATAGAAGGATCGTTCATTTTATGAATGCGGGCTCACCCTGCTTTCAAAAACGGATTTTGTCAAGGGGAATTTTAAAAAGGGAATTTCAACATTCCCAGACGTCTCCGGGAGCCATATTCAATTCGGATAATTCCCCTCTCCGCCGGGTCATGGCGCCAGGCCGAATCGACAGCCTTACTGAGCGTCAGCTTTGAAAGAGCGCGCGCCCAAGACCAGGGATATGCGGATTTGACGTAGTGACGCCCAGTAGTAATCGCTCATTACCTGACCAAGAGTTTTTTAATGAGATACCACAACCCGCTTCAGGGGAAATCCGACCGGCAAACCTTCTGATCAACGACCATGCGTAGAGCCGCTTCCCGGTCGCGCTTTCCGGTCCCGGTCGAGGGGATGGCGGACACCTTCCGGATATGCCGGGGGATCTCGAACGGGCTGAGTGTTTCTCGCATGGTGTTTTTCAAACACTTCAAGGTACCATCATAGACCACCAATGCGGCGATTCCATTCTCCCGGCCGGCCTGGACCGCTACCTGGAAGACATAGACATCCTTGACCCCGGTATGGGTCTTGAGCTTCTCTTCCACGGCCCCCAGGTCCACACGGTTTCCACCCACCTTCACCACACGGTCGGCGCGGCCGTAGAGCTCGAATGTCCGGCCGTCATTACATACCCCGACCCGGTCTCCGGTCATAAAATACCCTTCCGAATCCTTAGCCAATTCGGGCGAGATGAATGGCGATTTGACCAGCAGGCGTTCATCGCGGGTTTTCCATTCAACCACGGGGAACGGCTTCCATGCGTCCTCGCCATGCCAACGGCTGCGGGAGGCAATTCCACCGGTCTCCGTGGAACCGTACACCTCCTCCACAGGGGCGCCGGTATTCGCTGAAAAGGCCAGACTGTGCGCTTCCTCCAGAAATCCTCCAGAGGAGAAAGCCAGACGAACAGTGTCCAGTTGAAAGGGCCGCCCCGCCAGCGCCTTGTAATGCATGGGCGATCCAATAAAAACGGTAGCCCGTGCGTTATCCGCTTTCGTGACGATCTCTCCCGGAAAATAAGGGGTATCGTTCACGACCCCGGCCCGAGACACGAAGGGCAGCAGGACGGAAAACAATAAACCGTAGATATGCTGCGGCGGCACGGACGCCAGGAAAAGGTCCTGGGGGGTGATGTGGAAATGATCGCTCAGGAAGAAGGCCTCGCCCAGGAGATTTAGGGGCGTCTTGGACCAGAGCGAAGGCCTGTCCGACGACCCCCCCGAGTACAACCACAAAAAAGGACGATCGAGATCCCGCTCCAACTTAAGAGACCTGCCTGCTTTCACACGCGTCTTTGAAATGTCCGGCACCTCCAGGCGCACACCCTCCGGCGCCGGCCGGGAATTGTCCGACAAGATTAGATGCGTATCCTTTGAGCGGCATGCCTCGTCAACGACCTGTTCCGAGAGGGTATGAGGAATGACCAGCTCCGGACCGCCGCATAAGGCAGCCAGAATGGCGGCCATAAAGAAGCCCCGGTCCTCCGTCCAAAGACAGACCGGCCTGTGGTTCCGCCCCTCGTCCTCCAATAATACTTTGATGCGACAGGCGGTCTCTACCAGCTGCCGCCGGGTCATTCCACCGGAGATGAAATCCGACTCCGTATACAGCACCGGTTCATTAAATAGCCCCGTGATAGAGGTAGGTAAAACCTGTATGGTCGCTTGAGTGTCATCCGTCATGGCATTCCCATCGCCGATTTACGATATATGCCCATGCACACGGTTGTCCACGGGTGTTTAGCCTTTGCCGCGGCGGTGGTGATCTTTTTTACGGGATCAATTTTTCACACAATGGTCCGATATCGCCTTTGGCATACATGCGCGACATGACCTTGTTCATCCTGTCGCCGCCCGATCCTACGACCCAGTTCGGGCGTCCGGCAGCCCGCTTTTTATGATCTCTTCGATCTCGGCGGACGAACACCACGCCCAGGGTTGCCGTCATTGATAAGAACTTCCTTTTTCACGGCGGGAGTATATAGAAGAAGGATCTTGTGTGTCAATGGAAGTTTGACCACAAAATAGGGGGTGTGTTGCCGCTCATTGTGCAGGGATGTATCGAGTCGGCAGTCTATTTGATAAATTGGCTCACCTTTTTGTTGATTTACCCGCCAAAAGCCATTTTAGCGGCATTCCGGCAGACATATCCTTTACGCCTCAAATCAGCTTCGCTGATTCTTCGAATTCTCAAAGCGTTATGCCTGAATATATTCGTCCCAGGAATATTCAGAATCCCGATAGAGGTGTCATTACGTATCGAGATCTTGTAACCATGCAAAAATGACAGATTGCTTGACTACAAGGAAGAAGCAGATGCCATTATCGTCGACAAGTGCGCAGTTTCAGTTTAGAAATGAGAGGTAATTGCAAAAGTACC